>JAJZNI010000148.1 GCA_021847925.1 bacterium
CGGGCTCGAGGGTGGCGGCCCGGCTCCGCATCGCGCCGCCGCCCGCCCCCTCGCGGGCGCACTCCTCGGGGCCGAGGTCGGGCCGGAGCCCGAGGTAGACGGGATGGCGGAGCTGCCCGGCCCGGGTCCAACCCGCGTGGCGCACCTCGCACACGAGCCGCGGCTCCGTCCAGCGCACCGGGGCCGCGCGCCGGGGCGGATCGGCGACGGTGGGGGCGGGCCGTTCCAGCGGCGCGAGGCGTGCCAGCAGGTCGTCCGCGGCGGCGGCGCCGATCCCGGTGCCGACGGCCCCGCAGTGGCTCCAGCCCGCCGCGCCGCGGACGGCGAGCTCCAGGGCGCCCAGCCGCCCCGGGTGCTCGCGCCCCTCGGTCCAGCCCGCGATGGCGCAGCTCTGGGTCAGCCACGCCTTGACCTTGACCCAGTCGGCGCTGCGCCGGCCCCCCAGGTAGCGGGAGGCGGCGCGCTTGGCCACCATCCCCTCCAGGCCCCGCCGCCGCAGCTCCGCGAAGAAGCTCTCCCCGTCGCGCTCGACGTGGTCCGCGTAGAGGAGGGGGCCCCCGGGGGCCACGACGTCGCGCAGCGTCTTCTTGCGGATCCTGAGCTCGGTGCCGGTGAGGTCGCGACCGTCGAGCGCGAGCAGATCGAAGGCCACGAAGGTGACCGGGGCGAGCGCGGCGCGCCGGCCCACCTCGGCCGCCCCGCGGGCGTTGATGCGCGACTGGAGACGCTCGAAGTCGGGACGCCCCGCAGCGTCCAGGACCACCACCTCGCAGTCGAGGACCGCGCTCCGGGCGCGGAGCTGGGCGGGGATGCCGGCCGCCTCCGGGAAGCGGGCCGTCTCCTCACGGCCGCGGCGGCCCCGAAGCCGCACCTCCCCCCCGTCCACCGCCGCGATGACCCTGATCCCATCGTACTTGAGCTCGAATATCCAGCCCTCGGCGGAGAAGGGCCGGTCCGCGGCCGTCGCCAGCATCGGGGCCGGAGTGTCGAGGCGGGCGAGGGCCCCGTCCCTGACGCCGGGACCGCCGCCCTGCCCCTGGGAGGCCGGTTCCCCGCCGGGCGGGCGTGCCCGCCGCGCCTGGCGCGGGTCCCCTCCCGCCTGCGCCGCGATCTGGGCGAGGCTGCGGCCGGAGAGGACGGAGCGGTCGTCGCCGGCGGCGTCGTGTCCCGCCACCGCCGATTCGTCCTGCTTCTTGATGAGCAGGAAGTTGCGTTCGCCGGCGTCGGGGGCCCCCGCGCGCAGCCGCACCAGGGCAAACTCGCCGCTCAGCTTCCGCCCCCGCAGCCGGAACTTGATGTCGCCGCGGGCGAGCCGGCCGTCGGGGTCGGCGGCGGACTCCCGCACCCATTCGAACGACCCGGCATCCCAGAGCTCGACCGTTCCCATCCCGTAGCCGGAGGGGATCACCCCCTCGAAGTCGCCGTAGTCCACGGGGTGGTCCTCGGTGCGCACCGCGAGACGCCGGCTCCGCGGGTCCAGGGAGGGCCCGCGGGGGACGGCCCAGGAGAGCAGGACCCCCCCGTGCTCCAGGCGGAGGTCGTAATGCAGGCGCGTCGCTCGGTGCATCTGGACGCAGAAGCGGTGCCCGTGGGGGAGCCCGTCCCACAGCGCGCTCGGGGGTGCCCCGCGAGTCCCCTCACCGGCCGGCTCCGGCGTGCGGCGGAAGTCGCGCCGCCGCCGGTACTCCTCCAGGCTCACGGGGCCAAGCCTACGGCCACCGGGGGCGTCGGGGTGGCCCTGGCGGCTGGTACAATTGACTTCCGCGATCGCCACCACGCGCAGTCGTTCCGCGCCTCCCGCGGTGCTCCGCGCAGAGGCCCTCATCCCCGCGTCATTTCAGGCCATCCCGGCCTTCCCCCCGTGCTGAGGAATCGCAGCTGACTCAGACATCGACCTCCATCGCCGGAAGCTCTCCCGACGGGCAGCCCGCAACGCGTGCCGCGCGCGGCGGCTACTCCTCACGAGACATCGAGCGACTCAAGGGACTGGAGCCGGTGCGGCGCCGCCCGGGGATGTACATCGGCTCCACTGACAGCCGCGGCCTGCACCACCTCGTGCAGGAGATCGTCGACAACTCCATCGACGAGGCGATGGCGGGGCACTGCGACACCATCCTGGTCACCCTGCACAGCGACGGGTCGGTGTCGGTGCTGGACAACGGCCGCGGCATCCCCGTGGACATGCATCCCACCGAGAAGAAGGTCGGGTTGGAGATGGTGCTCACCGAGCTGCACGCGGGTGCCAAGTTCGGCGGTGACGGCTACAAGATCTCCGGCGGGCTTCACGGGGTCGGTGCCTCGGTGGTCAACGCGCTCAGCGAGCGCCTGGTGGCCGAGGTGTACCGCGACGGCCGGGCCCACCGCCAGAGCTACCGCCGCGGCATCCCCGAGGGCCCCATGGAGGTGCTCGGCCCGAGCACCCAGCGCGGCACCCTGATCCGCTGGTGGGCGGACGGCGAGATCTTCGCCGACCGCACCTATGACTGGGAGGTGATCGCGGACCGTCTGCGCGAGCTGGCCTTCCTCACCAAGGGGGTGGTGATCACCCTGGTGGACGAGCCGCGCGATCTCCGCTACACGTTCTACTTCGAGGGCGGCATTCGCGCCTTCGTCCGTCACCTGAACGCCAGCCGGACCGTGGTCAACGCCCGCCCCATGTACGTGGAGCGGGAGATCGAGGGCAACCTGGTCGAGCTCGCGGTGCAGTACCAGAGCACCACCTTCACCGAGCACGTCCTCACCTACGCCAACAACATCAACACCGAGGAGGGGGGGGCGCATCTCACCGGCTTCCGCTCCGGGCTCACGGTCACGCTCAACAAGTACGCGCGCAAGGCGGGGCTGCTCAAGGAGCAGGACCCCAACCTGAGTGGCGACGACGTCCGCGACGGTCTCACCGCGGTGATCAGCGTCAAGCTGCGCGAGCCGCAGTTCGAGGGCCAGACCAAGACCAAGCTCGGCAACAGCGAGGTTGCCGGCCAGGTGTCGGCGGTGCTGAGCGACGCGCTGATGCAGTTCCTGGAGGAGAATCCCGCGGACGCCAGGCGGATCGTGGAGCAGTCGCTCACCGCCGCCCGTGCCCGGCAGGCGGCGGCACGTGCCCGTGAGCTGGTGCAGCGCAAGTCGCTGCTCGAGTCCACCACGCTGCCGGGCAAGCTCGCCGACTGCAGCGAGCGCGACCCCGAGCACTGCGAGCTCTTCATCGTGGAGGGAGACAGCGCGGGCGGTTCCGCCAAGCAGGGGAGGGAGCGGCGCAACCAGGCCATCCTGCCGCTCCGCGGCAAGATCCTCAACGTCGAGAAGGCGCGTGCGGACAAGATCCTCGCCAACGAGGAGATCAAAAACCTGATCACCGCCCTGGGCACCGGCTTTGGAGAGGGGATGGACGTCTCGCGGCTGCGCTACCACCGCATCGTCCTGATGGCGGACGCCGACGTCGACGGGTCGCACATCCGCACCCTCCTGCTCACCTTCTTCTGGCGACACCTCCAACCGGTGGTGCAGGGCGGCTACCTCTATCTCGCCCAGCCGCCGCTCTACAAGATCACCAAGGGCTCCGGGCGGCAGCAGCGCGTCGAGTACGCCTACAGCGACCCCGAGCGCGACGCCAAGATCAAGGAGCTGGGCGGCGGGAAGGTGGACGTGCAGCGCTACAAGGGGTTGGGGGAGATGAACCCCGAGGAGCTCTGGGAGACCACCATGGACCCGGAGCGTCGCATCCTCCTGCGCGTCATGGTGGATGACGCCCTGCGGGCCGACGAGATCTTTGACCGCCTGATGGGGTCGGACGTGGAGCCACGGCGACGGTTCATCCAGACCCACGCGCGCTCGGTGCGCAACCTGGACGTATGACCGCCCGCCTCTTCGCCTGGCATCGTTCCGGCGCCGCCTCGTGACCACGGCCGCGCCCGTCCGCGTGGCCGTCGACGCCATGGGTGGTGAGAACGACCCGCAGGCCGCCGTGTGGGGGGCGCTCGACGTGGTCGCCGAGGGCCAGGCGCGGGCGCTCCTGGTGGGCGACCCACCCCGCCTCCAGGCTGCCTTCGACGGCTGGCGCACGGCCCATCCCGCGGTCGCCCGGGGAGCCGATGAGCGGCTGCGTTCATCCGTGGAGATCGTCCCGGCGGGCTCGGTGATCACCATGGACGAGCACCCCGCGCACGCGGTGCGCTCGAAGCCCGACGCCAGCGTGGTGGTGGCGACCCGCCTGGTCGCCGAGGCGCGTGCCGCGGCCTGCGTCTCGGCCGGCAACAGCGGCGCGACGCTCGCCGCGGCGCTGTTCACGGTCGGAAGGATCCGGGGGATCGACCGGCCCGCCATCGGTGCCGACCTCCCCACGGCGACGGGGACCTCCTTCCTGGTGGACGCCGGCGCCAACGCCGACTGCCATCCCGAGTGGCTGTCCCAGTTCGGGGTGATGGGGGACGTCTACGCCCGCCTCATGCTGGGCATCGACACCCCGCGCATCGGCCTGCTGAGCAACGGCGAGGAGCCGGAGAAGGGCTCGCACCTGGCCCAGGAGGCGCACCGGCTTCTCGGCGCGTCGCAGCTCCGGTTCGTCGGCAACGTCGAGGGCACGGCGCTGCTCAGCGGCGCCTGCGACGTGATCGTCACCGACGGGTTCACCGGCAACATCGCCCTCAAGACGGCCGAGGGGGTGGCCCAGTTCCTCTTCTCGGCGATCTCGCACGAGGCCCGCGGGTCACTCCTCGGCAAGGCGGGCGGCGCGCTCCTCGCCCCCCGCCTGCGTCCCCTGCGCGACCGCGCCGACTACCGGAGGACCGGCGGCGCCCTGCTCCTGGGCGTCGCGGGCGAGGTGGTCGTCGCGCACGGCCGCAGCGACGCCCTGGCGATGGCCGGCGCGGTCCGGGTGGCGGTCCGGGCGGCGCGCCAGGGGGTGAGCGCCCGGATCGCGACCGCGATGCGCGCCGGCCAGCCGGCGGGCCCGACGTCCAGCGCCGGCCGCTCACGCCGCCGCTCGCCGGCCCGCGCGGCGCCCGCCGATCCCCCGGCCTCGAGCGGGAGCGCGACGGGATGAGCGTCTTCCATCCCGGCGACGTCCGGCCCGTCGACCTCGAGCAGGAGATGCGGCAGAGCTACATGGATTACGCGATGAGCGTGATCGTGAGCCGCGCTCTCCCGGACGTGCGGGACGGTCTCAAACCCGTGCAGCGCCGGATCCTCTACGCGATGCTCCGCGAGGGCATCACCGCGGGCGCCAAGACCAAGAAGTCGGCGGCCATCGTCGGCGAGGTCATGAAGAACTACCACCCGCACGGCGACCAGGCGATCTACGACACCCTCGCCCGCCTGGTGCAGCCCTGGGTGATGCGCTACCCGCTGGTGGTGGGCCAGGGCAACTTCGGCTCCGTGGACGGAGACCCGCCGGCGGCACAGCGCTACACCGAGGCGCGGATGTCCGCGGTCGCGATGACCCTGGTCGAGGACATCGACAAGGACACCGTGGACATGGAGGAGACGTACCTCGCCGATCCGGACGTCCTCCAGCCCAGCGTCCTGCCCGCCCTGCTTCCCAACCTGCTGGTGAACGGGGCCAGCGGCATCGCCGTGGGCATGGCCACCAACATCCCCCCCCACAACCTCGGGGAGGTCTGCGACGCGCTCATCCGGCTCATCGACGAGCCGGAGACGACCACCGAGGACCTGGTGAAGCTCATCCCCGGGCCGGACTTCCCCACCGGTGGCCTGATCTACTCCCGTGACATCGCCCAGGTGTACGGCACCGGCCACGGGCGGATCGTGATGCGGGCCCAGGTCGAGTTCGAGGAGTCCAAGACGGGCCGCGAGCAGATCATCGTCCGCGAGCTGCCCTACCAGGTCAACAAGGCGCGCCTGCTCGCCACCATCGCCGATCTCGTCAACGACAAGAAGCTGGAGGGGATCGCCGCCCTCCGCGACGAGTCCGGACGCGCCGAGGCGACCCGGATCGTGATCGAGCTGAAACAGAGCGCCCGGCCCCACACGGTGCTCAACAACCTGTACAAGCACACCCAGCTCCAGTACACCTTCGGTGCCCTGATGCTGGCCCTGGTGGAGGGGCGCCCCCAGGTCCTCGGGCTCAAGGCGATCCTCGACCACTTCATCGAGTTCCGGCGCCAGGTGGTGACGCGCAGGACGCGCTTCCTGCTGGCGCGGGCCCGGGACCGCGCTCACATCCTCGAGGGCCTGCTCAAGTGCCTCGACCACATCGACGAGGTCATCGCCCTGATCCGCGCGGCCCAGGACGAGCGGGCTGCTCAGACCGCCCTGGAGCAGCGCTTCGGGCTGAGCGAGCGCCAGTCGAAGGCGATCGTGGACCTGCGCCTCGGCCGCCTCACCCGGCTGGAGGCTACCAGGATCCGCGAGGAGTACGAGGAGCTGATCAAGGAGATCTCGCGCTACGAGGACATCCTCGCCAATCCGCGCCTGGTCGACCAGCTCATCAAGGACGAGCTGGCGGACCTGCGCAAGCGCTTCGGCGACGCCCGGCGCACCGAGATCCGCCATGGCGACATCGACATCAACGAGGAGGACCTGATCCCCCGCGAGCAGGTGTTCGTCACGCTCACCCACCGCGGGTACGTCAAGCGCATCCCGCTGGACAGCTACCGTGCCCAGCACCGGGGAGGCCGGGGGGTGGTGGGCGCCCGGCGCTCGACGGACCAGGACTACGTCGAGCACTCGACCGCGGCGTCGACCCACAGCGACATGCTGTTCTTCACCAACCGCGGCCGGGTCTTCCGGTTGCGGACCCACGAGATCCCCGACGTCAAGCGTCAGGCGAAGGGCCTGCCGGTCATCAACCTGATCGAGATCGAGCAGGGGGAGCGGATCACCGCCCTGATCTCGGTGGACAGCTTCTCGGACGAGCAGTACCTGGTGATGGTGACGAAGTTGGGCCAGGTCAAGAAGACCCCCTCCGCGGCCTACTCGGCGGTCCGCCGCAACGGCCTGATCGCCATCAACCTCCAGCCGGAGGACGAGCTGAACTGGGTGCGCATCTCCGGGGGAGGCGATGAGCTGCTGGTGGTGACCCGCCAGGGCAAGGGGGTCCGCTTCTCCGAGAAGGAGGTCCGCCCCATGGGCCGCGACACCATGGGTGTCGGCGCGGTGCGCCTGCGAGCCGGGGACGAGGTGGCGGGTTTCGACATCGTCAACCCGCGGGGGCACGTCCTGGTGGTGACCGAGCTCGGCTTCGGGAAGCTGACGCCGATGGAGGACTACCCGATCAAGAGCCGCAACATCCAGGGCGTCTACACCCTCGACCAGACCGCCATCCCCAAGGTCGGGGAGATCGTGGGCATGCGGGTCGTCGAGGACCTCTCCGAGGAGTTGATGGTGGTCTCGACGATGGGCCAGGTGATCCGCATCCCCCTCGACCAGGTGCGCATCTCGGGGCGGCAGACCCGCGGCGTCATCATCATGCGCCTCGCCGAAGGCGACCGGGTCGGCTCCATCGCGGGGGTGGGGAGCGCGGGGTCGCTGGAGGCGGACTGACGCGCGGGCCGGACCTCACGGCTCGACCGGCCCGTCTCTCGCGACCGGCGCCATCCCGAGGGCGTCCCGCGCGGCCCCGGGGGGCGCGGCCACGCCCTCGGGATGGGTCTTCAGGGGGAGAGCGGCGCCTCCCTGCCGGTCAGGACTTGCCGATCTTGAAGATCTTGGTCCCGCAGGCGGGGCAGGTCCCGGTGGTGGCGGGTTTGCCGTTCTTCATCGTGATCGCCTGCGGGTCCTTGATCTCGGTCTGCTTCTTGCACTTGAGGCAGTAGCCGGAGACAGCCATCTGTTGCTCTCCTGATGCGGGGGATCGCGCCGGATCAGCCCGGCAAGCTTCGCGGGGATTGTAAGCGGATGCAACCCCCGGAGGTCCAATTCGACGGAGTTCGGGGCCTGAGCACTCCAAACAGATCGGGCGGGGTGAGCACGCCGCCCCCGGGGCGCCCGACCGCCGCGCAACCTTTCTCGCGCGGGCGCGTTATACGGGCATGACGACCCACACCACGTCCCCCGTCACGCACGTCTCCGTCGACAGCGGTTACGGAACCACCAGCCCCCGCACCCTGGCGGTGGCCGTCGCCGCCCTGGCCGCGCTCGCGGTCCTGGTGGTCTGGGCACTCACCGCCCTGGTCGGCTGACCCTCGAAGCTCCCCGCGGCCCGCGGACCGCGCGCCTCCAGGGCGCCGGCCGCGGGCTTCACGGGTGTCTGGCGCCGGGTTCCGAGGGCGGCCCTCAGTCCCCCGCCATGCTGATCGAGCCGTTGAACGTCGCCCCGTCCTCGACGTGCAGCTTGGCCACCCGGATGTTCCCCTGGAGGGAGCCGGAGCCCGCCAGCCGCAGCCGCTGCTGAGCGGTGACGTCACCCTCGACGCGCCCCCGGATGCTCAGGTTGCGGCACTCCAGCCGGGCCTTGACCTGCGCTCCCGCCTCGACGGTGATGTCACCGGTCGTGATCACCTCTCCGTCGATGCTGCCGTGAACGACGAGGTCGCTCCGGATGATCAGCTTGCCTTCCAGGCGGTCGTCAGCGCCCAGGCTGACGGTGCCGCCGCTAGAGTTCTCGGCACCCCGCTGGGGTCTCGCCACCGCCGTCTCTTTCGCATCCGGGCTCGCGTTCACCTTCTCTGCGGTCTCCATATGGCTGAATCCTTCACCTACACCGGCGCACAGGCTCGTGAGTCTACCCCTCCGGCCCCACCCGGTCCCGCCGAGGTCGAGTGGCCGTCGGCGACTCGTTACGCCCGGCACCTGGACGCGTACTACGAGGCGATCACCGACGCGTACGACGACTGGTCGTCGGGGATCCACCGCCGCCTGGCCGCCCGCCTGGTCGAGGTGGCGGGACCGCTTCCGGGGGAGCGGCTTCTGGACGTCGGGTGCGGCACCGGCCTGGTCTGCCTGCTGGCGTCGGAGCGGGTCGGGAGCTCCGGGGAGGTCATCGGCGTCGACATCGCGCGGCGCCTCCTGGGCGTGGCCGCGCGGCGCGCTCCCGCCAGGGTCCGCTTCCTCCATGTGCCCGCGGAGGCCCTGGTCTTCAGCGACCTCACCTTCGACGTGGTGACCATGGGGGACGCCCTCCCCTATCTGTCCGACCCGTCGCGTGCCCTCCGGGAGGCGCACCGGGTGCTCCGCCGCGGTGCGCGGATCGCCGTCTCGGTCCTGGACCGCGCGCTCACCACCCCCGCCGAGGACGTCTTCCGGGCGCTGCTCGCCGACCTCGAACGGCGCTCGCCCGTGATGGTGCCGCGCCCCCCGGGGGATCGCGCGAGGTTCGGCGAGCCCGAGGTGCTGGCCCGGCTGCTGCGCGCCGCCGGCTTCGCCGGCGTCGTGACCACGCTCATGGTCACCGGCGGGCGCGCGCGGGGCGCGTCGGATTGGGTCGATCTGATGATGGGGGCGGGTCCCTCTTCGCACGCTCTGCTGTCCGTCCTCGGGCCCGACATCCGGCGCCGGTTCGAGGCCGAGCTGACCGAGCGAATGCTGGCGCTCGGGCCCGACGAAGCCTTCCGGTACCACCACCCGTTCACCTTCGCGGCGGGGATCCGCGAGTAGCCGCCGCGGGTCGGGGGGCGGCGGCGCTCCTCGTCGGGGCGGGCTGCGGGGGGCCCGCCGCGGTTCAGGCCGAGGCGGCCGCGTGCTCCTTCTGGTGCGCCTCGATGATCTGCTGGGCGATGTGGGCCGGGACCTCCTCGTAGTGCGACACCTCGGTGGTGTAACGGCCCCGACCCTGCGTCAGGGCTCGGAGGTCGATGGGGAAGGTGTACATCTCGGCCTGGGGCACCTGGGCGGAGACCTCGGAGCGTCCGTCGCCCAGGGGATTCATGCCCGCGACCCGGCCGCGCCGGGAGTTGAAGAGGCCGATGACGTCCCCGGTGAAGCGCTCCGGGACCACCACCCGGACCGTGGCGATGGGCTCGAGCAGCACGGGGGAGGCCTTCTGCACCGCCTCGCGCATGGCCATGGCGCCGGCGAGCTGGAACGCGATGTCCTTGCCGTCGACCGGGTGGGTGGACCCGTCGACCAGCCTCACCCGCACGTCGACCACGGGGTGGCCGCTGATCGCCCCCTGCTCCATGGTCTGCTTGACACCCTTCTCGACCGAGGGGCGGAACTGCTGGGGGATGGCGCCTCCGAAGATCTTGTCCTCCCACTCGTAGCCACCGCCGCGCGGCAGCGGCGCGACCTCCAGCGTGCAGTCCCCGTACAGCCCCGCGCCTCCCGATTGCTTCTTGTACCGGTGCTGGACCCGTGCCGTCCCGGTGATGGTCTCCCGATACGGGATGCGCGGCGCCTGGAGCTGGGCCTCGACCCCGTACTTCCGCTTCATCTTCTCCAGGATCACGTCGAGGTGCACGTCACCCAGGCCGTGGGCGATGACCTCGTGGGTCACCGGGTCGCGATCCACCGAGAAGGTGGGATCCTCCTCGCTGAGCCGGCTCAGCGCCTGCATGATCTTGTCGTCGTCCCCCTTGGTCCGCGCCGTGATCGCGGCCGCGTACCCGGCCGCCGGGAAGGCGATGGGAGGGAGGCTGACCGGTGCCGAGCGGTCGCACAGCGTGTCCCCGGTCTGGGCGGACTGCAGCTTGGTCAGCACGGCGACCTCCCCGGCTCCCACCTCGCCCGCCGTCGTCACCTGTCGGCCCATGGGACGGCCGAGCTGAGCCGGGCGCTCCTCGCTGCCGCGGCCCACGTTGAAGGGATGCGTGTCCCCGCGCAGCGTCCCGCGCAGGACCCGCACGTAGGAGACCTTGCCGAAGCTGTCGACGGTGGTGCGGAAGACCCGGGCCACGAGCGGCCCCGCCGGGTCGCACGACACCTCCACGCTCCTGCCGCCCGCGGCCTCGGCACCCCAGGTGCGCTCCGCCGGCGAGGGCAGGTAGCGGACGATGCTGTCCAGCACCAGCGCCGCGCCCCGCTGGTCGGCGGCCGCGGCGCAGATGACGGGCGCGACCGCGCCGCCGCGGGTCCCGCGGTGAAGAGCGTCGCGGATCTCGTCGGCGCTGAGCTCGGCCCCCTCCAGATACCGCTCGAGGAGGGTGTCGTCGGTCTCGGCGGCGGCATCGGTGAGCGCGGTCCGGGCTCGCTCCACCTCGTCCGCCATCGCCTCCGGCAGCTCCGCGGGGCCGGCTCCCCCCGCCCGGTCAAAGGCGCGGGCGCTGCCGTCCGCGAGATCCACGTAGCCGCGGAACGCATCTGCCGAGCCGATCGGGACGACGACGGCGACCGGCTTGCGCGAGAAGGCCTCACGCAGCGCGTCCACCGTGGCCTCGAAGGAGGCGTTCTCCCGATCGAGCCGGTTGACCACGACCAGGCACGGCAGGCCCGCCGCGGTGATCATCTCCCAGGCCAGCTCCGCCCCCACCGGGACCGCGCCGGTGGCCCCCACCACCAGGATGGCGGCGTCGGCGCCGGCGAGCGCCGAGGCGACCTCGCCGGCGAAGTCCTGGAACCCCGGCGCGTCGATCAGGTTCACCACCGTGCCCCGCCACTCGCAGTGGGCCACGGCGGCGCCGATGGAGATCGACCGGCGCTGCTCCTCGGGCTCGAAATCCAGGATCGATGTGCCCTGGTCCGTCGAGCCCAGCCTCTGGGTGGCGCCCGCGGTGTGGAGGAGCGCCTCGCACAGGGTGGTCTTGCCATCGTGGCTGTGGCCGACGACGGCCACGGTGCGGATGCGGTCCGGTGCGGGCGTCGGCATGTGACGGGCGACCTCCTCCGTGGCCCGGGGGGCTGCCCCGAGCAGCGCCGATCATGGTAGGCGCTGAGCGCGCCGGCGGGGCCGCGCACGGCGGGGTGCCTTCTCCGCGCATCCCGTCGCACACTTCCCTGCGCATGTCCCGGCTGCCCCTCGCCGCCCTGGCCCTCCTGGTCGCCGCCTGCGGGTCGTCCGTGACGCAGGCGGTGCCCGTGCCCTGCGCCCGGCCGGCCCGGCCGCCCGCCCCGGCGGCGTCCGCCGCTCCCGTCTCGGCCACCGCGAGCGCGGGCGAGGTGGTTCCGGGCGGGTCGGTCACCTTCACCGAGGCGATCGCCGGCCCGGCAACCGTTCAGGTCGGCTGCTCCTCGCCCCTGCAGCTCGTCGTGACGGACAGCACCGGCCTCGCCGTCTACGGCGGCGGCGCTCCGGCCGTGACCGGTCCCCTCTGCGGAGCCGTCGCCGTGGCGGCCGGGGCGAGCCAGAGCTACCAGGTCACCTGGCCGGTGGACCCCACCCTGCCGGGGGGCGCCTACACCGCGGCGCTGGTGCTGGGGGACGCCCCCCAGCTCAGCCTGACGGTCGCGGTCGGGGTGCGGCCGCCCGCCTGCCGGAGGGGCCGCTCGTAGCCTCCGCGACCACCAGCAGGCTGTCGCAGAGCGGGCTCCCCGGGTGCGGTGTCCAGCCGTCGTGGGTGCGCGCCACCCGCAGGCCCGCCGCCGCGAAGAGCCCCGGGACCTCGCGGTACGCCGTCAGCCGGCTGGTGGTCTGCTGCACCGCCACCTCGCCGCCCTCGAACACCGCGATCTCGCGCAGGATGAAGAGGTTGCGGGCACGGTCGTAGACGCTGTCGCTGAGGAGGAGCTGCCGGCCGTCGCCGAGAAGCGAGCTGGAGGCGACCTCCCAGGCCGAGATGCGGCCGGGGAGCTGATCCGGACGCAGGCGGAGCTCGGCGATCAGCCGGCCGCCCGGGCGCAGCAGGCGCCCCAGCCTGCGCAGCGCCGCGACCTGTGATCGCCGGGGGAGGTTCTCGAGGATGTAGTAGATGAGGAGGATCGCGTCGTAGCGCGGCGAGACGGGGAGGCTGCGCAGGTCCGCGACCCGGAACCGCGCCGAGCCGGCCACCCCCGCCCGCCGCGCCCTCCCCCGCGCGTGGCGGATCACCGCGGGTCCGACATCCACGCCGTCCACCCGATACCCGAGCTCCGCCAGGCGCACGGCATAGAGACCCGGGCCGCACCCGGCGTCCAGGACCGCCGCGGGGGGATCGGGGAGCAGCCGCCGCAGCCGCCGCACGTGACGATCGACCTCGGTCTCACGACGGCTGGCTCCATCGTGGGACTGGTCCAGATGCTCGGCGAGGAGCCGCCGGCTGATGGCGGGGTCCGACCAGTCGAGCTCCGCCGCCGCATCGAAGGGGTGCGGCCACTCCGGGAGGGACGAGAGGCGCAGAACGCGAGGCAACGCGCAGAGGGTACGCCGAGCGCGGCCCTCCCACGGCGCCGCGGGGGCGCGGCCCCGGTCCCCCGTGATCTCGCCATCCCCGATGCAGCACCATGTCGGGTGCCGTGCCTGTCCTCGCCGGACGCCCCACCGCCTCGATCAGCCTGCGGGCCGGGCCCGCCGCGCTTGCCGTGGCGGGCCGAGACGCCGCTCGCGCCCCCGGCCCGCGGCGCACCCTTCCGGATCCCCGCCCGTGAGCGGGCGGCTCCTGGCCGGCGCCCTGGTGACCGCCTCGCCGATCAGCGGCGCCGTCGCCTTCGCCTGCGCCTACGCCGTGGGCGCGCTCCCCGTGGCCTGGCTCCTCGCCCGGCGCCGGAGGGGGGTCGACCTGCGCCGGCTCGGGGGGACGGGCGCCCTGGAGGCGCTGCGAGCGGCCGGCCCGCTCGTCGCCGTCGCGGCCGGGCTCGTCGAGCTGCTGAAGGGTGCGGGCGTGGGGCTGGCCGCGACCTTCCTCGGTGGTGGCACCGACTGGTTCACCGCCGCCGCCATCGCCGGGTGCGTGGTGGGAGACGCCTTCCCGCCCGGGTTCCGCCGGGGTGGCTCCGGCCTCGTGCCCCTCGTGTCCGGGATGCTCGTGGCGCTGCCGCTCGCGGGGTTCCTCTGCGCCCTCATCGCGGTGCCCGTCGCCCTCCTCACCCGGATGCGCGGAAGCGTCTACGGCGCGGCGGTGATCGTGGCGGTCCCCCTCGGCCTCCTGGCCGGGACCCTCTCCTGGCAGACGCTGCCGCCGGCGGCCGCCATCGTCCTCGCCCTCCTCGGCCGCTCCCGGCTGCGCCGCGCGGCGCGCGCCCGCCTCGCCCGAACCCCCGCGGACGCCTCGCCGAGTGCGACCATCATCGACCAACCGCCCGCGCCACCCAGCCATCGGGAGCTCTGAATGCACGACCTCGCCGGCGCAACGCCGCTGCTCGCCAGCGCCATCAACGTCACGCAGTGGGTGGCGAGCGGCGGGATCGCCGCCGTCTTCCTGCTCATGGTCGCCGAGAGCGTCGGCATCCCCTTCCCCAGCGAGGTGATCATGCCGCTCGCCGGGGTGCTCGCCGCGGCCGGCCACCTCAACCTCGTCGCGGCGATCGTCGCGGGCGTCGCCGGCAACGTGGTCGGATCCCTCATCGCCTATGGCCTCGCCGCATGGTTCGGCGAGCCGCTCCTCCTCGGCCCCGGTCGCTACGTCGGCATCCGCCGCCACCACGTGGAGCTCGCCGACCGCTGGTTCCACCGCCACGGACAGGCCGCCGTCTTCTGGGGACGCATGCTGCCCGTGGTCCGCACCTACATCTCGTTCCCGGCCGGGCTGGCCCGGGTCCCGCTCCTCCCCTTCGTCCTCCTGACCCTCGGCGGCATCCTGCCCTGGTGCATCGCCCTCTCCCTCGCCGGGTGGAAGGTGGGCCAGAGCTACACGAGCTTCTCCGGCCCCATCGGCACCATCGGGATCGTGCTCGCGGTGGTGATCGTGCTGGTGGTGATCGCCTGGTTCGTCCGCGGCCGGCGCCGTGAGGCCGCCCCCGCCGCGGAGCCGCTGCGCAGCGGTCGCGAGTGAGACACCGGCGCCGGTGATCGGCCTCCTCGACATCGGGGGCACCAAGTGCCTGGCGGCCGTCGCCCCCGAGAACGGGCTCCCCGTCCGCTCGCTGGTCCGTCCCACCGCGGAAGCCGGAGATCCCGCCGCCTTCCTGGCCGAGATGCTCGACACCGTGCGGGACGGCGCTCCGCTCAGCGCGGTGGCGGTGGCGACGCCCGGACCGTTCGACCGCGAGGGCAGGGCCCTGCTGAAGCCCCCGGCCCTCTCCTCCGCCTGGCGCGGCCTGGATCTCGGCACCTCCCTGGGCGGCCGCTACGGCTGCCCCGTCGAGGTGGAGAACGACGCCAACTGCGCCGCGCTCGCGGAGGCGCGCTTCGGGGCCGGGCGCGGCTTCTCCACCGTCGTCTACTACACGGTGAGCACCGGGATCGGGGCCGGGGTGGTCCGCGACGGCCGCCTGGTGATCGGCCGCCACGACACCGAGGCCGGCCACCAGGTCCTCTGGCCGGCCCACCTCGGCGGCCCGGGGTGCCACTGCGGGGGGCACGGGTGCCTGGAGGCGCTCGCGAGCGGCAACGCGATCCGCCGCCGCTACGGCCGGGCCGCCGAGGAGCTCGAGGATCCCGAGGCGTGGGCCGAGGTGGGCACCTGGCTCGGGCTCGCGACGGTCAACACCGTCGCGCTGCTGGACTGCGACGTGGTGGTCTTCGGCGGGGGGGTGGTGAAGGCGTGGGCACGGTTTCAGGGAGCGCTCCGGCGCGCGGTTCGGGAGAGCCTGTTCCTGCAGCCGGAGCCCGAGATCCGGGTCGCCGAGCTGGGTGACGACCGCACCGTCTGGGGAGCTCTCACCCTCGTGCCCGGGTGGGCGCCACCCTCCGGCTGAGCGCCATGCCCGGGTTTGGGGAGGGAGGCCGGCTGGTAGAGTCCAGCCCGTGGCAAAGCGAGTGAGCACGGTCAGCATCGACGACGTGATCTCGGCGATCGAGACAGCGCGCGACAAGGTGATGGCCGACGAGGTCAAGTCCCTGGTCAAGCTGGGCCTTCCCAAGAGCGTCGCCTACAAGATGGTGGCGGAGCGCTACCGGCAGCGCAGCGAGGGCGACGAGGGCGAGGAGGCCGCGGCGGGGACGCCGTGGCCGGACATGTCCTGAGGATTCCCGGGGGCATCGAGCGGGCCGGGCCGGTGCCCGGGCCGGCGATGGGCCCCGGAGGCCCGTCGAGCGGGGAGCCGCCCATACTAGGCGCCGGACATGGAGGGAACGAGGACCGGATACCTTCCCAACGGCGACGACGACCGGTTGCTCATGCTGCAGGCCGTCGGCGCCGGCTCGGTCGACGACCTCTTCACGGCGGTGCCCGAGCACCTGCTCAACCCGAGGCTGAGCCTCCCCGCCCCGCTCGCGGAGCAGGAGCTGATCGCCGAGCTGGAGCGCCTCGCGGGGCGCAACCGGCCGCTGGGCGGGGTCGACTGCTTCCTGGGAGCCGGCGTCTACCGGCGCCACATCCCCGCCATCGTGCGCGCCACGGTGGCGCGCCCCGAGTTCTACACGGCGTACACCCCGTACCAGGCCGAGGCCTCCCAGGGGACGCTGCAGAGCATCTTCGAGTTCCAGTCGATGATCTGCGCCCTCACCGGCCTGGAGGTCGCCAACGCCTCCCTCTACGACGGGGCCAGCGCCGCCGCCGAGGCGGTGATGCTGGCGGTGGCCCACACGGGGCGGCGCCGGGTGCTGGCCTCGGCCGACCTCCACCCGGAGACCCTGTCCGTGATCCGCACCTTCGCGAGCGGGCGCGGGGTCGCGGTCGACACGGTCTCCGATTGCCGAGGGGCGGTGTCCGAGAGGCACGCCTGCGCCGTGGTCGCGCAGCCCGGGTTCCTCGGCACCGTGACCGACCTCGCCCCCGTGGCCGAGGCGGCGCACTCGGCCGGCGCGCTCGCGATCTGCTCGGTCGACCCCTTCGCCTGCGTGCTCCTCGAGCCGCCGGGCGTGCTGGGCTTCGACATCGCGGTCGGGGACGGGCAGCCGCTCGGCATCCCCCCGTCCTTCGGCGGTCCTCACGTCGGTTTCATGGCCGTCCGCGAGGAGCTGATGCGCCGCATTCCGGGACGGCTGGTCGGGCTGGCCCGGGACCTCGACGGCCGGCGGGCCTACACCCTCACCCTCCAGGCGCGCGAACAGCACATCCGCCGCGAGCGGGCGACCTCCAACATCTGCACCAACCACGCCCTCACCGCGCTCGCCGCCACGGTGTACATGGCGCGCATGGGTGCGGGGGGGATGAGGCGCGTCGCCGAGCTCAGCGTGCAGCGGGCGCACCACCTGGCCGGCCTGCTCGGCGCGTGCGAGGGCTTCGCGCTCGCCGACCCCGACCGCTGCTTCCTGTGGGAGGCGGCCGTGAGGGTGCCGGGGGACGCGGCCGGCTTTGTCCGCGCGATGCGCGCCGAGGGCATCGTCGCCGGGCTCCCGCTGGGCTCGGTCGATCCCGCCCGCCGCGACCAGGTCCTGGTCTGCTGCACGGAGACCACCTCCCCGGCGGCGATCGCCCGCTACGCGGCCGGCGCCGCCCGCTGGGGGGCCGCGCAGCGCCGGGCCGTGGGGGCACCGGCGTGAGCGGTGACGCGCCGCGGGCCGAGTGGGCGGGTGAGGAGCCCCTGGTCTTCGAGCTGAGCCGCGACTACACGGGCGGGCCGCGCGAGGTGGCGAGCGGTGTGCCGGAGCGTCCCCTGGGGGACCTCCTCCCCGGCGTCAGGCTGCGCGCGGAGCCACCCCCGATCCCCTCGATCGCGGAGCCGGTCCTGGCCCGCCACGTGGGCAGGCTGGCGCGTCGCAACCACCACCTCCACCACGGGATCTACCCGCTGGGAAGCTGCACCATGAAGTACAACCCCGTGGTGGACGAGCAGCTCGCCGGCCTCCCCGGGTTCGCCGACATCCACCCCTACCAGGACGAGGACGACGTCCAGGGGGCTCTCCAGGTGATGTGGGAGCTGGAGCGGCTTCTCGCCGAGCTCACCGGCATGGCTCGCTTCACGCTGCAGCCGGCCGCCGGGGCGCACGGGGAGTGGACGGGGTTGCGCATGATCCAGGCGCACCACGCCTCACGCGGGGACCGCGACCGCACCCGGGTCGTGATCCCGGACTCGGCCCACGGCACCAACCCCGCCTCGGCCACGCTGGCCGGGCTGGAGGTGGTGACCGTGCGCAGCACCCGCGAGGGCACCGTGGACGTGGACGACCTGCGGTCGCGGCTCGACCCCAGCGTCGCGGCCATCATGCTCACCAACCCCAACACCCTCGGGGTCTTCGAGCGCGACATCCTGGAGATCGCCGAGGTCGCGCACCGCAACGGGTCCCTTCTCTATTACGACGGGGCCAACCTCAACGCCCTGGTGGGGGTCGCGCGGCCCGGGGACATGGGCTTCGACGTGGTCCACCTCAACCTCCACAAGACGTTCTCGACGCCCCACGGCGGGGGCGGGCCGGGGAGCGGACCGGTCGGTGTGGCCGAGGCGCTTGCCCGCTTCCTTCCCACGCCCATCGTGGAGCGCGACGGCGATCGTTTCCGCCTCGACCGGGACCGGCCCCACTCCATCGGCAAGGTGCGCGCCCACCACGGCAACTTCGGGATGCTGGTGCGCGCGTACGCGTACCTGCGCGCCTACGGCTCGGACATCCCCGAGGTCGCCCGCGACGCGGTGCTCAACGCGCGCTACCTGGCGTCACGACTCGGCGACCTGTTCCCACCTGCCGTGCCGTCGCCCTGCATGCATGAGCTCGTGGTGAGCACCCGCGGCAGCCGGGCCCCGGGCCTGCGCGCCCTCGACGTCGCCAAGCGCCTTCTCGACCACGGTGTCTACGCGCCGACGACGTACTTCCCGACCACGGTCCCGGAGGCCCTGATGTTCGAGCCCACCGAGACGGAGTCGAAGCGCAGCCTGGACCAGCTCGCCGACATCTGCGCCGGCATCGTCGCCGAGGCGGAGCGCGACCTCGCCCACGTGCAGGCGGCGCCCCACACGACCCCCATCCGCCGGGTCGACGAGGTGGCGGCGGCGCGGCACCCCGTGCTGCGCTGGACGGCGGAGCCATGACGCCCTCCGAGGCCGGGCGCGCCGAGCTGCGGCGCCTGCTCGCCGAGCGGGCGTTCCGCTGGGGAGACTTCGTCCTCGCCAGCGGGCGGCGCAGCGATCATTTCTTCGACGCCAAGCAGGTGACCCTGGAGGGGCGTGGGCTGCAGCTCGCCGCCACCCTCCTGCTGCGCCGCTGCCGCGAGCTCGACGTGGTTGCGGTGGCCGGCGACGACGGGGTCGGGCCGCTGCTCGGAGCCATCGCCCTCCTCAGCGCGGGCGACGCAGGCCCGCCGCTGCGCGCCCTCATGATCCGCAGGGCGGAGAAGCAGCACGGCACCCGGGCGAAGATCGCCGGTCCGCCGGCGCGGCCCGGCGAGCCGGTCCTGCTCGTCGAGGACGTCGCCACCACGGGGGGCTCCGTGCTCCGGGCCCTGGAGATCCTCGCCCCGACCGGCGTGCGGGTCGTGGAGGCCGCCGTGATCGTCGACCGCGAGGAGGGTGCCGCGGAGGCGCTCGCCGCGCACGGTCTGCCCCTCTTCGCCCTCTACCGTCGCAGCGAGTTCAGCGCGACCGCGACCGCCTGAGGAGCCGGCGCGGGACTCTGCCGGAGGCGGTCAGCGGCGGGAGCAGACCGGCCAGGCCACCGAGTCGCCCGAGGCGAACATGCTGGCCGCGATCTGCGCCTGCTGCGTGGGGTCCCAGATGTCGGTGCCCCCATGGGCGCGGAAGGTTGACATGACGAACTGGAAGATGCCGTAGTACGGCCCCGAGGGGTTGTACGCGTTGGCGCGAAGGCCGGACTCGCACTCGGCCGTGCTGATCATCCAGGTCGGGCTGACGCCGTCCGCCTGAGCGGCGGCGGTGATGATCGCCTCCACGGCGGCCGCGGAGTAGCTGGTCCCCGGCACCGGTGCCGGGACGCCCTGAGCGGCCAGGCGGCTGATGACGGGTGCCTCCGGGAGCACCTCCAGGATCGGGGGGCCCGCAATCCCCGCAGCCGGCACCTGCGCGTGCGGCATCACCGTGCCGTGGAAGCGGAGCAGCGATTCGGCGGGCCGGCCGGCCGGCGCACCCCTTGGCGCGGACCCGGCCGGCGCGGCGAGGCCGACGCTGAGCGCGGCCCCGAGAGGAAGGACCGCGAGCCCCGCCGCGAGCTCGAGCAGCCGGCGCGGGGTCCGGGCCGGCACGGGGAGCATCCCCCCGAGTCCGCGCAGCGCCCGTGCCGGGCCCCGCGCCGGGCGTCCCAGCGTGGCGGCGGCGGTCCTCAGGGGGCGGGTGGCCGCGGTGAGGGCGCCGAGGCCGCGGGCGCGGGTCGCGCCGAGAGGCCGGGCGCCGGCCGCGCGCCGCAGCA
>JAJZNI010000010.1 GCA_021847925.1 bacterium
ACATGTCCCTGACTGCACCACTTCTCCGACGACTCGCCCTCGCGCTCTTCCTGCTCGGCGTGATCGCGCTGGTCGCGCCGGTCTCCCGCGGGCGGCTGGACGTCCGGCTCACCGATTCGTACGACCAGCAGATCGCCGCTCTGCAGGCGCAGTACAACGGCATCGGCGGCCAGCTCCAGGGCCTGCAGGGCCAGGAGGCCTCCGTCGGCGCCCAGGTGGCCGCCGTGCAGTCGCGGGTGGGCCAGACGCAGGCGAATTTGGACGCGGTCCAGAGCCAGATCGTCCAGCTCAACACCGCCCTGGCCGCGACCGCGCAGCGGATCGAGGCGGACACTCAGCGCCTTGACAGCGACCGTGTCCAGCTCGCCCAGCTCATGGTCACCGTCTACACGAGCGGCGGGACGAGCGTCGTCGCGAGCCTGGTGGACAGCAGGGACATCAGCGAGTTCATCAACAAGCTGGACAGTGCGACCTCGGTGAGCCACAAGTTCGGAGACCTGATCGCCGCCGTGCAGGCCGCGCAGCAGGCGCTCGTCGTCCTCCAGCAGACCCAGCAGTCGCAGCTCGCCCAGGCCACCCAGCTGCAGGGACAGCTCCAGTCCCTGGAGGCTCAGCTGCGATCCCAGGAGGCCCAGCTCCAGAGCCAGGAGCGGTCGCTGAGCGGTCAGGCAGCGCAGCTCGTGTCCCAGCGCAACTCGATCCAGAGCCAGATCAACAAGGTGAGGGCCGAGCAGCAGGCCGCCGCCGCCGCCGCCGCGGCCGCCGCGGCGGGCGCCGGCGTCATCAACATGAACGGCGCCCTGGCGCCGTTCGCCTTCGGCCCCAAGAACGACCTCTTCCCCTGGGGCCAGTGCACCTGGTACGTGGCCTCGCTCCGCAACGTCACCTGGGGGGGCAACGCCGACACCTGGCTGGCCCACGCCCAGGCTCAGGGCGCCTCGACCGGGAGCGTGCCCCGCGCCGGCTCCATCGTGGTCTGGGGCTCCGGCAACGGGTACAGCGTCTACGGCCACGTCGCCTACGTCGTCGCCGTGTACGGTCCCAGCGACTTCGAGGTCGACGAGTCCAACTACTTCGACACCCCGGGAGTCCTCGACCAGCGCCGGGTCACGACCCTCAACGACGTGGAGGGCTTCATCTACTAGGCTTGGGACCGATTGCCGTGCTGGTCGCCGCCGAGCCCCCCCCAGCTCGAGCCGGGTCCGGGCGGTCCGCACGGGGCATGATGTGCGAGGAGGGGGGGACTCACCGCATCTGCCGCAGGAGGGGTCACCGCATCCGATGAGCGCCCCGTCTCCGGTTCCCGAGGGCCTGCTCGCCACGGTCGGGGAGCACGCGCCCGCGCGCCGCCGCCCTCCGGCACGCGGCGGCGACGCCGAGCTGGTGGGCTGGTGGGAGGACCCGCGGCACCCCGGCCGCGCATCCTCCCTGGCCATGGGGCGGCTCCCGGTGCAGCTGCTCGGCCACGACCAGGAGGAGGCCCGCGAGCTCGACCTGGAGCTGGTGGCGCTCATCGGGCAGGCCTGGTGGTCGCGGACCTGGCTGGCACGCGGCGCCTCCGGCGAGCTTCGCGTCGCGCGACGGCTGCCCGAGCGGCCGGCATACGAGAGAGGGGACGCCGTGGCCGCCCTGGTCCGGCTCATCTCCCTGAGGGCCCCCGGCCTGCTGGCACCCACCCAGCTGATGGCCGGCGTGCCCATCTGGGTGGCCCGCCGCTTCAGCAGCGGCATCCCGCTCCGCCGCCTCGTGGCCGTCGCGTCGCTCACGCCCGCGCAGGTCACGGCCCTCTCCCGGGATGTCGCCACGACCGTCTCGGCCCTGCACGAGGCGGGGCTGGCCCACGGGTCGCTTCACGCCGGCAACGTGATCGTCGGCGTCGACGGCCGGGCCCGCCTCAGCGACGCCGGGATCGCGACGTCCGCCCTCGAGCCCGGGGCGCGGCGTCGCGACCTCGACGCGCTGCGGGGGCTGGTCGCGGCCCTGGCGCCCCGCCGGTCTCGGCCGGTGCCCCCGCACGCGGCGCCCCGCGACCGGGGGGGGGCTCCACCCCCAGGCGGGGGGTGCCCGGAGGGGGATCGGCCGCTGCTCATCCGGCTGGCGTCCGCGGACGAGCCGCCTCCCGCGGTGCGCCGCCAGCTCGCCGCCCTGGTCGATCGCCTCTCGCTCCCGACCCCGCGCCTGCGACCGGCCCCGCGCGGCGCCTGACGCGCCCCTCGGGCTCTTGGACGGCCGGGGCTGGTGACCTCCGGCTCTGGAGGTGCGGGCTGGTCACCGGGGACCCTGAGGGAGATGGGACGGCGGGCGGGAACGGCCTCGCAGCCGGCCGCGGCGCACCCGTCCCCCTTCCTGGAGACCGGATGAACGTACGGGCAACGAGCCTTCCCCGCGCAGCGCGCGGCCGGGGCGTCGGCGCTCGGCGCTCGCGCTGGCTCTGGCTCGCGGCCGTGGGGCCGGGGCTCATGGTGATGCTGGCCGACACCGACGCCGGCAGCGTGGTCACCGCCGCCCAGTCCGGGGCCCGCTTCGGCTACCGCCTCCTCCCCCTGGAGGTGCTGCTCGTACCCGTCCTCTACCTGGTCATGGAGCTGACCGCCCGCCTCGGGGTGACCACCGGCAGGGGGCACGCGGAGTTGATCCGCGAGCGCTTCGGCCGGGGCTGGGCGGCGCTATCGGTGGGGACGCTGCTGGTCACGGCGGTGGGAGCCCTGGTCACCGAGTTCGCGGGGATCGCCGGTGTCGCCGCGATCGTGGGGCTTCCCGCGCCGCCCGTGGTGCTGGGGGCGGCGGCCCTGCTGCTGCTGGTGGTGGCATCGGGCAGCTACCGGCGGGTGGAGCTGATCGGCCTGGGCCTGGGGATCTTCGAGATGGCCTTCCTCGTGGCCGCGGTGCGCGCCCATCCCGACCCCGGGGCCCTCGCTCGCGGCTTCGCCGCCGGGGCGGGTCTCGGCGGCTCCGGCTATCTCACCCTTGTGGCGGCCAACGTCGGCGCCGTGGTGATGCCGTGGATGGTCTTCTACCAGCAGGCTGCGGTCGTCGACAAGGGGATCACCGAACGCCACCTCCGGGCGGCGCGCGTCGACACCGCGGTGGGCGCGGTGGTCACCCAGGTGGTGATGATGGCGGTGCTGGTCGCGGCCGGGGCGGCCCTCGACGGGCGGCATGCGGGCTCCCTCGACACCGTGGCCCAGGTCTCCGGGGCCCTGACCCCGTACCTGGGCGGCGCCGGCGGACGGGTGGCCTTCTCCCTCGGTGTCGCCGGCGCGGCCCTGGTCGCGGCCCTGGTGGTCTCCCTCGGAGCCGCCTGGGCCTTCGCGGAGATGGCCGGCCGGCCCCGCAGCCTCAACCGGCGGCCGCGCCAGGCCCCCGTCTTCTACGGGGTCTACGTGGGCGCCGTGCTCCTCGCGGCCGTGCTGGTGCTGGTCTGCGGCTCGCTGGTGGGCCTCACGATCGCGGTCGAGGTCCTCAACGCGCTTCTCCTCCCCGTCGTCCTGGGCTTCCTGGTCGCCCTGGCATGGACGGCGCTGCCCGCACGGTTCCGCCTTCGCAGGTGGGAGAAGGGGGCGTTGATCGCGGTCCTGGCCGCCGTCAGCGCGTGCGCCGTCGCCGGGGCGGTCACCGCGCTCTGAGAGGCATCGGCCCAGGCATCCGCCGGGGCGACGGGTGGCGAGAGGTGATCGATCGCGCCCTCGAACCCGGTGTAGAAGCTGGGGTTGCCAACTTCGAACGCACCGATCCTGCCGTTGTCGAGGGTCTGACAGCCGCTCGTCCTGTACCAGAGGCCGACATCGGCTCTCCCCGCGTAGGTGAGCCCGATCACCGCCACGGAGCCGAGATCCGCCGGGCACATGACCACCCCGACAGACGCCGTGAGGTGAATCTGGCGGATGGCGCCGGCGAGCCGCTGCGCCTGTGCCGCATCGAGGCGGGTCCCGCCCATCAAGAGAGCCTGGCCACCACCGTCGGGGCCCAGTCCGACGCCCGCACCGTACCTGCAGACCAGGCCGCCGGTCGGGTTTGCGGGGACCAGCGGAGGCCCCGGGAAGGTGTTGGCGACGTCGGCATACCCGGCGACGGACCGCGGGCATCCGCCGGCCACGCTGACCTCCAGCCGCGGGCTTCCGGGCCTGAACCACGTGCCCGCGCTGCTCCCCCGGGTCGCGAGGACCGCGGCCGCCGCCCCACCGCCGACGGCGAGGGCGACGAGAGCTCCCACCGCCCACACCCGGCGGCGACGGAGCGCGGACCTCATCCCGACCGCGACCCGGTCCCCTGGGAGGCGGAGCAGGATTGGTCGGTCCCGCCATCCACCTGCCAGGTTCCGTCGGGGCCCCGGACGGTCTCGAGCAGGATGGTCCCGGATTGGACGGAGGTGCCCGACGCCGTGGCATGCACCACGCGCCAGCCCGTGGCGGGGATGTCCGTCCAGACACCTCCGTGCACGGCGAACCACCCGGCCGCGGCGATGGGGGAGGCCTGGCCACCGGTGTCCCTGGCCAGCGAGAGCTGGAAGCCGCGCCGGGCGCAGGGAGACGCCGAGGGCGGGGCGGGGCTCAGGGCACCGGTGGCAGCGCTGCCGGCCGCGCTCCCACCCCCCGGACCTCCACCGTGGGCGGCCAGGGCCACCACCAGGATGGCGGCGCACACGACCACCAGAGCCGCCGTCCCGCCCACCGCGCGCCCCAGATGACTGCGAGCGGTGCCCGGCCGGCGGTCCTCTTCGCCGGAGCTGCCACGAGCCATGGACCTCCTGGGTCGGCCAGCGACTTTCACAGGTGGCAGAAGGAGGGTCCACCACCGCTGCCACCGAACTCGCATGGCTGGGGAGGTAGGATTCGAACCTACGATTGGCTGATCCAGAGTCAGCTGCCTTACCGCTTGGCCACTCCCCAGCGGCCCTCCGAGTGTATTCGCTCCGGGCGCGGGCGGGTCGCTGCGTGCGGGGGCAGCCGGTAGCCGTGGAGCCGCCCGGGGCCGGCCCGGTCGCCGGGCCCGGCATATACTGGGTTAATGGACCTCGTGGAGCTGCTGAGGAGCCAGGCCCGCCGCTACCGCTGCGTCCGCTGCGGGGAGACCATGGCCGACTGCCGCATCAACGTCCTCGCCCAGCAGGGCAACCGGGCCCTGGTGCGGGTCACCTGCGCGTCGTGCAGCGATGAGAACCTGCTGCAGATCATCTTCCAGCCGGCCGAGGGCGCGAGCGCGCCGGCGCCCTCGGCTGAGCTGCACCCGGAGCGGGCGGAGGCGCTGGGCCGGGACGGCGCTCCGATCTCGGCGGATGAGGTGCTGGAGGTGCATGAGCTCCTTGCCGGCCACGCCGGCGGCTTCACCGAGCTGCTCGCCCGGCGCTGAGTGGCGCGGCGGTTCGGTCCGGGGCAACCTATCGCCGTGACATCCGGGCTCCCCTCGCGCACCCTCCGCATCGCGGTGGCCCAGTACGAGCCGCGCATCGGGGACCCGGAGCACAACCGTGCGGAGGCGGTCGCCTGGGTGGAGGCGGCGGCGGACGTGGGGGCGGAGCTGGTGGTGCTCCCCGAGCTCGCCTCCTCGGGCTACGTCTTCGCGTCGGACGCCGAGGCCGACGCTCTGGCGGAGGACCCCGACACGGGCGCGACGGTCGGCGCCCTGGTCGCCGCCTGCCGGCGGCGGGGCACCCACGTCGTGGCCGGTCTGGCCGAGCGGGCCGCCGGGTGCCGCCACAACAGCGCGGTGGTGGTGGGGCCGGGTGGCCGCCTGGCCACCTACCGCAAGCTGCACCTCTTCCATGACGAGCGGTCCTGGTTCCAGCCGGGGGACGGGCTGGTGGTCGTCGACCTCCCCGGGGTCAGGGTCGGGGTCGAGATCTGCTACGACCTCTGGTTCCCGGAGGTCGCGCGCGGCCTCGCTCTGCGCGGCGCGGAGGTGATCGCCGTCCCGACCAACTGGGTGAGCTCCTTCCGCGCCCGCCTCCACGACGAGCACGGGTACTGCCAGGGTGACGTCATGGCGATGGCCGCGGCGGCGGCCAACGGGACGGTGGTGGCCTGCGCCGATCGCGTCGGCGTCGAGCGTGGGGTGACCTTCCTGGGGGCCTCCCTCATCGTCGGCCCGGACGGGTGGCCGGTCGCCGGCCCCGCGAGCGCGGACCGCCCCGAGCTCCTGGTGGCCGAGGTCGACCTGGGCGGCGTGGAGCGGGCCCGGCAGCGCACACCGCGCAACCACCTCCTCGCCGATCGCCGTCCGGAGGTGTATGGGGGAGAGCGGCCCACCCCGATCTGACGCCGAGCGCTGCGCCGGGCTTCGCCCCCCGCCCGTCACGGGCTGTGAGCACCCCGTCACCGATCCTCACCCCCTCTTCACGCCATGGGGTGCTACATCTGGAGGCCGAAGCTCGATGCCATGCCGTCCGGGCATGGTGCGGAATCAGGAGCCGGCGCTGATGGTCGACCTCGGAGACGCGCTGCGGCGAGCGGTGGGGCAGGCGAGGCGCCGGGTCCACCTCCGGATCCTGACGGGCGTCCTCGGTGTGGGCCTCGTCGTCTTCGCGCTGGAGGTGGGCGCCGCCGTCGCGGCGGGTGGGCAGCCCGGGGTCTCGGCGGCGGCCGCCGCCCAGCTTCGCCTCGACGCCATCCTCATCGGCGTCGGGGGGCTCGTCCTGCTCGGCCTGGTCACGGCCGTCATCGCCGCCGCCGAGACCCGGCCGATCGGCGGCGTCGTGGATGCCGCACGCCGCATCGCCGCCGGTGACGTCTCGGCCCGCGCCGCCGAGCGGGGCGCCGGCGAGGTGAGGGATCTCGCCGCCTCGTTCAACACGGTGGTCGAGCGTCTCGGCGGCATGGTGGTCCGGGTCCGCGACGTGAGCACCGATCTCGCCGAGTCGGCCGCCCGGCTCTCCGCCGCGTCCAACGAGCTGGTCGCCACCACGGCCCAGCAGACCTCGGCCGCGGTCGAGACCTCGGCGAGCATGGAGGAGCTCGCCCGCACGTCGGCGCACATCGCCGACACCGTGGAGCGCGTCGCCACCCAGGCCGGCGAGACACGCGACAACCTGGACCGCGCCCATGAGCGCATCCTCGTCTCCACGCAGCGAACCGTCTCCCTCACCGAGCGCGTCCACGAGATCGCCAAGATTCTCGGCCTCATCAACGAGATCGCGGATCAGACCAACCTGCTGGCGCTGAACGCCGCCATCGAAGCCGCACGGGCCGGTGAGGCCGGGCGCGGCTTCGCCGTGGTCGCGGACGAGGTCCGCCGCCTCGCCGACCGCTCCAAGGCCCTGGCCGCCGACATCTCCACCATCACCGAGAGCGCGGAGTCGGAGACCAGCGCGACCGTGCTGGCGATGGACGAGGGTGCGGCGCAGCTCCGGGTCGGTCTGAACCTGATGGAGCAGGTGGCCGAGGCGAGCTCCAACGTCCGCCTCGCGACCCAGCAGCAGCGCGCCGCTTCGGAGCAGGTGGTGGAGGCGATGGAGCAGGTCAGCGTGGCGAGCCGCCAGGTGTCCGCCACCGCCCAGGAGATCGCCGGGGCCGCCGGCAGCCAGGCGGTGATGGCGGGCGATCTTCAGCTCGTCGCCGCCGTGGCCGCGGTGGACCAGGCCGCCTGGGAGGAGCAGCCCGAGCTGGGCCCCGGCGCCGGTCCCGACCCTGCCGCGCCGGCCCCGGGCGCTGACGCTGCCCTGTCCGCCGTCACCGGCTGAGGCCCGGGTCACCAAGGCCGGCCTCGCGTTCTCGGGCACCCCCGCGCGGGGCGCCCGGCTCGGCTCAGCGGGTCGAGCCCCCCGTCCGCCGGGCGATGCCGCGGGCCGGCAGGGAGCGCCGGATCCGCAGCCGGAAGAGCACCAGTTCCTTGATCGCCCGCAGGATGGCCCGGGGTCGCGCGCCCGACCTGCGCCCGGCCACGCGCGGGTGGTGGGGGACGGGGACCTGGGCGATCCGCCATCCGGCGTGGCGGGCCTTGTAGTACAGCTCGGCGTTGATGAGCGCGCTGCGCGCCTCCAGGCGCACCGAGTCGAGCACCTCGCGGCGCATCAGCTTGAGGGCGCAATCGACGTCGCGGTAGGGGAGGCGGTAGAGGACGGTGACCAGGCTGTTGAAGACCCAGCTCACCACCTCACGGGCACGGGCGTCGCGGCGCTCGCGGCGCCAGCCGGCGGCCAGGTCGGCCCGCTCCAGGAGCGGGACCAGGAGGGCCAGGTCGGCGATCTCGAACTGCCCGTCCGCGTCGGTGAAGGCGACGTAGTCCGCCCTGGCGGCGCGAAGTCCATCGCCCACCGTCTTCCCATACCCGCTCTTCTCCGCGTGACGGAGCACCTGCAGGCGGATCCCCAGGTCGGCAGCCAACCGCGTCGCGATCTCGCCGCTCCCGTCCGTGCTGCCGTCATCGACCAGCACGAGGTCCCAGCTCCGGGCGAGGTGGGGGAGCACCTCGACCGCGTGGGGAAGCAGCCAGCCCAGGTTCTCGGCCTCGTTGTGGCACGGCAGGACGAGGGTGAGGCTGGTCAGCGGCGGGGCCGGGGGGATCTCCCGCACCGTGCGGCCGCCAGCCGCGGCGAGCTCGGTCACCGCGCCGTCGCGGTGGCGAGGGTGGACGCGGCCGGAGCGCGGTAGAGCCCGCCGCCACGGCGCCAGTCGACGGCTGCGGCGATGGTCTCGCGGCGAACGCGCGAGATGTTGGTCTCCACGGCCTGGATGACGTGGTCGATGAGGGTGTCGGAGAGGTTGTGCGGCTGGAGGCCGAGGTCGAGGAGGTGCTGATGGCGTGCTTTGTAGTAGTGCTCCTCCAGCTCGCGCCGGGGGTTGGGGACGTGGTGGATCTCCGTCTCCAGGCCGTGCGCGGCCCGCGCATGCTTGACCTTCTCGGCGAGCTCCAGCACGGAGAACTGCTCGGTGAACTGGTTGAAGACCCGGTACTCGCCGGGTGCCGGCGCGTTGAGAGCGGCCAGCTCGATGCAGCGGACCGTGTCGCGGATGTCCAGGAACCCGCGCGTCTGACCGCCCTTGCCGTGGACCGAGAGCGGCTCCCCCACCGCGGCCTGGACGCAGTAGCGGTTGAGCACGGTGCCCCAGATCCCGTCGTAGTCGAAGCGCGTGGCCAGCTCCGGGTGCTGCGCGCACTCATCCGTCGTGGTCCCGTAGACCACGCCCTGGTTGAGGTCGGTCGCCCGCATGTCCCAGACCCGGCATGCGAACTCCAGGTTGTGGCTGTCGTGCACCTTGGACAGGTGGTAGACGGACCCCGGCGACTTCGGGTACAGCATCCGGTCGTGCCGGCCGTTGTGGTCGATCTCGATGAACCCCTCCTCGATGTCGATGTTGGGGGTCCCGTACTCGCCCATGGTGCCGAGCTTGATGAGGTGACAGTCGGGGACGTGGTCGCGGAGCGCATAGATCAGGTTCAGGGTCCCCACCAGGTTGTTGACCTGGGTCTCGACCCCATGGCTGGGGCTGATCATCGAGTAGGGCGCCGAGCGCTGCTCGGCGAAGTGCACCACGGCCTCCGGCTTGATGGCGACCACCAGCTGCTCCACGGCGTCCCGGTCGCGGAGGTCGACGTTGTGCCAGGTGATGCTCCGGCCGCTCACCTGCTGCCAGCGGGCGCAGCGCGCCTCCATGGAGGAGATCGGCACCAGGCTGCCCGTGCCGCATTCCTCGTCCCAGCGACGCCGGATCAGGTTGTCCACGGCGACCACGTCGTGGCCCTGTGCCGAGAGGTGAAGGGCTGTGGGCCACCCCAGGTAGCCGTCAGCTCCAAGGACCGCGATGCGCATTCCTATCTCCCCGTGATTCTTGCTCCGTCGGCGGCGGGCTGGGCGGCCGCCGCACGGTCGGCGAAGTACCGGTAGGTCTCGGCGAGACCCTGGTCGAGCGAAGTCTGAGGCTTCCAGCCCATCTCACGCAGCGCACGGCCCGCGTCGAGGCAGGCGCGGGCCACCTCCCCGGGGCGAGCCGGCCGGTGCTCGGGGGAGATCCCGGCGCCGCAGGCGCGCACCAGTCCGCCCACCACCTCGCTGACCGAGGTCTCGCGGCCGGTGCCCACGTTGACGGGGCCGCTGATGGTCGTGGTGACGGCGGCCTGCGAGGCCCGGGCGACGTCGACCACGTAGACGAAGTCCCGTGTCTGCGAGCCGTCCCCGTAGATGACCGGGGCCAGGCCCTGGACCAGCCGGGTCGACGAGATCGCCACCACGCCGGCCTCCCCGGTGCCGTCCTGGCGGGGTCCGTAGACGTTGCCGTAGCGCAGCGCCACCGTCCGGATCCCGCGCAGCGCGTAGGTGCGCAGGTAGGTCTCCTCGCACAGCTTCTCCGCCCCGTACGCCGAGCGCGGGGCGGGTGCCAGGTTCTCGGAGGCGGGCAGGCGCTCGGGGTCACCATAGATGGCGCCTCCCGAGGAGGCGATCACGATCGCCTCGCAGGCCGCGGCGGCGGCCGCGTCGAAGCAGGCCACGGAGCTGGCGAGGACCCGCCGGATGTGGTCCCCGGGGTCGCGCAGGGCACGGTTGACGCCGCCCTTGGCGGCCAGGTGGACGAGGGTGTGGGGGCGGAACCGGGCCAGCGCCGCGGCCGCCTCCGAGCTCCCACCGTCGGCCTCCACCATCTCCGCGGAGGCCGGCAGCGGGGCTCCGCAGGGATGGCTGAGGTCGTCGATGACCAGCACGCCGATCCCCTCCCCGACGAGCATCTCGACGAGGTGGCTGCCGATGAACCCGGCCCCCCCCACCACGGCGACGCGAAGGCTCACGTCGCGGGCGCCCCGGTTCCGGCCTCGTCCGGCGCGATCCGGGGGCGCCCGAGGGCGAGGATGCCCCCGGCCCCGGCCACCCCCAGAGGCAGGGTGAGGAGCAGGCGGAGCAGCAACGTGACCGCCACCGCGTCGACGCGGGCCATCCCGCCCGCCACGAGCAGGGCGATGGTCACCACGTCGGCGGCGCCGATCCCGAAGGGGAGGGTCGACACGCTGCCCGCCACCTGGGAGAGGCAGTACGCGGCGATCGCCACCCCGAGGGAGACACCCGCGCCGATGCCCCACGCGAGCAGGCCCACCTGGAGCCCGCTCAGCGCGAAGATCGCCAGGGTGCAGATCGCGAAGAGGGTGGTGAGCCGCGGCGAGAGGCCCAGGCTCTCGAGCTGGCGCAGCGAGCGGAGGAGCCCCCCGATCAGACCGCGCCGCCCCGTGCCGCCGGTGGGCGCCCATCGCCGCGCGCCGCGGCTCAGCCACCAGGGGGCCGCCAGGGCGACGAGGCCGCCGGCAGCGACGGCCACCACCCCGGCTGCGGGGAGGTACAGGGCGGCGGCCAGCACGCCCCCGACCACGCCGAGCTGCATCAGGGTGACCAGCCGCTCATAGATCACCACGGCCACCCCGGCGCTCACCGGCACGCGGTCCCGGTTGCGCCACATGTAGGGACGGGAGAGGTCCCCGGCCGCCGCCGGGGTGATCCAGCTCAGGGTCTGGCCGGCGAGGTCGACGCCGTTCATCCGCCAGTAGGGCACGCGGTGGCCGAGCCGGCGCATCAGCAGCTGGGAGCGCAGCGCCCGCAGCAGGGTGGTGGGCACGTTGAGGAGGACCACCACGGCCACGACCCGCCACGAGAGCCGCCCGGCTGCTCCCAGCGCCGCCGCGACGTCCACCTTGCCGAGGAGCAACCAGATCGCGAGGGCGCTGACCGCGAGGACCAGGACCTGAAGCCCGCCGAGCGCCAGGCGCCGGCTGGGCACGCGTGCGCGCGCCCGCGAGGACGGACCGCTCCGCGCGGGCACGCTCTGCCCTGCCTGGGCGATGCTCGCGGGCCGTTCCCTCAGCTCGGCGGCGGGTTCGGCGATGGCGCCCTCCCACAGTGCGCCGGCAGTCGGCTTCGTGATGGGAACCTCTCCTGAGTGCGGGCGGCGTCGCAGGGATGCTGCCCCGGTCAACCTTACAGGAGCGTTACCCGCCGTGGCTTCGACGCCACGCCGCTCCCGGATGCGCGCGCCGTCCGCCGCTCCTGGAGCTCGTGGAGCGACCGGATCGCTCGTGCCCGCCCGCATGCATCAGAATGGTGCTCCGTGCGACTTCTGCCCCGCATGCTGCGGCAGCCGAGGCGGCGGCCGGAGCCAACCCGGCGCCCCATCTGCCCGATCTGCGAGCGTCCGATGGAGCGGCGAGCCTCCACCGTATGGATGTGCCCGGACTTTCCGCGCTGCCCGGGGAGCGTCGCCGCGGAGTGAGCGGGCCTCCGGCCCCCGTGACCCCGGCAGGCGGCGGGTGGCCGCGCTCCAGCCCGCCCTGGGGGCCCATCCCGGCCGGCGCACGGCGCCGGGGTTGGGGCGGCCGCGCGCAGCGCGGGGATGTGCCCGGACTTTCCGCGCTGCCCGGGGAGCGTCGCCGCGGAGTGAGCGGGCCTCCGGCCCCCGTGACCCCGGCAGGCGGCGGGTGGCCGCGCTCCAGCCCGCCCTGGGGGCCCATCCCGGCCGCCGCACGGCGCCGGGGTTGGGGCGGCCGCGCGCAGCGCGGGGATGTGCCCGGACTTTCCGCGCTGCCCGGGGAGCGCCGCCGCGGAGTGAGCGGGCCTCCGGCCCCGTGACCCCGGCAGGCGGCGGGTGGCCGCGCTCCAGCCCGCCCTGGGGGCCCATCCCCCCACTTCGCGGAGCCCGGTCGCGTCTCAGCCGCCGGGCGGCGCCCCGGCCCCCTCGCCTCCCTCGCCTGTCTCGCCTCCCTCGTACCGCTCCATGACCCGGCGCGCGACGACCCCCCCGGCGCCCGCCGCCGCAGCGGCCGTCGCCCGGGTGGCCAGCGCCCGCCACAGCGGGCCCGACGCCCTGCGCCGCCTGGCCAGCTCCGTCCGGATCTCGGCGAGCTGGGTGGCGATGTCGTCCAGGGAGCTCACGGCCACCTCCGCCTCCTGCCGGTGGGGCCGCCGCAGCCGCATCACGATCACCGTGCCGGCGACCACGACGACGGCGGTCCCGATGACCAGGTAGCGGAGACCGTCCCGGCGCAGCCTCGCTCGCCAGTCGAGCGAAGCCCGGACGCGCGCCTCCAACGCCGAGACCCGGGCCGCGAGCGCCTGCTTGCTCAGCTCCCGTTCGCGCTGTGCCTCGGCAGCTCCCTGACCCATTCGAGGTCCTCCTTCAGTGTCGATCCAACGCGCTTGCCTTCGGAGATGGCCCGGCGCACCACGCGGTACCCGGCGCCGGCCAGGGCGCCCGCGATCACGAGCGCCAGGAACCCGGCGCAGAGCCATCCCAGCCAGGGCATGCCGAGAGCCCCGCCGATCGCCGCGGCGGCGGCCCCCAGGAGGCAGACGAGCACGAGCACCGCGAAGAGGGCGGCCCCCGCCATCAGCCCCGCGCCGAGAGCGCCACGCCGGCCCGCCTCCATCCCCTCGGCCTTCACCATCCGCACCTCGGAGCGCGCGAGGCGGAGAGCGTCATCCACCAGCTCGCGCACCTCGTCCCGGGGGGAGCCCCACGTCGAGCCGCTCATATCCGCAGCGCTGACACGTCGATGTCCTTCAGGGAGTCCGGCGGGGCGATGCCGTGGTCGTGGAGCGCCTTGAGCAGGATGAGCACGTAGCGAACTCCGGTCAGGTTGATGCCGTGGCGGCGGGTGAGGCTCTGGATGGTCTGCAGCTTGTAGATGTCGCGCTGGGAGAAGCGGCGCCGGTTCGTCACCGTCCTCTGCGGGACCACCAGGCCCATGCTCTCGTACATCATGAGGGTGCGGGGGTGGGTCTCGAGGATCTCGGCGGCCACGCTGATGGTGTAGATCGGCTTGTCGAGGCCGGGTGACCCGGGAAGCGCCCCCTTCACGGGGCGGTCCCGCGCTATTCCTTCAGCCACTCGTTGATGCCCTCTGAGAGGGAGAGCGGCGAGGTCTGGGCCTTGACCAGGAACTCCATCGCTCCGAGCTTGAGCCCCCTCTCGACGAGCTCGCGCTCCCCGTAGTTGCTGAGGATGATGACGGGGATCTCAGCGGTGGGGGGATGCTGGCGAAGCTCCTGGAGCACCTCGAGGCCGTCCTTCTTGGGCAGGCGGACATCCAGGAAGATGATGTCCGGCACCAGCTCGCGAGCCCGCTCCAGGCCCTCGTTCCCGTCCACCGCGACGTGCACCCGGTAGCCGTCCAGCTCCAGCTTGGTCCGGTACATCTCCAGGGTGTCCCGATCGTCCTCGATGAGGAGGACGTCGATCGCGGGATCCTCGACCACCGCCTTCGCCTCCGCCTGTCTCCGCGCTCGCACGGCCCGGCGCCGGGCGCGGCACTGCTCCGCGGAGTATAGCCGGAAGCCGCAGGCGAGCCATACGTGCTAACGCGTCCCGGACATTGTCTGATACCGGTCGTGACGGTTCTCCGGCCGCGGCGGGGCGCCCCCGACGCATCGACGCGTTCGGGCCCCATTCGTCCCCGCGCCGTGCCACCATGTGCGGCGCGATCCTGGGCGCCCGGGATCGCCCCGTAACCCGCCCGCACCTCCTGCCGTTGACCTGAGCGATGGTCCAAACCCCGCGTCCCGACACCGCCGCCGCCGACGCCCCCAGCGGGCTCGACGACCTCGAGGCACGCCAGCGCTGGCTGAAGCGGCGCCGTTCCCACGACTTCGCGGAGCGGCGCTCCGGTCTCATCGCCATCTGGGTTGCGGTCGCCGCCCTGGTCTCCTGGCTCTTCATCGCGGGCGTCGCCGGCCTCGGGCACTGAGGGCGGGGCGGCCCCTGCGCGCGGCCGAGCCGGCCCCGGGGGGTGCGCGGGGCGGCGCCCACCCCGCCCGCGACCGCTGAGGTTCGGGCACCCGCCGCCATCCGGGGTCGCGGGCCCGCTCATCCGATCAATTCGCGCAGATCCTGGAGTTGGTTGCCGATCCAGCGGGTGACGTCGTTGCTGCGGACCGTCTCCCGGATCCGGTCCGCTCGCGCCGTTCGCTCCACCGGGTCCATAGTTAGGCCGAGATAGAGAGCCTCGGCGGTCTCGTCGATGTCGAAGGGGTTGACCGTCAGGGCGAAGTCGCCGATCTCCTCGTGGGCGCCCGCGTTCTCGCTGAGGACCAGGACGCCGTCGCGGGTGTTGCAGAGCGGCCCCTCCTTGGCCACCAGGTTCATGCCGTCGTAGATGGGGTTGACGAGGAGGACGTCGAAGCTCCGGTAGGCGGCCACGGCCTTGTCCATGTCGTTCTCCACCTCCACCCGGATCGGGGTCCAGCCCCCGCGGGAGAAGCGCCGGTTGATCCGCGCCGCGGTCGAAAGCACGCTTCCCAGGTAGGCCCGGTAGTCGCCCACGTCGAGGCGGCTCGGCTGCAGGAAGGCCCAGAAGAGCACCCGGCCGTGCAGCTCCGGATGGCCCTCCAGGAGGCGCTCGTAGGCGAGGAACCCGCGCACGATGTTCTTGCTGAGGTCGGCGCGGTCGACCCGGAGGATCAGCTTCTCCGGACGCCACGAGGCGATGCGACGCTCCTCCTCGAGCACCCGGGGGGCTGCGGCGCGCTTGGCGAAGGCGGGCACGTCGATGCTGATCGGGTAGTGGCGCACCCAGACGGTGCGACCCTGGTAGTAGACGGTGCGCTCGCGCAGGTCGACGCCCAGGCCCAGGTTCTCCTCGCAGGTGAGCAGGAAGTTGCGGACATCGCGGCGGGTCTGGAAGCCGATGATGTCGCTGCCCAGGATGCCGTGGACGATCTCGTCGCGGATGGGCTTGGGGAGGATGGTCCAGTACTGCGGCGTGGGCCAGGGGATGTGCACGAAGTGCTGCACGCGCACGTCCTCGACCAGCTCGCGGACCATGCGGGGGACCAGGTAGAGCTGGTAGTCCTGGACCAGGACCAATGCGGGCCGATCGGCGGCCGCGGCCTCCCGGGCGACCCGCTCCGCGAAGAGCCGGTTCACCGTCGCGTAACCCTCGCGCCAGGCGTGGCGCACGGAGGCGTCCACCACCGGTTCCCGCGCGAGGTCCCAGAGATAGTGCTGGATGAACCAGAGCAGGGGGTTGCTCACCACGTTGTAGTGGAGGTCGAAGGCCGCCTCGGAGGCCTGCACGAAGGCGACGCGGTACCGCTCTCCGTCCTCGGTGCTCAGCTCCGCAGGGTCACCGAGGGCCGCGAGCCGCCGGTCCTGCTCCCCGCGCGCCGCGGCGACCCACAGGGCGCCCGTCGCCGCCGCCAGGGAGGAGAGCGCGGTCACCAGGCCCCCCGCCCCCTTCACGAGGCGCTCCGGCGTCCCCCGGATGGGGTCGGCCGGCAGGAGCGCGAGCGGCGCCCGGTTGGCGGCGATGATCGGGGTGACGGTGCGCAGCAGGCGGCGGGCGTACGGCTGGAGAGCGGGCAGGTTCGACCTCCTCCGGCGGGTGGCCCCATGCTATCCGGCGGGGGGGTTGCCGGGTGAGGCGACGCCGGCGCGCCGGGCCGCCTACACTGCGCTCATGCGTGGCGCGGTGGTGGATGCGGGTGGCGGCGGGGCCCCGCGTGCCCCCGGGGCCGGCTGAGCGCGATGTCGTTCCTGGCCCGGCTCTTCGGATCGCGACCGGCCGAGGTCGCGCCCGCGCCAGCGCCCACCCGCGTGGTGATCGCCGACGACCTGGCGGAGCGTCTCACCGCGACCGGCACGCCGCTCGCGGAGGCCGTCGACGCGGCTCTCCGCCGCCATCTCGACGCGGAGCGCCGCGCCGCCGAGGCCGAGCTCCGCGGTGAGCGGATCCCCTTCTGGCTGCGTCGCGAGCAGGGCGGCTCCGCCGAGATGGAGGACGAGCTGCGCGATCGCATCGCCCAGCGCCGCTCGGCCGACGACAGCTCGGCGCCCCCGCGCGGGTAGGCGCACGCGCCCTCCCGCCGCGGCCCGTGCGGGGGCAGGCCGGCACCGGCCGGGTGTCCGGCTGGCCTGCGTGCCCGGCACCACCCTCCCCCTTCTCCCGCGCCGCCCCGGTCCCGGTCCCGCGAGGCAGGCGCGGTGATCCGCAGGGCGCCGGCGCGGTCCGCGCTGCGCCAGCTCTGGCCGGCGCTCGCCGGCCTCGGCGTCCTGCTCGCCTACGGGACGGCCGGCTACGCGGCGATCGAGCACTGGAGCCTGCTCGACGCCCTCTTCATGACGGTCATCACGGTGAGCACGGTGGGCTTCACCGAGGTGCATCGGCTGGACGCCGCCGGCCAGGTCTTCACCATCACCGTGATCGTTCTCGGTGTGGTGGGGTTCCTCTACACCCTGAGCGTCCTGGTGGAGCTATTGTCCAGTGGCGAATGGCAGCGCCAGCGCAGGGAACGTACGGTGCAGCGCCAGCGTGAGAGCCTGCGCGGCCACGTGATCGTCTGCGGCTACGGGCGGACCGGACGCCAGGCGGTCGGCGAGCTGCAGCGCAGCCACCAGCCCTTCGTCGTCGTGGAGTGGAACGCCCAGGGGCTGGAGAACGTGGAGCGCGACCGCGTGCTCCACATTCTCGGGGACGCCTCCAGCGACGAGGTGCTGGAGCAGGCGGGCATCCGCAGGGCGCGGGCCCTGATCAGCGCCGTGGACTCCGACGAGCGCAACGTCTACATCGTCCTCACCGCGCGCGCTCTCAACCCCGCCCTCTACATCGTGGCCCGCTCCTCCTACCCGGACTCCCTCGAGAAGCTGCGCCGGGCCGGAGCGGACCGGGTCGTGAGCCCCTACACCCTGAGCGGGCGGCGCATGGCCGCGCTGGCGGTGCAGCCGGCGGTGGTCGACACCCTCGACCACCTCGCCGCCCGCGGCGGTGCCGACGGATCCATGCAGGTCGAGGAGCTGGTGGTGGGCGACGGTCCGGCGGAGCGCCTGACCGCCGGGGACCTGCGCCGCTCGGGAGCGGTGCTGCTCGCCCTGCAGTGCGGCGACGGCACCCTCCGGGTCGGTCCCGAGGACGCCGCCCCCCTTCACGCGGGCGACATCGTGGTCGCCATGGGGACGCGCCCCCAGCTCACCGCGCTGGCGGCATCGCTGGCGCCCCGGCCAGCGGGGGCCTGACCTCCCCCGCCGGCCCGCCCGCCCGCGACCCGCACCCCCCGATGGGATCAGGCCGCGGTCAGCGCCTCGAGCTCGGCGAGCGCCGCGGCCCGCTCCGGGTCCGCGAAGTGGCGGCGGGCGGGCTCGAGGCGGGCGATGAGGTGGTCGGCCAGGGCGCTCTTCGCGTCCATCGGGTGGAGAGCACCGGATCGGTACGCCGCGCGCACCTCCTCGATCGCGGCGAAGCTGACCGGGGCGCCCCTTCCCGGCGGCGGCACCACCCGGAGCTCGGCGTCCCCGAGGCCGAAGCAGAGCTGGTCGATGTAGTCGAGGACGGGGTTCAGCTCCACCTCGCCGGGCGGGCAGAAGGCGCCCCGGACCTTCCGGCGGATCTCGTCCGGCGGGTCGTGGACGAAGATGGCGGACCCCGGCTTCGACTTGCTCATCTTCATCGCCGCCAGCACCTCCGCGCGTTGCTCGGGCGGCACCGGCCAGCGATCCGGCTTGAGGAGCCCGGTGAGGAGGGGGTGATGCGCGGCGATCGGCTTGAGAGCCCTGCCGGCGGCGTCGCGCAGCGGGTTGAGCCGCATCTTGGGAGCGACGTCGCGCGCGACGACGTGGGCCTTGCGCTGATCGATGCCCGCGTGGGCGATGTGCGCGCCCAGGGCGAAGATGTCCGCCGCCTGCATGGCCGGGTAGAGGAGCTTGGCGAAGTCGACCTGCTCCCCCTCCCGCCGTCCCATGATGGTGATGCTGCGCTGCATCCGGGCGAGCGACGTGTTCTTGGCGACCTCGACCACCGTGGCCCAGTAGTCGTCCGCCCGCTCCCGGTAGAGGTCGGAGGCGAGCACCACGCGGACGGCCTCGGGCTCTCCCCCGACGCAGAGGAGCCCGGCCTTCAGCGCCTCGCCGAAGTAGCCCAGGGCGACCCTCCTGATGCGCTCGCGGTCCCCTCCCAGCTTGTCGTTGATCCAGGTGTGCCAGTCGGCCAGGAAGAGGGTGCACGCGATCCCCGCCCTCTGGAAGTCGCGCACCTTGGCCATCGCCACCAGGCCGCCGCCCAGGTGGACGCGCCCGGAGATCTCGTAGCCGATGTAGTGGCGCACGGGCCCGCCCGAGGCGAGGAGCGCGTGGAGCTCGTCCCGGGTCAGCAGCTCGGCGAGATTCCGCTCCACGAGCCCGGCTCGGCGGTCGACCTCGGCGGCCGCGGCGGGGGAGCACGGCGGATCGGGTGGGTGCGGGGTGCTCACGGTGCCGGGATCGTACCCGCCGCGCCCCGCGCCCGGCGGCTCGCCGGCCACGGCGAGGGCACCGCTGCGGCGGGGCCTGGTCCCAGGGGCTGGACTCGAACCAGCGATACACGGTTTTACAGACCGTTGCCTTAACCAGCTTGGCTACCCTGGGATCGGCCCAAGGATACCCAAGGGGGGCGGAGCGCAGGAGCCGCCGCCCGTCCGGCTCCGGGCCCCCGACCCGGCGCGCAGGAGCCGGGCTGCTCGCGGCCCGTCCGCACGTCGCGCGAGGCCCGTCCGCTCCAACCTCCGGCGACCCGCTACGATGGGTGCAGGCTGGCCGCCGGCGGCTTCTCGGCGCCCCTGAGGGCGCGACGCTCTGCGGCAGCGACCATCGAGATGCCCCAGAGCCCTCCCTCGCCCCGAGATCAGAGCCGCGTCACCCCGCCGCCGCGCCGGCAGGGGCCCCGCCAGGTGCCCACCAAGAAGCAGCGCCGACGCGCCGCGAACCCGGTCGACAGGATGCTCCGCCCCTGGTGGCAGTCGCCCTGGTCCCTGGGGGGCGGTGGTCTGGTCGCGGTGGTGGTGGTCGTGCTGATCATCGTGCTGGTCGTGGGCGCGGGCGGCTCCGGCGGGGTCTTCACGCCCCAGCCCGTGCCGGCGACCGTGCTCTCCGCGGTGACCGGCACCGGTGCGAGCGTCATCGACCAGGTCGGGAGCGGCGGCACGGCGGTGGGGATCAACCCCGGCGACCCGCCGGGGGAGATGATCCGGATCAGCGGGTCCACCACCCTGGCGCCGGGCGGCAAGCCCGAGCTGGTGTACG
>JAJZNI010000088.1 GCA_021847925.1 bacterium
AACCGCTACTCCATCCTCTACCGGGTCACTACCGCCCGGCGTCCCGACACCCGCGCGCGGCGAATCGAGCGGCTGGTCGACAAGCTCGCTCAGGGCAATGTGATTCATGCGGAGCCCAAGGGACGGTGAGGGCGTCGATGATGTTCAATTGCTCCCTCGTACTCTTCACCGGGACCTCCGGGTGGAGTGGTGGATCAGACGCCTCCACTTTCCAACCCCGGGGTCCCTCTCGTTCCGGCTTAGCTCCGCCGAGGGCGCTCACGGTTCTTAGGCATATCCGCTTACTTTGACTTGGTCACGGACCAGGGGTCGCGCGGGCGCGCCTGGGTCATGCCGGTCAGCCCGAACTCGGCCGCCGAGCACGAATCAGCGCCGACCACGCATGGGGATGGACGCGATGGCTCGCCTGGATCTGCACCTCCTCGAATCCGGCATCCGCCAGGGCCTCGCGGTACTCGGCCTCGGTCAGCGCCCCCGCCACGCAGCCGGTCCACTGCTCCATGTCCTTTCGGGTCGCCTCGTCCATGCCCGGGTCCGCGACCACGTCGGCGACGGCGAACCGTCCCCCCGGGCGGAGCACACGGGCGGCCTCGGCCAGCACCACCCGCTTGTCCGCCGCCAGATTGATTACGCAGTTGGAGATCACAACGTCCACGGACGCGTCGGGCAGGGGGACCCGCTCCAGGTAGCCTTGCAGGAACTCGACGTTTTCGACGCCGACCTCCCTGGCGTTGGCGCGCGCCAGCTCCAGCATCTCCGGGGTCATGTCCAGCCCGATGACGCGCCCAGTGGGACCCACCCGGCGCGCCGAGATCAGGACGTCCGCGCCCGCGCCGGACCCCAGGTCGAGCACCGTGTCCCCGGGCTGCAGGTCGGCCACCGCGGTCGGGACGCCACATCCGAGGGACGCCGCCACAGCTGGGCCCGCGTCCTCGGCGCCCGGTTCATTCTGGTAGAGGTCCGAGCCGAAGGTAGGCGCCTCTCCGCCGCAGCCGCATCCCCCACTGGAGCTACAGCACCCGTCCGAAGCGGTGGCCAGCCGAGCCGCCGCCTGCGCGTACTTCTCGCGCACCAGGTCACGCACGCCGTCAGGCATCGCCCGCCTCCTGAGCTAGATATATGTCTAGGGCCCGAGGATAGCCGGCGCCTAGACATTTGTCAAGGCAACCTGAGAGGATGGGGCCATGCCCAAGGCACTTCCCGTAATCGACATCTCAGGAGCGGTGTGCTGCCCTCCCGTTGCCCGGGGAGAGATGACTACCGCCGAGGCGCTGGAGGCGGCCCTGAGGTTGAAGGCCCTTGCCGACCCGGTGCGCGTGCGGATGGTCTCGGTGCTGCTGCAGCACGATCCCGCAGGAGCGCGCAACCTGGACCTGGCAGAGCGGCTGCACCTGTCCGACGCCACCATCAGCCACCATCTGGGGGTGCTGTCGCGGGCCGGCCTGGTGCACCGTGAGCGCCAGGGAGGCACCACGGTGTACCGGGTGAACCGCGGTCCGCTCGGAGACCTTGCAAGGGTGATCGACCCGGCCTGCTGCTGAGATCCGGTCGTGCCAAGCTTCAGCCTCTGCGCTGCGGACTTCGGGCAAGTTACGGTGCCCCAGCCCGCCGGCGCCGGATTCGCCCAGGTCCGTCCGGCACCAAGGGAGGTGCGCCGGGCCAGCGGGTACGCCGGCGGGTCGCTGGGGACAGCCGGCGGCTCCGACCCCGGCGAGACGGATAAGGCCGGTGTGGCCGGCAATCCCTACGATTCTGCCCGTGACCGATAGCTGGTCCCGTCCCGAATTCGAGTGTCGCCCCATCACGACGGCCAACCTTGTCGATCTGGATCGATTCTCCTCTGAGCACGGCAAGTTCCGGTACTGCTCCTGCATGCGCTGGCGGATGACCAGCAGCCAGTACCGGTCCTCCACCAAGGAGAGCCGCGTGGCGACGCTCGAGGATCTTGTCCGCCAAGGCCAACCGGTGGGTGTCCTCGCCTATGAGGACGACCACCCGGTCGGCTGGTGCTCGATCGCTCCCCGAGAGACGTACGGAGCGATAGAGCGGTTCCGCGCCCTGCCGCGGATCGATGACGAGCCCGTATGGTCGGTGGTTTGTTTCTTTGTTGATCGCCTCCGCCGCGGCCAGGGATTGACGTTGGCCCTCTTGCGAGCAGCCGTGGATTACGCCCATGCCCAGGGCGCCCGGGTGGTCGAGGGGTACCCAGTCGAGCCCGGCCCCCGCCTCTACACCTACATGGGAGCTCCCTCCACCTTCAGAGCAGCAGGTTTCTCTGACGTCACCCCGCCCGGATCGACCCGGGTGGTGATGCGGCACCTGGCCCAGCCGTAGTCGGGTCGGTACCGACCGGAGCGCTGGTGGCCGCACCAATTCGGCCCTGGGGCGCGTGGCCTCACCGGACTCTGATGCCCGACCTTCCAGCTCGCTGGCATGCCTTACCGTCGCCGCCTAGAGCTCCAGCCGAGCCCAAGTGTCATATCTTTTCTCCGTGTCTAAGCCATCTGTGGATATCGATCCGGATATCACGCGCCAGGCAGCCGAGATCCTGGGAACAAAGACGCTGCGGGCGACGATCAACGCCGCTCTGGCGGAGATCGTGGACGCCCGGTGTCGGCTGGAGCTCGTCGCTCTCCTCAGCGAGGAGGGCCGGTTCGACTTCCGGACTGCAGGCCGAGCCTGGGGAGGTGACGAGTAGGTGGCGCGGGCGCGGTATCTGGTCGACACGAGCGTCTTCTCGCGACTGACAAGCCCATGGTCGCGGCCGTGTTCGCCCCGCTGGCCGCCCAGGGACTGGTCACGATCAGCCCCCGTCGCGTTCGAGTTGGGGTCCTCGGGTGGCAACGGCGCCGACAACGCCGCCCTGATCGGCCCTCTCGCGTCGTTTCCATCGGTGCCGACGACACAGGCGGCTCACGAGCGGGCCGTCGACCTGCAGGCTGAGCTGGCTTCCCGCGGCGAGCACCGCGCCCTCGCGCTGGTCGATGCCCTGGTGGCCCCGCTGGCGGAGACGCACGGTCTCGTCGTTCTGCACTACAACTCGGACTTACTAATAGGGGCGTTAGTAGACCGACTCGATCGTAGGCGCCGGTTTGCGATCTCGCTTCGCCAGGACTTGCCGGCGTGTCGGGTTACCAAGGCTCGTCTTAGTAGATCTGGTCG
>JAJZNI010000139.1 GCA_021847925.1 bacterium
TCGGCAGCGGCCACCTCGGGCCCGGCCTCCTCGGCCGTCACCGCCTCGGGGAGCGGCTCGCCGCGGGCGAGGACCCGCTCGACCACCAGCTCGGTCAGCTCGGCGCGGAAGCCCAGGGTGCGCCGGTGCCGCTTCTTGGGCTTGTAGGTGAAGACGCGGAGCTTGCGGCCCCGGTGGTGGCCGACCACGGTCGCCGCCACGCGAACACCCACCAGCTCCGGCGCCGCGACCCGCACACCGTCGCCGTCCGAGAGGAGCAGGACGGGCTCGAGGCCGACCACCTCCCCCACCTGGGCGGGGAGGCGGTCCACGACCAGATGGTCGCCCTCGGCGACCCGGTACTGGTGGCCGCCGTGCTGGAGGATGGCGTACATGAACCCTCGGGAGAGAGAGGCGCGCCGGCAGGGACCGCGCGCACGGTGCTCGCTGGGAGGCGCAGCATACCAGAGGGCGGCGGGAGAGGCGGCCGGTGTGGCGGCCGGGCCGATCAGACGACCAGGTTGACGACCCGGTCGGGGACCGCCACCACCTTGCGCGGCGGGGCACCGTCGAGCAGCTCGGCGACGCGCGGCTGCGCCAGCGCCAGCCGCTCCAGCTCCTCCCCCGGCGTCCCCGCGTCACACTCGAAGGTCGCCCGGAGCCTCCCGTTGACCTGGACCGCGATGGTCACCCGCGCCTCGGCGGCGAGCTCGGGGAGGTGCTCCGGCCAGGGCGCCCTGTGCACGGATCCGCGCTGCCCCAGGCGCTCCCAGAGCTCCTCGGCGATGTGGGGGGCGAAGGGGGCGAGCAGCTGGACCAGGGTCAGGGCGTCGATGCGCCGGCCTCCGGCACCCGAGCCGAGGTCGTCGTCGATGCCCCGCTGCAGCTCGTGGAGCGCGGAGATCGCGGTGTTGTAGTGCAGCTCCTCGATGGAGCGCTGGACCCGGGCGATGGCCCGGTGGCGGCGGCGCTCCCGGGCCTCGCCGGCCACGTCGTCGGAGGCGCAGAGCTGGACGCAGCGCCAGACCCTTTCGAGGAAGCGGCTCTGCCCGCGCAGGCCGTGGTCGTTCCACTCGCCCCCCTCGAGGTAGGGGCCGAGGAACATCAGGTAGAGACGCAGGGCGTCGGCGCCGTGACGGGCCATGTACTCGTCCGGGCTCACCACGTTGCCCTTGCTCTTCGACATCTTGCCGCGGCCGCCGAAGCTGAGCAGGCCGTGGGCGCGGAAGCGCCGGAAGGGCTCGGGCTCGGGCACGTGCCCGAGCTGGTGGAGCGCCCGCATCAGGAAGCGCGCGTACATCAGGTGGAGCACGGCGTGCTCGTGCCCGCCGATGTACATGTCCACCGGGAGCCAGCGCCAGGTGAGCTCGCGGTCCAGGGCCCGGTCGGAGAAGCCCGTCGACGGATAGCGCATGAAATACCAGCCGGAGTCCAGGAAGTTGTCGCTCACGTCCGTCTCTCGCCGCGAGGGCTCGCCGCAGAGGGGACAGGGCACGTTGACCCACTCCTCCACCTGGGCCAGGGGTGAGACCCCGGTGCCCAGCGGGCGGAAGTCCTCGACCTGGGGGAGCCGGACGGGAAGCTGGTCCTCGGGGACGCCGACGGGGCCGTGGGAGGGGCAGTGGATGATGGGGATCGGCGGGCCCCAGTAGCGCTGGCGGGAGATGATCCAGTCGCGGAGCCGGTACTGCACATGGGCGCGGCCCGTCCCGGTCGCCTCCAGCATGGAGATGACGCGGCGCCTGCCGTCCTCGGACGGGACGCCGTCCAGGGGGCCGGAGCTCACCATCGGCCCCTCCCCCGTCCACGCCGCCGCGTCGACGTCGCCGCCGGCGATCACCTCGACCACGGGGAGCCCGTGGGAGCGCGCAAAGCTCCAGTCCCTCTCGTCGTGGCCGGGCACCGCCATGATGGCGCCGGTGCCGTAGCCGCCCAGCACGTAGGGGGCGGCCCACACCGGAAGCTCGGCGCCGGTGAGGGGATGGACGGCGCGGGTGCCGAGGTCGATCCCCACCGAGAAGTCGGGCTCGGAGAGGTCCCCGACGAGGCCCCGGCGCCACTCCTCGAGGGCGGCCCGGCGCCCGGGCGCGGTGAGGCCGGCGAGCTGGGGGTGGTCGGCTCCGATCACCAGGAAGGTGGCGCCGTAGAGGGTGTCGGGGCGGGTCGTGAAGACGGTCACCGTGTCGCGGTCGCAGCCGCGCAGCCGGAAGTCGATGAGGGCGCCCTCGCTGCGGCCGATCCAGTTGCGCTGCGCCAGCTTGGTCCGCTCACTCCAGTCCAGCGTGCCCAGGGCGTCGAGCATCTCCTGCGCGTAACGGGTGGTCCGCAGGAACCACTGCTTGAGGTGACGGGTCCCCACCACCGAGCCGCAGCGCTCGCAGGCGCCCCCCACCACCTGCTCGTCGGCGAGCACGGTGAGGCACGAGGGGCACCAGTTCACGGGCCCCTCGCGGTGCTCGGCAAGGCCGGCCTTGAAGAGTTGGAGGAAGACCCACTGCGTCCACCGGTAGTAGGCCGGGTCGGTGGTGTCGATCTCGTGCGACCAGTCCACCCCCAGGCCCAGGCCGCGAAGCTGGCCGCGGAAGTGCTTCACGTTGCGGGCGGTGAGCGTGGCCGGGTGCTCACCGACCCTGAGGGCGTAGTTCTCGGAGTGGATGCCGAAGGCGTCGAAGCCGAGCGGCTCGAAGACGTCGTCCCCGCGCTGGCGCCGGTAGCGGCCGTAGACGTCGGCGCCGGTGAACGCGTAGGCGTTGCCGATGTGCAGCCTCTCCGCCGACGGGTAGGGGAACATCATGAGGCAGTAGAAGGGGCGCCTTCCGCCCATGTCGGTGCGATAGAGCTGGCGCTCCTCCCAGATCCGCTGCCACTTGGCATCGAGGGCGGGGAGGTCGAGGCGGTCGACGGGAGGGGGGGCGGTCCCCGGGGGATTGCTGACCATGGCGGGCACAGACTACCTGGTAGCGTAGAGACGTGATGCTCCGTGGCCTCGCCGCCGGGCGGCGGGGAGGGCCCGGCGCCGCGGCGCTCCTCGTCCTGCTGCTCGCGTCCTGCTCCTCGACCCCGGCGGCCCCCACCCCCGCCCGCACCGCGACCCCGGCGCCCGCCCCGGCGGGCTCGGCGTCCGCCCCGGCGCCGGCGGGCCCTCCCGGCGCCGTCACATCGCTCGCCCG
>JAJZNI010000174.1 GCA_021847925.1 bacterium
TCTGACCACCGGGGCCCCCATCCGGCCTGCCGGATGGGGTGTCGATCGGCCCTGGCAAGCCGAAGGCACCATCGGCTTTCATGGGGCGCATGGGGGCCCGCACCACACCCGTCACCCGCGTCCGGACGCCGAAGAGCGCCGGACCGCTACCATTCGCGGCCGATGGCTGGCAGCGCTGACGAGCCTGCACCCGGCGAGGGTGGCGTCCGCATCGCGGTACCCCGGGAGCGCCAGCCCGGCGAGCGGCGGGTGGCCCTCGTGCCCTCCGCGCTGCGGCCTCTCCTCGCCGCCGGGCTGAACGTCCGGGTCGAGACCGGGGCGGGCCTCGAGGCCGGCTACTCCGATGCCGCCTATTCCGAGGCGGGTGCCACCGTGGCGGGCGGCCCCGGGGAGCTCTTCGCGGGAGCCGGTCTCGTCCTCCACGTCGGTCCGCCCGATGCCGGCGAGATCGCCGCCCTCCCGCAGGGGGTGACCCTGGTCGGTCTGCTCAGGGCCAGCTCCCACATCCCGCTCCTCGAGAGCCTGGCCGCGAGGGGCGTGGATGTGCACAGCCTCGAGCTCCTCCCCCGGATCACGCGAGCCCAGGAGATGGACGTGCTCTCGTCCATGGCGAACGCCACCGGGTATCACGCGGTGCTGATGGCGGCGGTCCGCCTGCCCAGCTTCATGCCCCTCCTCATGACCGCCGCGGGCACCATCCGTCCCGCCCGCGTGCTGGTGATCGGCGCCGGGGTCGCCGGCCTCCAGGCCATCGCCACCGCCAAGAGGCTGGGCGCGGTGGTCGAGGCGTTCGACGTCCGCCCCGCGGTCCGGGAGCAGGTCGAGAGCCTCGGAGCCCGCTTCGTCGACACCGGCGTGGAGGCCGCCGAGACCGGGACCGGCTACGCACAGGCGCTCTCCGGCGAAGCCGAGGAGCGGGAGCGCGCGGTGCTGGCCCGGCACGTGGCCGAGGCGAGCTGCGTCATCACCACCGCCCTCATCGCCGGACGCGAGGCCCCCCGCCTGATCACCGCGGAGATGGTGTCCGCCATGCGCCCCGGGTCCGTCATCGTCGACCTCGCAGCGCCGGGAGGTGGCAACTGCGAGCTGACCAAGCCCGGCGAGGAGGTCGAGGTGTCGGGGGTTCGCATCTGCGGCCAGACGGACCTGGAGAGCCGGATGGCCACCGACACCAGCCAGCTCTTCGCCAACAACCTGGTCCGGTTCGTCCTCCACCTGGTCCGCGACGGCAGGGTGCGCGACGACCTCGACGACGAGATCCTCGGCGCCACGTGTGTGGTGCACGCGGGAACGCTGCGGGGCGCGGCCGCGCCCGGGCCGGCGCCGTCTGCCTAGGAGGAGGGTTCTGTGAGCACCAACGACCTCGTCCTCATCGGGTTCTTCATCTTCGTGGTCGCGGGCCTGCTCGGCCTGGAGCTGATCAGCAAGGTGCCGTCGCTGCTCCACACGCCCCTGATGTCGGGGACCAACTTCATCCACGGCATCGTGGTCATCGGGGCCATCACCGTCGCCGCCACCGTCCACAACGCGCTCGCCGCGGTGATCGCGGTGGTCGCCGTCTTCCTGGGGACGCTCAACGTGGTGGGCGGCTGGGTGGTCACCGACCGGATGCTGTCCATGTTCAAGAGCAGCAGCCGCCAGCCCGCACGGCCCGCGGGCGAGGCTGCGGGCGACCCCGAGGGGAAGGCCGGGTGATCGCCGCCGTCCCCCTTCCGCCGGCCTGGGCGCTCCTCTGCTACATCCTCGCGATCGCCCTCTTCGCCCGGGGCATCAAGCTGCTGACCTCGGCGCGCACGGCGGTGACCGGCAACCGCGTCGCCGGGGTGGGGATGCTGATCGCGATCGGCGTCACCTTCGGATACCTGCAGAGCGCCGGCCTCCTCCAGGGCACCTGGGAGCTGTACATCTTCCCGGCCGCCGTGGTCGGAGCGCTCGTCGGCGGGGTCTGGGCACGGCGGGTGCCGATGACCGCCATGCCCCAGATGGTCGCCATGTTCAACGGGATGGGCGGCGGCGCCGCCGCGCTCATCGCCCTTGGCGACTTCCACCGCCTCACCACCGGCCTGGCTCCGGGGGCACCCGGCCTGGGGCTGATCGACTCCGGGACCATCCTCCTCAGCTGCCTCATCGGGAGCGTCAGCTTCGCCGGCAGCATGATCGCCTTCGCCAAGCTGCAGGAGATGATGCGGGGGACGCCCATCACCTGGCCCCTGCAGCACGAGATCAACGGCGCGCTCCTCCTCGCCCTGGTGGTGATCGGCGCCGTGGTCATGGCCATGGGCGGGGGCGGCATCCTCATGATCGTCTTCTTCGGAGGGGCGCTCGCCCTCGGCGTGATGGCGGTGCTCCCCGTCGGGGGCGCCGACATGCCCGTGATCATCGCCCTCCTGAACGCCTTCACGGGGGTCGCCGCGGCGGTCACGGGATTCGTCATCGGCAACTACGTGCTGGTGGTGGCCGGTGCGCTGGTCGGTGCCTCCGGATCGATCCTCACCCTGCTGATGGCCCAGGCGATGAACCGCCCCATCACCAACGTCCTCTTCGGCGCCTTCGGGAAGGTGACGGCGGGCGGCGAGGGCGGCGGCGCCTTCGCGGGCAAGGAGGTCCGGCCCACCAGCGCCGAGGACCTCGCGGTGCTGCTCGCCTACTCCCAGCAGGTGATCTTCGTCCCCGGCTACGGCCTCGCCGTGGCCCGCGCCCAGCACGAGGTCAAAGAGCTCGCCGACCAGCTCAAGGCGCGGGGGGTGCGGGTGCTCTACGCGATCCACCCGGTGGCCGGGCGGATGCCCGGGCACATGAACGTGCTGCTGGCGGAGGCCGACGTCCCCTATGAGGAGCTCAAGGAGATGGACCAGGTGAACCCCGAGTTCCCGCGCACGGACGTGGCCGTGGTGATCGGGGCCAACGACGTCGTCAACCCCGCGGCGCTGAACGATGCCTCCAGCCCGATCTACGGCATGCCCATCCTGCGCGCCGACCAGGCCAAGAGGGTGGTGGTCCTGAAGCGGAGCATGCGCCCGGGCTTCGCCGGCATCGAGAACGAGCTCTTCTATCACGACAACACCCTCATGCTCTTCGGCGACGCCAAGGAGTCCGTCGCGAAGCTCGTCGCCGAGGTCAAGCTGCAGGCGGCATAATCCCCGCCGTGGACGTTCGAGAGCGGCGGGCGCTGGACCGCGGCGTCTGCGTCATCACCGGGGGTGGGCGGGGCATCGGCGCGGCCACCGCCCGCCAGGCGGCCTCGGCGGGATGGAGGATCTGCCTGTCGTGGCTCTCCGACCGTGAGGCCGCGGAGAGCGTCGCCGAGGAGATCGGTGGCGTGGCGGTGCAGGCCGACGTGGCCGACGGCGACGGCGTCCGCGCGCTCTTCAGCGCCGCCGAGGAGATGGGCCCCCTGACCGCGGTGGTCGCCAACGCCGGCATCGTCGCCACCCAGGCCCGCCTCGACGAGATGGACGCCGAGCGGATGCGCCGGATACTGGAAGTGAACGTCCTCGGCGTCATGCTCACGGCGCGCGAGGCGGTCCTCCGGATGTCCACCCGCCATGGCGGTTCGGGAGGCTCGATCGTGACCGTCTCCTCGGCGGCCAGCCGGCTCGGGTCCCCGGGGGAGTACGTCGACTACGCCGCCAGCAAGGGCGCGGTGGACAGCTTCACGGTGGGGCTGGCGCGCGAGGTCGCCGCCGAGGGTGTCCGCGTCAATGCGGTGCGCCCCGGCGTCATCGAGACGGACATCCACGCGAGCGGCGGTGAGCCCGGGCGTCCGGCGCGCCTGGCCCCGAGCATCCCCGTCGGGCGTGCCGGGCGCCCCGATGAGGTGGCGGCCGCGATCATCTGGCTGCTGGGTGACGAGTCACCGTTCACCACCGGCGCCATCCTGGACGTCACCGGGGGAAGCTGAGGGCGCGCGGCGCGACCGGCCCGGGGCCGCCCGCCCCTACCCGGTGACCGCGCCCACGGCGTAGATCACCTCGCCTCGGCTCGAGGCGACGATCGGCAGACCCTGCGACGCCCACCACGTCGCGTCCGCGCTGGGCACCTGGGCATTGACCTCGACATAGCGAACGCGATAGCGGCGCAGCACGGTGAGCACGGGGCGGCAGTGGCGGATGGGGGTGGCGGCGCAGCCCAGGCTGGGCGCGGAGTACGCGGCGCCGACATCCTCCTGGCGCGACGCGTAGTCCAGGCCGTAGCTCCACAGCCATCCGGTCCAGCCCATGACCACCGGCCGTCCGGTGAGCAGCTCCACCGGGTCCTCCCAGGCGCTGCCGCTGGCCGGAATGAGGAAGACGGCATCGCGCGGTGTCCCCGCCTTCACCTCCCTGGCCATCACCGCATCCTGCGCCGACGCGATGGCGAAGGGGCCGAGGAGGGGGGACGTCCCGGGGGCGCACCCCGCCACCCCGGCCTGCGCCCCGGTGCACTGTGACGGCCATGGAACCAGCCGGAGCACGACGAGCCCCCCCGTGGCGACCATGCTGCCCACCAGCAGGATCGCCACCAGCCTCCTCCCCACGCCCCTCCAGAGCCGGACGGAGATCCCTCCCACCACGAGACCCACCGCCAGGTACCAGTACAGCAGCAGCTTGGTGTTGTCCCAGGCCCAGCTCTGGAAGACGATGACGTTGCTCAGCGCGAAGACCAGCAGCGTGGCGACGAGGAAGCGCAGCAGCGGGGCGGGCAGCCCGTCCAGCACGCGCTCGCTGAGCCGCACCGCGGTCCGGGCGGCCGGGTGGGCCAGGCCGCGCCCCGCGCGGCGTGCCAGCACCGCCGCCGCCACCAGCGCGCTGAGGGGGACGGCCACTCCGAGGTTCACCACCCAGAACCACCAGAAGGTCCCCGTGAAGGGCACGCGCAGGACGTCACCGATCCCGGTGAGGATGCCCGAGAGGCCGGCGGTGGTCGGCAGCACGGCACCGCCCAGCGCGCCGGACATCCACCCCGGGTCGAAGTACGGGTAGCCGTTGCCGGTCGCCGCCGCTCCGTGGGGAGCGCCGAGGAGCTGCACGACCCGGGGAAGGGCGGCGGCTGCGGCGACCGCCGCGAAGAGGAGCCACGCGGGGCGCCAGCGGAGCACGACCAGGACGGCGCAGATGATGACCAGGGCGAAGAGGCTCTGGACGTGGACGATGGGCAGCGTCCCGGCGAGGACGCCGGCGAACCCGACGTCCCAGGCGGAGGCGCGGGCGCGCTCAAAGCTCGCGAGGAGGAGGATCAGCACCGCGACCACGACGTCGAACCCCTCCACGAGGGTCCGCTGCGGGACCCACCAGGCAAAGAGCGGCGTGTACCACACCTGGTTGGAGAACACCGGCGTGCCGCTGTCCGGGGCGGTGGTCATCCCGTCGTAGCTGCGGGGCTGATCGGCCACCACCCCGGGAAGCGCGCGCAGCGTTCCGGCGGCGACCGCGGCGCCGGCGCCCGGATGGCCGATGACGTACCCGGCGCTGCACTCGGCCGGGGCCGATCCGGAGGCGGTGCAGGCGTCGTGGAGGGCGCCGACGAACCCCAGCCCGCCCCCCAGGAAGCAGATCACCACCGCGATCACCCCGGCAGCCCGGCGCAGGCCGAGACGCGCGGCAAAGCTCACCACCAGCACCGCCAGCGCCACACCCAGGACCACCTGGGGAACCCACAGCGACGGACCGGCGGCGAACCCCAGGCGCATCAGCATCGCCGAGGTGAAGTCGGGCAGGAAGGGATAGTAGAGGGGAGTTCCGCTCATCAGCGGGTCCTGGAGGCGCAGGTTCTGGGCTGCGGCGAAGCTCTGGGCGGTGATCAGGTGCCCCGCCCAGTCGGGTATCCAGTACCCGGTGAGCAGGTTGCCGGCCGCGTCCTGGAACATCGCCCGAGAGAAGAGCAGGGTGAAGCAGACGGCGGCCACGGCCGCGACCACCGCCATCCCCACCCCGACCCGGTCGGCCGCGCCGGCCGCCACCCACGCCTCGCGCCACGCCCGCAGGAGATGGGCGCGGAGCGCGCGCGCCGCCCCGAGCGCAATCGCGGTGACGGCGGTCGGAGCCAGGAGGATCGACGCGGGACCGAGCCCGAGGCCGAGGCTCAGCAGGAAGCAGGCGATCGAGTCGAGGACGAAGGCGGCCACCACCGCGATCGCCAGGCGCTCCTCGAGGCGGAGCGGGGCCGTGAGCGTGCCCGCGAGGGCGAGCCCGGAGAGTGCCGACAGCGCCGCGAGGAGCAGCAGCGAGACGGAGGTCATCCCACGCTGCGGGGTGAGGGGACGCGGGTGAGGCTCACCAGGCGTCCACCCAGAGCCGCATGTAGGCGTCCTGGTTGGTCATGGGGATCGCCGTCCACACCGGGTAGAAGAAGAGGAAGGCCGCCACCACGCAGGCGATGCCGGCGTAGGCGAGTGGCGCCAGCGACCACCATCGCCCGGCCGCGTGGAACCTGACCCGGCGCAGCAGGGTGAGGGCGTAGGCGAGGGCGAGCGCCGTGAAGAGCAGGATGCCGAGGGCGTGGTAGAAGAAGAGGATGCGCGCCTTGTTGCCCGGGACCCACATCATCCAGGAGGCGGTGTACCCGAGGACGATGAAGGCGGGGACGAAGCGCCGGGCGATCACGGCGAAGGCGGTGGCCACCAGGGCGAACACGATCATTCCGGCGTAGGCGACGTAGAAGAGGGGACTCACGGGCCCCAGCGGTCCGGTCTCGTAGCCGGCCGAGGTCACCGGCGGCTCGGCGGCGTGGAAGGTGAGGATGAGCGTGGTGAGGGACGCGACGAGGAGCGCGCCCACCGACACGCGCAGCCAGTCGGGGCCCCTCGTCATCCTCCAGACGCAGAAGAGGAGCGCCAGCAGGCCCAGCCACCAGACCGCGGGATTGCCCATGTTGGTGATGATCCCCACCCCCGTGTACGCCGGATTGCCGAGCAGGGTGGCGCTCTGGTAGTACATGAGCACGGGATGCGCCATCACCGGCCACGTGTACCAGCGTGAGGCCCAGGGGTGGCCGCGGCACTCGATCTCCTGGTAGCGGAGGGACGCGATGTTGACGTCCACGATGTTCTCGATGGCCACCGGAACATCGGGAACCGTGATCCCGCCGATCTTGGCGACGGGCACCTTGAGGTGGTACACGTTGTTGGGCGGAGGCTCGGTGATCGGCCCGGTGGACGGGGCGCACGCGTAGAAGCGGTACACGTCGTTGTGGGGGATCGTCTCGTAGCGGGAGTAGCTGGCAGCGTAGATGGCGCCGATGAGCACCAGGCCCGCGGCGTAGTGCAGCACGGCCCTCCTGCCCGCCGCCTCGCGCCACAGCACCGCCTCGTGGCCGCGCGGCCCGGCAATGCGACGCAGCGCCGGCAGCAGCGCGGTCACGCGAGGCGCCAGGGCGCGCCCCACGACCAGGGCCATGAGGGTCGCGAGCGGCGCCAGGGCGGTGAGCTTGGCCGCGAAAGCGATCCCCAGGGCCGCCGCCGTCACATAGAGCGTGATGCGCCATTGGCGGCGGGTGCGCGCCTGCCAGTGGAGCAGCAGGAGGTACCAGCACAGCGCCGTGAAGAAGATCGCGGGCATGTCGATGACGCCGATGCGCGACTCGACGAAGGCCAGCCCGTCGAGGCACACGAGCAGGGCGGCCACGACGGCGAAGAAGCGGTCGCGGCGCAGGCGCAGGGCGATCAGGTACATGAGCCCCACGAGCAGGCTTCCCGTGATCACCTGCGTCATGCGCCAACCCATGGTGGTGAAGCCCAGCCACGCGATGGCCGGCGTCATCAGCAGCTTGACGAGCGGGGGCTCGGGGTCGAAGTAGCTCCTGGGGGGCGACGCCAGATCGTCGGCGGCGTCGGTGGGGAAGTAGACCTCGTCGAAGATCTGCCCGCAGGCGCTGATGAGCCTGTGGTCGTAGGGGATGTCGTGCTGGCACGCGGAGCGGCTGCTGTTCCTGGCGGCTCCCACCCCGAGCACCTGGATGGCGGGCGCGGCGGGCGCCGCGCCGCCCAGGAAGTTGGGCAGGATGGGGCTCGCGAAGCGGAGCACGAAGGCGAGCAGGGTGAGCCCCACGACCAGGGCGACGTCGACACGCGTGAGGTCGAGGAATCCGCGCAGGCCGGCACGGACGAGCGGCCGGGCAGGACCGGCCGGCGCCTCGGCCGCCCCCACCCCGATGGTGGCGGCGGGATCCATGGAGGTGGCCGGCTGCGTGCCCGAGGTCTCAGGGAGATCGGGGTGGTCGGGGTGGTGCTGAGCCATCCAAACCGGTCGAGCATATGCGCTCGGCGGGGGGAGGGCGCCACCCACGAAGGGGAAGCGCGCGGCGGCACCCGTGCGCGCTCATGCCGGCGGGCCACGCGCGGCCTTGGCGCCCGCCGGGTCCCGGGGAGGGGGGAACGCCACCCCTGCCCTTGATTTCATAACTCTTCACACAAATTCCGAGTATCTTTACTGCGGCGGGTGCCGCCGGTTCTCTATAGTCCGCGGTGGCGGCCGCGCCGCCCCCTGACACGAAACTCATTCCCTTCCTGAAAGACCCGGGGCTTCGGCCCCGGGTCTTTTCTTTGCAGGGGTGGGGAGGCCGGCGGGGGAGCCTACCGGGCTGCGGCGAGCGCGGAGGCCGCCGCCACGGCGGGGTCGCGGCGCGACGCAGGCAGGGTGGCGTCCAGGGTCCAGCGCCGCACGAGCGCGACCGCACCGAGCAGCTCGGCCCTCTCCCCCAGCTCTCCGGCCACGACGCGCACGGAGTCCGCGACCGCGGGGGCCGCGTGACGGTCGAGCTCCTCGCGGATCCCTGCCATCACCGGCTCCCCGGCCGCCCCGAGGCTCCCGTCCACGACCACCGCCGCCGGGTCCAGCATGGTGCAGAGCCCGGCAAGCGGCTTGCCGACCATCCGCCCGAGGTCGGCGAAGACGCGCCGCACACCGGGCTCGCGGCGGGCAGCCAGGGAGAGCACCTCGGGAACCGACAGGCGTGCCGCGTAGGCGCGATGGACGAAGTCGTGCAGAGACGTCCCGATATGCCGGCCGAGACAGCCGCGCCCGCCGCAGACGCAGAGGGACCCGTCCTCCTGCTCCTGGACCTGGACGTGGCCCAGCTCGCCGGCGAAGCCCGAGGCACCGCGATGGAGGCGTCCGCCGACCACGAGCCCCGCGCCCACGCTGTGGCCGAGCATCACGTACACGAAGCTGTCGAGGCCCCGCCCCGCTCCGAACTCCGCTTCCCCGAGGGCCCCGAGGTTGGCGTCGTTCTCGGGGACGACGGGCTTCTCCAGACGCTCGCCGAGGGCCGACAGGTCGACGTCGTGGGGGCGCGGTCGGGCCACGCTCACGACCACCGCGACGAGGCGGGGCGGGGAGATCCCGGCCTCGCCGAGGGCGCTGCGCAGCAGCCGCGCCGCCTCGGCCAGGAGCGGCGCGTCGAGGGCCTTGCCGTCGTCCACCGGCCGGCTCCGCTCGGCGATGAGCCCCCCGGAGAGGGTGGCGACCGCCACCCGGAGGCGCCCGTCGCGACGCGCCAGCAGGGACACCACCGGCGCCGGGCCGGCCGGCTCCAGGACCCGCGGCGGCCGGCCCACCCCGCGCGCCGGCGTCTCGCGCTCGACCACCAGGCGGGCACGGAGGAGCTCGCTCACCATCCCCGCGACCGTCGTCCCGGGAAGCCCCATCCTCTCCGTCAGCTCCGAGCGCGTGAGCGGCCCGGCGCACTCGAGGAGGGTCAGGAGACGGTGACGGCCCGCCCCCACCCGGGCATCGGGATCCTCGTGAGGCATGGTGCCGATTCTCGCACATATCAACGAAACGGGCGGAAATGATCTCGCGCGGCGGGATGCTACAATTCGCCTTCTCGTTCAATGTCTGACCAATAATCCGGATCCGTTGGGAATCGCCCTGAATCCCCCCTCCCCTCGCCGGGCCGCTCCGGCGTTCGGGGCGCTGCGTGCGCCGGTGTTCCGCCGGTGGTTCGTCAGCCAGGTCCTCTCCGCCTCCGGGACCATGACCCAGGCGGTCGCGCAGTCCTGGCTGATGCTGAAGCTCACCGGGAGCGGTGTCGATCTCGGCCTGCTCGGGTCCTGCACCATGCTGCCGATGCTCCTGGGCGGTCCCCTGGCCGGAGCGATGGCCGATCGGGTCGACCGTCGCAGGCTGCTGGTGGTCACCCAGAGCGTCTTCATCCTCCTGGCGGGGACGCTCGCCGTGCTCACGCTCACCGGCTCCATCCGGGTGTGGATGCTCTTCGTCCTGGGTCTGGCCACCGGGACGGTGGCCGCTCCGGACGCGGCCGCGCGCCAGGTGTTCGTCCTCGACCTGGTGGGCGGGGAGCGGCTGGGCTCGGCCGTCAGCCTCAACGAGGTGGTTCTCAACCTCTCTCGGGTCGCGGGCCCCGCCATCGGCGGGCTCTTCCTCGCGACCCTTGGCGTGGGCGCCTGCTTCATCGCCAACGCCGCCTCCTACCTCCCCCCGCTCGCCGTCCTTCTCGGCCTGCACCGGGCTCGCGGCGCGCCGCCGGCGGGCGTGGCGGCCCGGCAGCCGGCGCAGCGCCGCGGTGCGGTACGAGCCGGGCTCCGCTACGCGTGGCGCTCGCCGGAGATCCGCTCCCTCCTGCTGATGGCGGCCGCCTCGGGGATGCTCTTCAACCTCGGGGTGGGCCTGCCCCTCCTCGCCACGCGGACGCTCCACCTCGGCGGCGGCGGCTACGGGCTGCTGATGGCCGCCTTCGGGATGGGCGGGGTGGCCGGGGCACTGGTCGCGTCCTCGCGGCGCCCGGTGCCCCGGGGCCGGGCCGTGAGACGCCTCGCCGCAGCGACAGGCATCGCCATCCTGGCCACCGCGGGAGCGCCCGACGTCCCGCTCGCCTTCGCGGGCATGGCGGCGACAGGGTGCCTGTCCATCTGGTTCATCGCCCAGGCCAACACCCTGGCACAGCTTCGCGCCGACCCGAGCATGCGCGGCCGCGTCATGGGAATCTGGGGAATGGCCCTGCCGGGCACCACGCCCGTGACCGGCCCGCTGGTCGGCCTCACGGCGCAGACCGCGGGGCCGCGGGCCGGTTTCGGTCTCGCCGGGGCCGCCCTGCTGCTCAGCGCGGCGCTCGGCTGGCAGTCCCTCAGCGCCGGGGGGACCACGGCTGCGGGAGCGCATCCGCAGCCTGCGGCCGGCGCCGCCACGACCACCTGACCCGCCGGGCCGCGCCTCGGGACCGCCTCGCCGCAGCGCCCGGCGGCCCGCCCGGGCCCGGCACGACCTCAGCCGCCGGGAGCGCCCGGGTCAGCCCGTGATCTCCACCATGCGGTCGAGCGCGCGGCGCGCCCGCGCGGCGATGGCCTCGGGAACGGTGACCCGCGGCTCGAGCCGCTCCAGGGCCCGCGCCACCTTCTCCAGCGTGATCCGCTTCATGTAGGGGCAGACGGCGCTCTCGGCCGCGGGCAGGAAGGTCTTGTCCGGCGACTGCTGGCGCATGCGATGCAGGATGCCCACCTCGGTGGCGACGATGAAGGTGCGGGCCGGGGACTCGGCCGCGCGGCGCACCATCCCCTCGGTCGAGCTCACCACGCAGGCCGGCCCGGGGAGATCGCCCTCTCCCACCCGGTACAGCGTTGACGAGGTGCAGCCGCACTCGGGGTGCACCAGCAACTCGGCGTCGGGGTGGCTCCGCCTCGTGGCCTGCAGCGCCGCGGCGTCGATGCCCGCATGGACGTGGCACTCGCCCATCCAGACGTGCATGCGCCGCCCCGTGACACGCTCGACGTGGGCGCCCAGGAACATGTCGGGGCAGAAGAGGATCTCACGATCCTCCGGGATCCCCCGAACCACGGCCGCCGCGTTGCTCGAGGTGCAGCAGTAGTCGGACTCGGCCTTCACCTCGGCGGAGGTGTTGACGTAGGAGACCACCACCGCCCCGGGGTGCTCGGCCTTCCAGAGCCTCAGCTGCTCCGCCGTGATCGTCTCGGCGAGCGAGCACCCCGCCTCGAGGTCGGGGAGCAGCACCGTCCGTCCCGGCGAGAGGATGGCCGCGGTCTCGGCCATGAAGTGGACCCCGCAGAACACGATCACGTCGGCGGCGGTGCGGGCCGCCTCTCGGGACAGGAACAGCGAGTCCCCGACGAGATCGGCGACGTCCTGGACCTCGGGGAGCTGGTAGTTGTGCGCCAGGATCACGGCGTTGCGGGCGCGGCGCAGCTCGCTGATGCGGTGCACCAGCCGGTCCGCGCGAGCGGGGGCGTCGGGGGGCGCGGAGGAGAGGACCACGCGGATCTCCGATGGGTGTCGCGCCCGCGGGGGCGCGGCCGTGGGTGGGCGGATTTAGGTCATCCTGACCTTATAGCCGATTATACCGTCCCTCGCCGCGCCCGCTCCTCGCGGCCTCAGCCCCCGACCCCCGTCACGGTGATCCGGGATGCGCCTCCCTCCACCACCAGCTCATAGCGATCCGCGGCGGTCTCGTAGCCCGCGCTGTCCAGCACCGCGCCGCCTCCGACGGATCCGATCCGCTGGGCGTCGAGGCTGAGCCGCGTGAGCCCCCCGGTGACGCGCACGCGGACGGGCACGGCGAGCGGGCGGCGAACGGTCACCCGGCTGGCGCCGCCCCGGATGCGCAGCGGAACGGTGCCGGACGGACGCGGGAGGTTGACGTCGACACGGCTGGCCCCCCCGGTCAGGGTGAGCTCGGTGAGGCGCAGGCCGGGGATCTCGAGATCCACCTCGGAGGCCCCGCCGCGCAGGTCCAGGGCCCAGGGGATGGCGGCGTTGAGGACCACCTCGCCGCGCCCCACCCCGCCGTGCCACACCCGCGGGTAGCCGATGCTCACCGTGCCACCCTTCACCTGGATCCGCGGGGGACGCCGCTGGAAGGCGGCGCGGTAGAGCTCGGCCATGGCGGCGTCGGCGGAGATGCGCATCCTGGCGGCGGTGGCGCTCACCTCCAGCCGTCCGGCGCTGACGCCGCCGAGAGGCACCGAGAGGGGGCTGCCCTCGGCCCCGACCGGCCTCTGCGACCCCGCGCGCATCGCGGTCGTGAGCCGGCGGGTCATCTCGGCGCTCCGCTCCACATGGTCGGCGAGGAGGCGGAGCTGCGCCGCGTCGTAGCGCGCGTACATCTCCCCCGCCCCGGCGGCGACCTCCCGATAGGCGGCGCGAACCCGCTCCATCCCCTCGGGCACCAGCCGCGCGATGACCCGGCGGCGATCGGAGGGGTCGGCCTCACGCCGGAGCACGCCGCCGCTCTCGAGGCGGTCGAGCACTCCGGTGACGGCGCCGGTGGTGAGGCCGAGCAGATCGGCCAGGCGGCCGGCGGTCATCGGCCCCTCGAGGTCGAGGAGGTTGACGCAGTGGAGGTCGGTGACCCCCATGCCCACGCGGTCGGCGATCGCCTGGTTGTGCAGGACCGTCCAGGCGACCTGGCGCCGCACCGCGATCGTGAGCCGGCCGACCAGCTCGGCCCGGGGGTCGGGGGGGGTTGACGGCGTCTCGCTCATCCGCGTAGTGTACAGATCACTTATCTACTAAGATACATATTGAAAGAGCATCCGTGCACCAGACATCCGTCCACCAGAAGCGTGGCGGTCGGTTCAACCCGTGGGCGGTGATGGTCGTCCTCTCGCTGGGCACCTTCATGACCCTGCTGGACCTGACCATCGTGAACATTGCCATCCCCCGGATCGTCGACGGCGTGCACGCCAGCCTCGACCAGGTTCTCTGGATGCTGGACGCCTACAGCCTCGGCTATGCCGTGCTCCTCATCACGTCGGGCCGGCTGGGCGACATCTTCGGGCCGCGCCGCCTCTTCATGCTGGGCGTCGCCCTCTTCACCGCGGCCTCCGCCCTGAGCGGCCTCGCGGGCAGCGCCGACCTGCTCATCCTGGGGCGCGTCCTGCAGGGCGTCGGAGCGGCGCTGCTCGGCCCCCAGGAGATGGCCATCCTGCTCGCGATCTTCCCGGCCGAGCGCCGCGCGGCCGCTTTCGGACTGTTCGGCATGCTGGCCGGCGTCGCGGTCATCGCCGGCCCGACGCTGGGCGGGCTGCTGGTCAGCGACCTCGGCTGGCGCTGGATCTTCTTCGTCAACCTGCCGGTGGGCGTGGCCGTCCTGCTGGCCGCGACGCGCCTCGTGCCCGACCTCCGCCCGGGCCACCGCCACCGCCTCGACCTCGCCGGCGTGGGGCTGGTCACGACCGGGCTTCTCTGCGTCGTCTTCGGGCTGATCGAGGGCCAGCGCTACGACTGGGGCTCGATCGCCGGCCCTCTCAGCGTTCCCCTGGTCATCGGCATCGGGATGGCGCTGCTCGCCGCCTTCCTGGTGCACCAGGCGCGCCGGCAGGGCGGCGAGCCCCTGCTCACCTTCGCCCTCTTCCGCGACCGCAACTTCACGCTGATGGCGCTGGTCCTCGCGGCGATGAGCTTCGCCATCCTCGGCCTCTACCTTCCCCTCACCGTCTATCTGCAATCGGTGCTCGGCCTGAGCGCGATCTCCGCGGGGCTGGTGGTCGCGGTGCAGCCGGGGGCGATGTTCCTCACCACCGGCCCCGCCAACGGGCCCGCCGCGCAGCGCTCGGCCGCCAAGCCGCTCCTCACCCTGGGTCTGCTGCTCCTCGCCGCCGGGTCGGGGTACATCGTCTGGGACGTCCAGGCGGACTCCGCCCGCTGGTCGCTCGTGCCCGGCCTGGTGGTCGGCGGGCTGGGGATGGGGTTCATCTGGGGGCCCGCGTTCCAGCTCGCCACCCGCGACCTGCCCAGCGAGCTCGGCGGGATCGCCTCCGGGACCATGAGCACCCTCCAGGAGCTGGGCTCCGTGATAGCGAGCGCGGCGGTCGGCGCGCTGCTGCAGAACCGGCTCGCCACCACGCTCCACGCCCAGGCGGTGGCCGCCTCCGCCCACCTCCCGCACCCCGTCGCCCTGCCCTTTGTCTCGGCCTTCAGCGGCGCGGCGAGCAGCGGGCTGGAGGTCGGCGCCGGTCAGATGGGCACCGCTCTCTCCCTGCCGGCGCGCACGCCGCCGGCGCTCGCGGCGACCGTCCGGTCGCTGGCCCACGGCGTGTTCACCCAGGGATTCGTGAGCGCCATGAAGCCCACCATGCTCCTCCCCATCGGCGTGCTGGTGCTGGCCGCCGTCGCCTCCCTCTTCGCGCGCGGACGTCGCATCCCGCACCCGCGGCCCAAGACCGAGACGACCGGCGGCGCGGTGCGCGGTGAGCCGGGAGAGCGGCAGCTGGTCCATGAAGGAGAACCTGCGTGAACGACGACGACGACCTCTTCGGCATCCCCCGCGAGCTCTTCCAGCGCTGGTACGGTTTCGGCTCCCCGGTTGGCCTGGCCATCCTGCTGGTCGGCGCCGGCGGCTTCCTGGTGCTGCTCGCCGTGGCCATCACGATCCCGCTCGGCCTCTTCCGATGAGCGTCCCGGGATGACCTCCGCCTCATCCACCCGGGCAGCATGGCGGTTCGTGGCCGCTACCATCTCCCGATGCTGATCCGGCTCGCGTCTCCCGCCGACGCCGCGGCCGTGAGGCAGATCTACACCCCCGCCGTCGAGCGCACGCCGATCTCGTTCGAGGTCGTCGCGCCGGCCGTGGCCGAGATGGCCCGGCGCATCGTCGACCACGCGGACGAGCACCCCTGGCTGGTGGCCGAGGACGGCGGCGCCGTCCTCGGCTACGCGTACGCGGGGCAGTTCCGAGCGCGGGCCGCGTACCGCTGGTCGGTGGAGACCAGCGTCTACGTCGCCGGCGGCGCGCGCCGCCGCGGCGTGGGCAGGACCCTCTACGCGAGCCTCCTGTCGCTGCTCGCCGCCCAGGGCTACCATCGCGCGTTCGCGGGCATCACCCTGCCCAATCCGGCGAGCGTTGGCCTCCACGAGGCGATGGGCTTCGCGCGTCTGGGCGTCTTTCGCGAGGTGGGCTGGAAGCTCGGGAGCTGGCACGACGTCGGATGGTGGCAGCGCCAGCTCGCCGCTCCGTCGCGCGGGGCGGCCCCCGAGCCGCCGCGGCGGCTGCGCGAGCTGGACCCCGCCGCCGTCGAGGCCGCGCTGGGCCGGCCTCGGGGGACCTGAGAGCGGAGCGGCGCAGGCCGCTCTGAGAGCCGGTCCGGGGGGTGCCGGCGACCGGTGAACGGCCCTATCCTTCGCACACGACCTCGCCCATGGACACCCCCCACCCCCGCCTCTCCGTCATCATCCCCACGCGCAACGAGGCCGAGAGCCTGGCACCCCTGTGGGCCCGCCTCCAGGCGGCCCTGTCCGGGCTCGACGCGGAGATCTGGTTCGTCGACGACAGCGACGACGACACCCCCGCGCGGCTCACCGCCCTCCAGGGCGCGCACGCCGAGGTGCGCCTCCTGCTGCGCGGCGGCGAGGAGCGCAGGGGTGGGCTCAGCACCGCGGTGGTGGCCGGCCTGCACATGGCCCGCGGCGAGTACGCCTGCGTCATGGACGCCGATCTCCAGCACCCGCCCGAGCTGATCCCCGAGATGCTGGCCTCGGCGGAGGCGGGAGCCGACCTGGTGGTCGCGAGCCGCTACCTGAGGGGCGGGGACGCGGGGGGTCTTTCGGGGCTGACCCGCCACCTGGTGAGCCGGGGCGCCGCCCTGGTCGCGCAGGCCCTCTTCCGCGAGGCCCGGCAGAGCACCGATCCGCTCTCGGGGTACTTCCTCTGCCGGCGCCCTCTCGTGGACGGCATCGAGTTCCGTCCGGTCGGCTTCAAGATCCTCCTCGAGCTCCTCGTCTGCGTCCCCGGGCTCCGGGTGGTGGACGTGCCGCTGCGATTCCAGCGCCGGGCCGCCGGCGCGAGCAAGGCGAGCGCGCGCCAGGGCCTCCTCTACCTGCGCCACGTCGCCTCCCTCTTCCTCGAGGTCGAGGGGTCGGCGCGGCGATGGAAGTTCGGCGCCGTGGGCACCTCCGGTCTGGGCCTGTTCCTCCTCGGGCTGTGGCTGGTGTCGGGCCCGGGCGGGATCCCGCCGCTGCTCGCCTTCCTGCCGGCCTTCGCGCTGAGCTTCGGGTGGAACACCGCGTGGAACTGGTCGTGGAGCTTTGCCGACCGCCGCCACCGCCCTGAGCCCGGCCTGCTCCGCTCCTTCCTCCTCCGCGCCCTCCTCTCCACCCTGGTCGCGGTGTACCCCCTCTTCGCGATGCTCGGCCTGACCGCGCTGCCGGAGCTCGCCTCCGCGGCGCTCGCGGCCTTCGCGGGGATGCTGCTCAACGGTCTGCTCAACCGCCGGGCGGCCAGCCTCCCGCCGAGCATCTGGGGACAGGTGGCGGTGGATGCCGGGGTGCGCAGCGGGCTCTCCCGGCTGGCCCTGGCGGTCTCGGCGGACCGGGCCGTGGTCCTGCCCCCGGACGCCCGGACCATGAGCGGCGCCGGGCTTCCCGCGGAGATCCTGGAGCGGGTCCGCTCCAGCCGCCGGGCGGCGATCTGGACGGAGAGCGTCTCCCACCGTCCCCAGCGGCGGCGCGGCATCGGGCTCACCTCCCATCTGCTGCTCCCGGTGGTGGACAGCCGCGGGCTGGCCGGCATCGTGGTCTGCGAGCGCCGTGCGGCGCGCCCCTTCGACGCCGCCGACCTCGAGACCGCCCTCCACGCCGTCGACCGCCTGGTCGAGGCTCTGGCCGGGGCGGGACTCGCACGCGCCCTGGGCGGGTCCGGGATCGCCGCCGAGGCCGACGCGGGAGCCGTCGCCTCCGCGTAGACGCGGTGGGCCGCACGGGGCGCGTCCTCCCCTGCGGGCTTCGCAGCACCTCTGCGGCCCGGCCATGCACCTTTCGCCCGGCCGGCGCCCCGCCTACATGCGCACCCGCGGTGAGCTGAGCCAGCCCTCGAGCTCCGCGACCCAGCGCGGCCCCGGGGGTCCCATCCCCGCACCGGGAACGCCGAGACGCTGGAGCACGGTCCGCCGCCCCCCCATGCGGACCAGGCGGCGGTGCGGAAGACCCGCGAGCTCCTGCGCCTCATGGAGCGCCGCGTCCTCGTGGTCGCAGAGGGCGTCGACGAGGCCGAGTGCCATCGCCTCGCTCCCCAGCCAGACCTCGCCGCCCGTCACCCGGGCCAGATCGGCCTCGTCGAACCCGCGGGCGCCGGCCACCGCCTGCGTGAAGCGGTGGAAGATGGCGTCGACCAGGGCTCGCTCCCTGGCCCGGTCGGCGCCGGTCGGCTCGCGCCAGGGGGCTCCCAGGTCCTTGAAAGGCCCGGTCTTGGTCACCTCGACGGCGGCTCCCACCCGGCGAAGCGCCTCCACGGCCACCGGGCGCACGGAGATCACGCCGATGGAGCCGACCAGGGCGGAGGGAAAGGCGAGGATGCGCGTGGCCCCGCAGGCCGCGAAGTAGGCCCCCGAGGCTCCGGTGCTGCGTATCCAGGCGACCACGGGCTTCTCGGCCGCCACGCGCCGCACCGCCACGTAGAGGGCCTCGGACTCCGACGCCGCGCCGCCCGGGGAGTCGATCTCGAGCACCACGGCGCGGACGTGGCGGTTGCGCCGGGCCTGGCCCAGGGTGCGCACCAGCTCGGCGGTCCGGACCGCGCCGCCGATCACGCCGCGCAGGGCGATGACCGCGATGCGGCGGCGGTCGGCCAGCGCCGAGATTCGATCGAGCCCGCGGGGATCGTCGGCCATCGGTCTCGATCCTACGCCGTGCGGGCGCCTGCGGCCGGCGGCCGGCGCTCCGCGGGACGGAGGGTCAGGCGGCGGACTCCGCGGAGCTGCGCGCCTGCTCGGCGGCGGCGAGGGTGGCGGATGGTCCGACGGCGGGGGCTCCGAGAACCACTCCCAGCACGTTGCCGTCGATCCAGGCGCAGAGCGTCGTGAAGCCGGGCACGTTGCCGAGGGGACCGCAGTGGAAGCTCACGCCGCTCTGCGTGCGCACCGAGCTGGAGGCGAGGCTCCAGTCGCCCGCGATGCCGGACGCGGCCGAGCCGAGGTCGGCGGCGGTGAGCTGGCGGTTGGCGGCGACCGCGAAGAGGACGTAGGCGGGGGCCACGCCGCCGCTGCCGGTGGTGCCGTAGAGGCCGACGGCCGTGCCGGTGATCGCGGCGTGCGAACCCGAGCCGAGGGAGGTGGCGAGCCCGGATCGCAGCGCCTGGAGGGCGGCCTGGTCGGCCGGGCTGGCGTTCTCCGCCTGGCCGGCCAGCACGGAGGGTGCGCTCACCGTGTGGGTTCCGCCACCCAGCCCCGTCCCCTGTCCCGCCGGGCCGTAGGTGAGGTACCAGAGGCCGCCGCCGAAGGCGAGCAGCACGATCAGCAGGGTGAGGAGCCCGAGGCCCACGTGGGACCTGGCCGGGGGCGGGGCGAGCGGCGCCCATGACGGGGGAGCCGCCGCGGTCGCGGGCGCCGGCGGCACGGGGGCCGCGGGCACCCCCGGCGGTGCGGAGGCGGCCGCCACCCCGTCGCGGGGCAGGAGCCACCCCGGCCCGCGCGCGGGCCGGGACTCGCGGATGCCCCACCCGCGACCGGCCGCCGAGGAGGCGGACGGGGCGGCGGCCGGCGCCGCCGAGCGCGCCGGGGATCCGTCCGCGCCCGGGTGCCCGTCACGCGAGACCGTGATCCCGCCCTCGCCGCCACCGGCGGGGGGGGCCGCCGGCGGGGGCAGCGGGCCGGCCGCCAGCGCGGAGCCCGCCCCCACGTCCAGGTGAAAGGAGAGCGCGGGCGGAGCCGCGGGAGGGGGCGGAGAGCCTGCAGAG
>JAJZNI010000161.1 GCA_021847925.1 bacterium
CGGCGAAGACCAAACCCCTCTGATCTGACCCGTTGCTCCACGGCCGTGGTGGATGGGCACTTCCCTGTCTCGGTCAGCACTCTCCGAGTGCTCTCCTCCTGGCGGTGGAGCGTCGGCGGATTCGCCCGACGCCGACGCCGCCCTCCACCCGACGTTTGATGCGCAGTTTGAGTCGCGTGGCGGAGCGGGCATGAGAGAGGGGCTGGTGGGGGCCGAGGTCGGGTTGCACGCCGCAGCCTGAGCGAGGTGGCCGTGACCGCTGAACAGGGGGGCTGGCCAACCCGCCGGTCACCCGGCTGATCATCGCCACTCTCTCTGCCACTCCATGGTCACGCCGTAGGTTGGATGCGACGAGCCGGATGAATCGAGAGGTTCACGTCCGGTTCTGTGGGGGCCGGGGGGTGAAACTCCCCTCGGCTACCCGGCAACTCATGACCCTCGGGTCGCAGGTTCGAATCCTGCCTCGCCCACAGACCCCTTCCCCTGCCGGCCGGAGGCTCGGGGCGCCCCTCTCCGGGCGGCCCGGGGTCGGTCCCGGCTGCACAGGCCGGTGAGGGTTCGGGCTCGGGACCTGCCCGCCCTCAGCTCCACCGGATGGTGGCGCGCTCGCGCCACAGCTCCATCACGCGCCCATCGCCCTCCACCTCGATGCTCCCGGTTCCGGGTGGGAGACGGTTCCACAGGTGGTGGTACAGGTCGGCGGAGCTTCCTCGGACCGTGCAGTCGGGGGCGTCGATGCCCGGTGTGACCACGCGGCGGTCCGGCTCGATCCTGATGGTCCACGACCCCTCCGGGTCGTCGATGGGCGCCACGCCCAGACAGCGTGGCGGATCCGCCACGAGGCGTCCGTGGCGGCGTGCCAGGAACCCGTTCAGGAGCTCGTCGATGCCGTCCGCGCCCAGCTCCCTGCCACACGCCGCCGGCCACCCCGCGGCCGTCTCGGCGTCGACACGATGGATGTGCGTCTCGTGGGCCTGCCGGCGGGCCCAGAACGCGAGTGGCGACGGAGCCGGCAGGAATGTCCAGCAGCGGAGACCCGGGTCGGCACCCTCCAGGGCTCGCAGCAGGGCGGCGTGCCCCTCCAGGAACCAGGGGAGCAGCTCCGGGTCCGCGACCCGCACGAAGATCCGTGCGTCCTCCGCGGCTGTGGTCGGGCGATCGAGACCGGTCGTGACGTGCAGCGCCGCCCAGCGGTGCACTCCCCCGATGTGGTGCAGGAGCTCGCGAACGGTCCAGCCCGGGCAGGTGGGCACCCCCGCCTCCATGCCCGCGGCCTGGGCGGCCTCAGCGAGCCGCGCGCCGTCCGCCCGCAGCGCCGCCAGGTGAGCCTCGATCTCCACGGTCCCTCCCGCCCGGTCAGGCCTCGCCGGTGCGGCGCGGAGCCGCCCGCGCCGGGTGCGCTTCCTCGGGGAGCTCGCCATTGCCCGGTGCCCAGCCCACCTCGGCACGCACGCGCGGCAGGGCCGACGGGTGGCGCTCCTGGAGGAAGGCGAGCGCCCTCTCCCGCACCTCGCACTGCAGGTTCCAGGACGCCGAGCTGTCGGCCGAGCTCATCAGGGCACGGAGCTGGACCGTCTCGTGGCCCAGGTTGGTGACCTGGAGGTTCCAGACCCCGCCGTCCCAGTTGGGCGAGCTCCTGACCACCTCCGCGAGGTGGTCGCGCAGGGCCTGCACCGGCATGGTGTAGTCCACCTCGATGTAGACGTACCCGAGCACCGTGGAGTCGTGGCGGGTCCACACCTCGAAGGGGTTCTGGGTGAGGTAGGAGATCGGCACCACCAGCCGCTTGAGGTCCCACACCTTGACCACCACGTAGGTGAGGTGGATCTCCTCGATCCGGCCCCAGTAGCCGCTGGAGCCCGCGGTGATCACCACCACGTCGTCGAGCCGGATCGGCTGGGCGAGGGCGATCTGCATCCCGGAGATCAGATTGTTGATGAGAGGCGTGGCTCCCAGGCCGATGATCACCCCGACCACCCCGGCCGAGGCCAGCAGGCCGGCACCCGCGGCGCGCACCTGCTGGAAGGTGAGGAGCACCCCGCCGACGGCCACCACGCAGGCCAGCACCACCGTGATCCGGCGCAGCACGTGCACCTGGGTCTCGAACCGCCGCGCGCGCAGGTTGTCGGTGGCGCCCACGCCGTAGCGCGCCATCAGCGCGTCCTCGAGGACGTAGGAGAGCCCGACCGCGAGCCAGGTCCCCGCCAGGATCAGGGCGATGCCGAGACCCTGCAGGAGGTCGTGGTGCAACCAGCCCGGGAGGGGGACCACGGCCGCCGCCACGGCCGCGGCGGCCAGGGGCAGGAGGACCCGGGCGGGCCAGCGGGTGTTGCGGACGAAGGAGTCCGCGATCAGCCTCCTCCCGCCCCGCATCCGGTGGCGCGTGACCAGCTCCGCGGCCACATAGCCCAGGAGCGCGAGCACGAGGACGCCCGCCACGATGCTGAGCGCCGCCGTCAGGGACAAGAGCCGGGTACCCCTCTGTGACCGTTGTTCGTCAGCGCGCCGCCTCCGGGCTCTCGGCCGCGGATGTCAGCCTGCGCCGAGGAGGGCGTCTTGGCAGCGGGCGCCCGCCCATGCTACCCGCAGTCCCGCCCGGCCGGAGGCCCTCCGGCCAGGCGCGCTCAGCGGAGGCGGTAGCGGATCGGCCGGTCGTCCGTGGCCACGACCCGCGAGCCCGCGCGCTCGAGGATGCGGCGGACCTGCTGGCCGCTGATACCGGCCCCGAGGCGTGAGCGGATGGCGGCCACCGGCAGCGGATGCGAGGCGGCGTGCAGCATCGCGATCACGCGCTCCTCCAGGTTTCCGGCGCCGCTGCCGGATTCCGGCGCGGGAGGGGGCGGTTCGCCGGTCCCCGTCGTGGACGGGGTCGCCGGATGGGAGGGTGGCTCCTCCGGCTGTGGGGGATCACCGGTCGCCTCTTCCACGGCGGCGGGGGGGGACATCCTGGGGGAGGGGCTCGGCATGCGGATCGCGCTCGGGGTGACCTCCGCGTCCCCGCGCAGCCGGCTCAGCAGCACGGGGAGGTCCTCCAGGACCTGGCGGACGAACCCCGCGCCTCCGCTCACCTCGATCTCGCGGTCACCGTCGCGGAGCCGGAGGGTGGTGACCATGGGACCCGTGTCGGCTCCGAACCTGGCGGTGGGCGCTCCGCCGCGGTCGGATCCGAACCGGGCCGGAGGCGACCCGGGACGGTCGGCCCCGAACCGGGCCGGAGGCGCCCCGGGACGGTCGGCCCCGAACCTCGCGGGAGGTCCAGCCGGACGCCCGCCGGGAGGGGGCCCGCCCGGGCGTGGCGGGAGATGGGTCCGGGGGTGCTCGTCGGCCGGACGGCGGGGGTGGAAGCGGGTGTCGATGGCCATCGTCGATATCAGGGCAGCCCCGCGGCGCGCGGCTAGGCCTCGGCTCCCTCATCGGGGGCCGCCGGTTCCCGCCTGCCGCGGCTGCGAGTCGGGGGCTGCGTGTCGGGAGCTCCTCCGGACCCCGCCTCCCCGTTGGCGCTGTCGCTGCTCGCCTGGGCCTCGCCGGGAGAGTCGCTCACGGGGAGCGTGATGGGCTCGGGCTCGTCCTCGTCCAGCGGTGGTCCGAAGATCAGCTCGGTGAGCTTCGCCTTGAGCGGAGTCCGGGTGGCGACGGCGTAGGCGGCGCCCACGAAGCCCGCGCCGAGGAGCAGCCGGCCGAGCCGGCGGATCCAGCGCCCCGGCCCGGCGGGACCCGCGTCGGTGTCGGCCACCTCCGCCGCGACGCTCTCCTGCCCCGGAACGGCCTGGGCGAGCCGCTGGGCGACGTCGGCCAGGACCTCCGCGGCCCTCTCGGCGGCGTGGCTCAGGCTCTCGGCCGATGTCTGGGCCGCGCCCCGAAGCGCGGGCGTGGCGGCGCGCTGCGCCTCGCGTGCGGCGGATGCCGCCTTCTCGGCGAGCTCGGCAATGGTCTCGGCGGTCCTGCCGATCACCGCGGCGCCGGCCTGCACCGCCGGCCTGTCGCTGAGCGCTGACCTCGAGCTTCGACCCAGCATGGTCCTTCTCCTCGATTGCGGGTCACGTGCGAAGGGGAGACCGATTCTAGCTGCGCGACGGCACAGGGCCCGCGCGACGCGGGCCAACGGCGAACCCCACCTCTCATGCTGACACAGCGAGGCACGGGCGGATGCGCGCCCCCCGTCCGCGGCAGGTCAGGCGGCCTCGGGCAGGCCCTCGCTCCGGGCGTCCCGCGCCGGGAGCTCCACCGGCATGGCGAGTGGCGCGTCCAGGAACCAGCGCACCCGAGCCGCCGCGATGGGCCCCAGGACCCTGGTCAGATCGGCGTCCGAGGCGGCATAGATGGCCCGCAGGTTGGGGAAGCTGGCGAGCAGGCGGACCAGCGCGTCGTGGTCGTCACCCAGCATCCGGCGTAGCTGGTCGACCCGGCGCCGCGCCAGCTCGCCCTCGGGCCGATCCCCCAGAGGCAGCTCCATCTCCATCACCCGACCCATCATGCCCTCATCATAGCGAACCGATGTTCGCATGGCAAGCGCGCCGCCGCGGGGTAATCTGTGCCCATGCCTCTCTATGAGTACCGCTGCAACGACTGCGCCTCCGTGTTCGAGGTCCTTCGCCCCATGGCGGAGCGCGAGCTGGCGGCGGTCTGTCCCCGCTGCGAGAGCCGCGCCAGCATGCCCCTGATCAGCCGGATCACCGTCCGCGCGGGGGCCGATGCCGGGGGCGAGGCGGTCTCCGCCGGGGGCGGCGGCTGCGGCTGCGGCGGCTCCTGCGCCTGCGGGGCCAACTGAGCCGCCCCTCGTCGACGGGCCGGCCCGCCGTCGCGACCGCGCGCCGAGTGCCGGCGTGATCCGGCAGCGCCGGCGCTGGCTACGGACGCGAGCCGGCCGCGGGCGTCCTCCCGGCCAGGGCCGGGATCTCCAGGGCGAGGTCGAGCTGGAGCAGCCCGTCGACGAAGACCAGGCGGTGCTCCGGGTGGATGCCGTGGGTCCGGATGGCGGCGCGGTGGTCCGGGGCTCCGTACCCCTTGTTGCGGGCCCAGCCGTACACGGGCGCCTCCTCGTGGAGCCGGCGCATCAGCGCGTCGCGGTGGACCTTGGCCACGATGGACGCGGCGGAGATCGCGGGCACCAGGTCGTCGCCCCCAACCAGGCAGTGGACCGGGTGGCAGGCGTCGATGCGGAGCCGGCCGTCGCAGCAGTAGCCCTCCGCGTCGACGGCCGCGGCGAGGCGCCGGAAGACCTCGACGTTGGCCCAGCCGAGACCCCGCGCGTTGATGTCCGCCGCGCTGATCTCCGCGATCGAGCAGGCCAGCGCGCGGTCGTGGACCCTCTCGGCCACCACCTCCCGCTGCCGGGCGGTCAGCCGCTTGGAGTCGCGCAGCCAGGGGTGGCGGAAGCCGGGGGGCAGCACGACCGCCGCGGCCACCAGCGGGCCGGCGAAGGCCCCGCGCCCCACCTCGTCCATCCCGCAGAGGCGGAAATGGCGCCAGTCCTCAACGCCGAACGTCGACCTCACGTAGGCGCCGAGACGGAACCGTGCCACGCGGGGGAGTGTAGGCGCTCCCTCCGCGCTTCCACGCGGCGCCGGCCGGGGCGCCGCCCTCCCCGGCCACCGGCCGGCGGCCACGGCCTGCTACGGTGGCCCCCAGAGCGCATGGACCCGCGAGCGTCTCGGGCAGGAGCCCCGCCAATCGCCACCCGGCGCAGCGCCGCCGGTGCCGCGGCCTCGCGGACCGCGCCCCGCTTCCGCGCAGGGGATCCCGGCGCGGGAGCGGGGCGGCGAGGCGGCGGGTGAGCGCCGCCGGCCCCCGGCCCGCGGCGGTGGGAGGCGCCGGCGACGATCTCCGGCGGCGCCTGGCCGACGCCCGCGCCGGGGGACCGCTGCGTGCGCGCGAGAAGCTCGTGGCGCAGGACAAGCTGCCGGTGCGCGAGCGGATCGCCCGGCTTCTGGACCCGGGCGCGGAGCTCGTGGAGGACGGGCTGCTGGCCAACTCCCTGGATCCCGAGCTGGCCGCGGATGGCGTGGTCACCGGGGTGGGGCGGGTCCTCGGCCGGGAGATGGCCGTGATGGCCAATGACCCCACGGTCAAGGCGGGCTCCTGGGGGGCGCGGACCGTGGAGAAGATCGTGCGCATCCAGGAGACCGCCGAGCGGCTCCAGATCCCCCTCGTGTACCTCGTCGACTCCGCGGGCGCCCGGATCACGGACCAGGTCGCGATGTTCCCGGGGCGCCGGCACGCGGGCCGGATCTTCCGGATGCAGGTGCGCCTGAGCGGGCAGGTGCCGCAGCTCTGCGTCCTCTTCGGGCCCTCGGCCGCGGGCGGCGCCTACATCCCCGCCTTCTGCGACGCGGTCATCATGGTCGAGGGCCGCGCCTCGATGTACCTCGGCTCCCCGCGGATGGCCGAGGTCGTGGTGGGGGAGCGGGTGAGCCTCGAGGAGATGGGCGGGGCGCGGATGCACTGCACCGTCTCCGGTTGCGGAGACGTCCTCAGCGCCGGCGAGACGGAGGCCATCGCCGCCGCGCGGCGCTACCTCTCCTTCATGCCCCAGAGCTGGCGGGAGACGGTGTCCGATGAGGAAGCGCGGGCTCCCGAGGCGGACCCGGCCGGCATCGCGGATGCGATCCCGGCCGACCCGGCCCGCGGCTACGACGTGCTGGCGGTGGTCCGTGCGCTGGTCGACGCGGGCTCGCTCTTCGAGATCAAGGAGCTCTACGCGGCAGAGCTGGTGACCGCCTTCGCCCGCATCGAGGGACGCGCCGTCGGCATCCTCGCCTCGCAGCCGCGGGTCAAGGGGGGCGTCCTCTTCGTCGACACCGCGGACAAGGCGGCCCGGTTCGTCCAGTGCTGCGACGCCTTCAACCTGCCGCTCGTCTTCCTGGCCGACGTGCCCGGCTTCATGATCGGGACCGCGGTGGAGCGGCAGGGGATCATCCGCCACGGGGCCAAGATGATCGCCGCCGTCAGCGAGGCGACCGTTCCCAAGATCTCGGTGGTCCTGCGCAAGGCGTACGGAGCGGGTCTGTACGCGATGTGCGGTCCCGCCTTCGACCCCGACTGCACGCTGGCCCTCCCATCCGCGCAGATCGCGGTCATGGGGCCGGAGGCGGCGGTGAACGCCGTCTACTACCGCCGCATCCAGGAGCTGCCCGAGGCGGAGCGCGCCTCCCGCGTGCGCGCCCTGGAGGAGGAGTACCGCCGCGACATCGACATCTACAAGCTCGCCTCCGAGCTGATCGTGGACGCGGTGGTGCCGCCCGAGGAGCTGCGCGGCGAGATCGCGCGCAGGCTGGCGATCTACGCGCGCCGCGTCCGTGATCGCCCGCCCCGGCACCACCCGGTGAGTCCCGTGTGACCGGCGCCGACCGACCGCCCCGCTCGGCGGCCGCGGGGCCGGCCCTGGTCACACGGGCCGGGTCCCGCCGTCAGCGCCTGCGCTGCGAGCGCGGGCGCTTGCGGCCGTAGGCCGCCCCCTCGGCGACGGCGTCGAAGGCGGGGGTGGGGCCCGCGCCGGCGCGAGCGATCCCGTCACCCTGCACGAACACCTTGCGATTGCCGATGTCGATCAGGTACGCGACGGTGCTGCCGCCGGCGCCGTCGGGCAGCATGGAAACATCGGAGATCGTCCCCACCCTGCGGCTCCCGCCGTAGGGGAAGGTGACCCTGGTGCCGACCGTGAAGGCGTCGTCCGGAACCCCTGTCACCGGGTGCCGGCGCGGAAGCAGTCGCTGCAGTAGACGGGCTTGTCTCCCCGGGGCTGGAACGGAACCCGGGCGATCCCGCCACAGCCGGCGCAGGTCACCTCGTACATCTGGCGGGGGCCCGACCGGCTGCCGCCCGAGCCACCGCCGTAGCCGCCGCCCCCCATGCCCGCGGCGCGCCGCGCCGCCCGGCAGGATGGGCACCGGGAGGGAGGGTTGGTCAGCCCCTTCGACGCGAAGAACTGCTGCTCACCCTCAGTCCAAATGAAGTCAACGCCGCACTCGCGGCAACGCAAGGTCTGGTCGACGGTCAACGCCTGTGCTCCTGAAGTCCGGCGCTGAAACCGCGGCCGGGTGCTTGTGTGTGGGGAATACAGTACACGGCTGGAGGGGTTTCGGCTAGTCCGTTGCGCGCTCGTGGCCGGGACGCTCCCAGGAGAGGCGGGGCGCGCCCGCCGGCCGGGCCCGCCCCGCAGGTCCCGGGCCGTGGCCGGGGTGGGACCGTCAGGCCCCCGGAGGGCTCCGGCGAGGCGGGGCCGCGCTCCGCCGGGAGAGCTCGCGGCCCATCTCTCGGCCCGCACCCCGTGGGCTCGGGCCACGCGGGGCGGCGCTCCGCCTGATACGATCCGTCCGTCTCGGACAGGAGTGGGCCGGTGCCGCGCCAGGCGGGCCGGTGGCCGCCGGTGAGACGCGGAGGAGCGCTCCATGACGCCACGGCACCCTCACGGCCTGCAGAAGCGGCTGTTCACCTCGGAGTCCGTGACCGAGGGGCATCCCGACAAGATGGCCGACCAGATCAGCGACGCGGTGCTGGACGCGGTCCTCGCCCGCGATCCCCTCGGCCGTGTGGCCTGCGAGACGGCCCTCACGACCGGCGCCGTCCTCGTCTTCGGCGAGATCAGCACCGAGGCCTACATCGACATCGCCGGGGTGGTCCGCGACACCATCCGGGACATCGGCTACACGCGGGCCAAGTACGGCTTCGACTACGAGACCTGTGGGGTGCTGGTCTCCATCGACGAGCAGTCCCCGGACATCGCCCAGGGCGTCAACACGGGGGGTGCCGGCGACCAGGGGATGATGATCGGCTACGCCTGCGACGAGACCCCGGAGCTGATGCCGGCCCCGATCCAGCTCGCCCACCGGCTGGTGCGCCGCGTCTCCGCCCTGCGCCGGGACGGCACCCTGCGCTGGGCGCGTCCCGACGGCAAGAGCCAGGTCACCGTGGAGTACGACGGGCAGGGCCGCCCCCGGCGCGTCGACACCGTGCTGGTGAGCGTCCAGCACTCCGACGACGTCAGCAGCGAGCAGGTGTACTCGGACATCCAGGAGCACGTCGTCGAGGCGGTGGTGCCACCGGAGTTGCTGGACGCGGAGACGCGCCGCCTGGTCAACCCCACCGGCCGCTTCGTGGTCGGCGGTCCGCAGGGCGACGCCGGCCTCACCGGCCGGAAGATCATCGTGGACACCTACGGGGGCTACGCGCGGCACGGCGGCGGCGCCTTCAGCGGCAAGGATCCGACCAAGGTGGACAGGAGCGGCGCCTACGCCGCGCGCTGGGTCGCCAAGAACGTGGTCGCCGCCGGGCTCGCCGCCCGCTGCGAGATCCAGGTGGCCTACGCGATCGGGGTGCCGCAGCCGGTGTCGGTGCTGGTCGAGACCTTCGGGACCGAGAGGGTCCCGCTCCCTCAGATCGAAGCCCTCATCGACGAGTACTTCGACCTCTCCCCGGTGGGGATCATCAGCGCCCTCCAGCTCCGGCGGCCGATCTACCGCCAGGTGGCCGCCTTCGGGCACTTCGGAAGGGACGACCTCAACCTCCCCTGGGAGCAGACGGCGGTGGCGGCGGAGCTGGCCGCCGAGGCGGGCGTGGAGCCGCTCGTCCGGGGGAGGCCGGTCTCGGCCTGAGCCGTGGGCTACCACATCCTCGTCCTCGCGGGTGGGAGCGGCACGAGGCTCTGGCCGCTCAGCCGCTCCGCGGTCCCGAAGCACCTTCTCCCCCTGGATGCCTCGGGGATGACCCTGCTGCGGGCCACCGTGGAGAGGGTCCTGCCCCTCGCCGACCAGGTGCACGTGGTCACCGCCGCCACCCAGGCGCAGGCATGCCGCCGCGAGCTCGCGGGGCTGCCCCTCTCGGGCGAGCCCGTGATCGCCGAGCCGGCGGCGCGCGGCACCGGGCCCGCGCTGGGCCTCGCCACCCTGTGGATCGCCGCCCGCGACCCCGAGGCGGTCATCTCCTCCGTGCATGCGGACGCTCACGTGGACGACCCCGACGCCTACCGCGCCGCCGTCCTGGCCGCCGCGGGCTGGGCGGCCTCCACGGGCGGGCTCGCCACCGTGGGCATCGTCCCCGCTTACGCCTCCACCGGGCTCGGGTACGTGGCCGTCGGCGAGGGGAGGCTGGAGCCGCGGCGGTGGGGCCCGCCCGAGGGCGGCCGGGCCGGGGCCGCGACCCGGGCCGCCGCCGCGGCCCTTCCCGCCTTCCCGGCCCTGGGGTTCGTCGAGAAGCCCACGCCCGAGGTCGCCCGCGGCTTCGTGAGCGGCGGGCGCCACCTCTGGAACAGCGGGCTCTTCGCGTGGAGCGCCGCGGCCTTCGAGGCGGAGCTGCGATCGGCGGATCCCGCGCTCGCCGCGCGCATCGACCGTGCGGTGGCGGCTCTCGGCCGTGGCGCCGCGGCCGAGGCCGAGGCCACCTATGCCGCCATCCAGCCCGTGCCGGTGGACACCCTGGTGATGGAGCGGACCCGCCGGCTCACCGTGGTGCGGGGCGCCTTCACCTGGTCCGACGTGGGGGGGTTCGCCGACCTGCACCGGGTGCGGCGTGCGGCGGGCGGGGCCGACGCACGCGGCAACGTTCTGGAGGGGGATGTGCTCGAGGTGGACGCGCGGGAGAGCCTGGTGCTGGCCCGGGGGGGGCGGCCGGTGGCGGTCGTGGGTGTGGAGGGCCTCGCGGTGGTGGACAGCGGCGACGCGGTCCTCGTCCTCCCCCTCGACCAGGCGCAGCGGGTCAGGGAGATCGTGGAACGCATCAAGGCCCTCGGTCGCGACGACCTCCTCTGACGCCGAGGCGAACCCCGCTGGCGCGGGCCGGTCCCCGAGCCTCAGAATCACCGGCTGAATGGCAGCACCCATAACCTTCGGCACCGACGGGTGGCGCGCGGTCATCGCCGACGACTTCACCTACGAACGCGTGCGCGCGGTGGCCCAGGCGGTGGCGTGGCACCTGGAGGGGGACGCCCGGGGGATCGTCGTCGGCCACGACACGCGTTTCTCGGCCGAGCTCTTCGCTCGGGAGGTGGCCCGCGTGCTCGCCGCGAACGGCCATCACGTGCTGGTCCTGGACCGGCCCGTCCCCACCCCCACCATCACCTGGACCGCGGTGGAGAGGGGCTGCGCCGGGGCGGTGGCGGTGACCGCCAGCCACAACCCGGCCGAGTTCAACGGGCTCAAGTTCAAGCCCGACTACGGCGGGTCCGCGCCGCCGGAGGTGACGGCGGCCCTGGAGCGGCTCTCGGCGCGGGCGCTGCACGAGGGGGTGCGCGCCATCCCCTTCGACCAGGCGCTCGTGACGGGTGGCGCCGAGCTGGTCGACCCGCTTCCCTCGTACCTCGCCCAGGTGGGGAGGCTCGTGGACCTGGAGCGGCTCCGCGGTGCCGGCCTCCGGATCCTCCACGAGCCCATGTACGGGGCGGGGACGGGCCTGATATCGCGTGCCCTCGCGGGGGGCGCCACCCAGGTCACCGAGATCCACGCGGAGCGCAACCCCGGGTTCGGCGGGCTCCACCCGGAGCCCATCGGCCACTACATGCCCGAGGCCATGGCCCTGATGGCGGCGGGGGGGCACGACCTCTGCATCGCCAACGACGGGGACGCGGACCGGGTCGGCGTCATCGACGAGACCGGGCGCTTCATCACCCAGCTCGAGGTGATGTCGCTGCTCGCCATGTACCTGCTCGAGAAGCGCGGTGAGCGCGGTGAGCTGGTCCGCTCGCTCACCAGCAGCGTCATGCTCGACCGGCTCGGCGAGCGCTTCGGGGTCCCCGTGTTCGAGACTCCCGTGGGCTTCAAGTACGTCGGGCCGAGGATGATGGAGACCGGCGCGCTCCTCGGCGGGGAGGAGTCCGGGGGCTTCGCCTTCCGGGGCCACATCCCGGAGCGCGACGGCATCCTCGCCGGCCTCACCATCGCCGCCATGGTGGTCGACTACGGCCGTCCCCTCTCCGGGGTGCTCGGGCACCTCTTCGAGCTGGTCGGTCCGCACAGCTACGCCCGCCACGACGTGCGCTTCGGGCGTGACGAGTACGCCGAACGCCGCCGCGAGGTCGAGGAGCGGATGCGGGGACGGCGTCCCGCGGAGATCGCGGGGCAGCCGGTGACCGGGACCCGCGACGACGACGGCTTCAAGTTCCTGCTCGGGGACGGGAGCTGGGTGCTGGTGCGGATGAGCGGCACCGAGCCATTGATGCGCGTCTACGCCGAGGCGGCCTCGCCCGAGCGGGTCGAGGTGCTCCTCCGCGCCATCGAGGAGATGGTGGGGGTTGCCCCCCCCGGCCCGGCGGAGGGGGGGCGGTGACCGGCGTGGCCGGCCCGGAGCCGGTGCGGAGCCCGGGGCACGGGCGGGTGGACAAGCCCTGGGGCTACGAGCTGCGCTGGGCGATCACGGACCGCTACGTGGGCAAGCTCCTGCACATCCGGAGCGGTCACGCGCTCTCGCTGCAGTACCACGTTCAGAAGGACGAATCGATCCTGCTGGTGACGGGGTCGCTGGACCTCGTCCTGGAGGATGACCGCGGCGACCTGGTGACGCACCGGCTCCTCCCCGGGATGAGCGCCCGGATCCTGCCGGGCCGCCGCCACCGATTCGTGGCGGTGGAGGACGCCGAGCTGTTCGAGGCCTCATCCCCGGAGATCGACGATGTCGTGAGACTCGAGGACCGCTATGGCCGGGAGGGCACGACCGCGCCCTGAGGGCGAGGTCGGGGCGACGGGGGCCCCTGTGCCTCCCCCCGAGGGCGCTGCGCCCGATCGGCCGCCTGCCCGCGGCCACGCGTACTACGCGTCGCTGGCGCGCCGCACGCTGGGGGTGTCCGTCGAGCCCCGCCTGAGCGGCGTCCCCTACCCCATCGTCCATGCCGCGCTCGGCGTGGCGGCCTGCGCCGTCGCCGTCGCCATCCGCCCCGGGGCGGTCGGGCTGCGCGGTGCGGTCATCGGGGTGGGGGCGCTCTGTGCGGCAGCGGGCCTGCTCCTCGCGGCGTACGACCGCATGGTCTACCCGCGCGCTCTGCGGCCGCCCGTCGAGGAGATCGTCCTGCCGGTGGCGGCGCTCGGCGCCTTCTCCCTGGTCATCGCCGGCACGCTGGATCTCACCACGCGCCTGGTGGCCGCCGCCGTGACGGTCGCGATCTGGGGGGGCCTGGGGCACGTCGGCGAGCTTCGAGCCGCGGGCCGGATGGGGTGGCTGTCCCGCTTCCTGCGTGACGCCACGGCCATCACCGTGCTGGTCCCCGTGCTCCTCGCCTCGACCAGCGGCGCGCTGCCCCTCTCGATCCGGGGCGGCGTCGCGCTCGGTGGGGTCGGGCTCGTGACCTACGACGGCCTCCGCTCGGAGGAGATGGCGGGGCTCCCCGCCGCCGCCATGGCGCTGATCGCGGGCGCCCTCGTCGGCGCGGCGATGATCGGCGTGGTGGGGGTCGCCACCCAGCCCGGCCCCGCCGCCGCGGCGACCCTGGTCGTCTGGTACGGGTTGCGGGGTGTCCTGGCCAACGCCCTGGTCTCACCGCGGCACCCGCGCACGGCTCTGGAGCATGTGCTGGTGGTGGCGGTGGCCCTGGTGGGGCTCTACTGGGTGACGCGCTGAGCCCCGTCCCGCGCTGCGTCAGCGGGGCCTACACATCCGTTGGATACAAACATCACCACCACGCGGTGATGTTTGTGAGTATCCAAACAGCCGCTCGGTGGTGCAGGCTGGGGGCGCAGTGGAAGAGGATCGCGCGCCCCGGCTCCTGGTCATCGAGGATCACCGCTACCTCGGGGGGCTCCTGCGCGACGTGCTGCCCCAGGCCGGCTTCGAGGTCGCCCTGGTGACCTGCACCGGCGAGCTGGCGTCCGCTCTCGACAGCTTCCGGCCCGACCTGATCCTCTCCGACTTCCGGCTCCGCGGCGAGGACGGGCTCGACGTCTGCCGCATGGTGCGCGAGCACCCGCTGCGCGCGGCCATCCCGGTCATCCTCCACACGGCCATCGACCCCGCGAATCGCCGTCTCGAGGAGGCCCTGGCGATGCCGGGCGTCACCCTCCTCCTGAAGCCGGCCGACTTCGAGATCCTGGTCGCGGCGCTGCGCGACAAGGTGGCTCCACCACGCGGCGAGCCTCCCGCCCCGACCCCCGAGCCGGGGCCGCTCAGCGGTCAGCACCCGGACGCGCGGCGTGCGTAGAGCGCCGCGTCGGCCCGCGAGATCAGGGTGTCGGGCGTGTCGTCCTCGCGCAGGTCGGCGAGCCCGGTGCTCACCGTCCTCCCCATGGTCCGGACGCGCACGTACCTCTCGATGTCCCCGACGGTTCCCTCGGCCTCCGCGCGAGTGGCGTCGGGCAGCACGCACACGAACTCGTCTCCGCCCCAGCGGATCACGAGGTCGTAGGCGCGCAGGCGCTCGCGCACGGCCCCGACCACCTGGGTGAGCAGGGCGTCCCCCGCCCGGTGGCCCTCGGTGTCGTTGATCCTCTTGAGCCCGTCGACGTCGATGAAGACCACCGACACGCCCTTGCCGCCGAAACGGCGAAAACGCGCGATCTCCCGGGTCATCGCCTGGATGCCCGCTCCGCGGCGCAGCGCGCCGGTCAGGTCGTCGACGGCCGCCGCCGCCGCGAGGCGCTGGACCTGCCGCACGAGCCCCCTGAGCCGCCCCAGGGCGATGCTCACCTCGGGGTCGCCGAGCGCCCCCAGATGCGCCGGCTGCACCCCGAGCGCCCGTGCCAGCAGCTCCCGGGCAAAGGCGGGGTCCGCCTCGCCGCCGTCGCCGGCGAGCTCGGGGCGAGTCGCCCACCCGACCAGATCGACGGGCTCACCCGTGGCGTCGCCCGGTTCCCGGGCGCTCTCCGGCCGAGCGGACTCAGGCACCTCTCGCATCCCACCCTTCGATTGCATCATCCTGGCACAGATCGGCCGCTCGTGCCAGCCCTCGATGCGTGGAGCGCCGCGCTCCCTGCGGGAGCCAGAATGGGCCCCGAGTGGACAACCTCGCCGGCCTCGCGGCCCTCCTGAGCCTCGTCTTCGCCCTCGTGGTGGGGGCGCGCTGGGTCACGCGGCGACGCCTTCCCTTCGCCTGCTGGGCGGTGGGGTTGCTGATCTTCGCGGCGGCTGCCGCGGCGCAGTCCTTCGGAGAGAGCCACGGCCAGGCCGACCACGTCACCCTGTACCGGATCTTCTACCTTCTGGGCGGGGCCCTGGGGGTCGTCTACCTCGCCCTCGGCACGCTCTACCTGATGGCGCCGCGCCGGGTGGCCCACGGCTTCGCCCTGGTGCTCGCCGTCTTCACGGTGGTTGTGGCGATCGACGCCTTCGTCGCGCCGGTGGACCCCGCAAGGCTCACGACCGCGGCGGGCATCCTCGGCACCGCGTACCGCAACGCCATCCCCCTCCAGGTCGCCGTGGTGGCCTTCAACATCGTGGGCACGATCATCTTCGCGGGCGGAGCCGCCTGGTCGGCGTGGCGTTTCATCCGCCGCCGCGCCGGGCTGGACCGGATCGTCTCCAACGTGCTGCTCACCGCCGGCGCCCTGGTGGTGGCGGCCGGGTTCAGCGCCGCCAAGGCGGCGGGCGCCACGTCGATCGACCCCCTCGGCGGCTACGAGGCGGTCGGCGTCGCCCTCATGTTCGCCGGCTTTCTCGCCGTCTTCCCGGTCCGCGCCAGGATGCCGCGGGAGAGTAACCTGCCCTCGGCGGCCGCGCGCGCGCGCTGAGTGTCCGGTAGCCGGAGACAGCCCCTCGCGGCGGTGCCGTCCCGGGCCCGGCGACGCTCGCCGCCGGTGCCTCAACCGCACGCGTGGGAGCCAGTCCTGTGAACGATCCGGCCGGCGGCAGAGCATGGGGGACGGGGGAGGCGGGGCGCTCGGCGTCCCCGCGGTGGTCGGCGCAGACCCTCCTGGAGAAGGATCGCGAGCTGATCTCGCCGGCGTACTCGCGGTACAGCGACCTGGTCATCGACACCGCGGAGGGTTCCTGGCTGCACACCGTCGACGGCAGGTCCGTTCTCGACTTCGGCTGCGGCATCGCGGTCACCAACCTGGGCCATCGCCACCCCCGCGTCACCGCCGCCGTCCATGAGCAGGTGGACCGCCTCTGGCACGTGTCCGTGACCACCCGCCACCCCGCCATGATCGAGGCGGCCGAGGCGCTGGTCGGCATCTCCCCCGCCGGGCTCTCCTCGGTCTTCTTCAACAACAGCGGCGCGGAGGCGGTGGAGGCGGCGCTCAAGCTCGCCCGCCGGGCCACGGGCCGGACCGAGATCATCGCCTTCCGCGGCGCCTTTCACGGGCGCACCTACGGCGCGGTCACCCTCACCGCCAGCAAGGCCAAGTACCGCACCGGCATGGGGCCCTTTCTGCCGGGCGTCCACCACGTCCGCTATCCCCACTGCTTCAGGCTCTGCGACCACGCCCCGGACGAGCCGTGCGCGATCGCGGAGGGAGAGGACCTCGACCGCCTCTTCCAGACCACGGTGCCCCCCGACTCCGTCGCCGCCATCGTGGTCGAGCCCATCCAGGGCGAGGGCGGATACGTGGTTCCGCCCGACCGCTTCCTGCCCCGGCTCCGCGAGATCTGCGACGAGCACGGCATCCTGCTGGTCGCCGACGAGATCCAGAGCGGCATGGGCCGGACCGGGCGGATGTTCGCCGTCGAGCACTGGGGGGTGACCCCCGACATCATGTGCGTCGCCAAGGGGCTCGGCAACGGGCTGCCGATCGCGGGCATCGTGGCGAGGGCCGGCGTGATGGGCGCCTGGCACCCCGGTGAGCACGGCACCACCTTCGGCGGCAACGCGGTCGCCTGCGCCGCGGCGGTGGCGGTCATCGAGACCCTCCAGCGCGAACGCATCCCCGAGCGGGCCGCCGAGCTCGGCCGGCGGGTCATGGAGCGGGCGCGCGGCTGGCAGACGCGCCATCCGTGGCTCGCGGACGTCCGCGGCCGGGGGCTCATGATCGGCCTCGAGATGATGGACGGCGACCGGCCCGATGCCCGGCGCACCCATCGCGTGCAGGAGGCGGCGCTGGAGCGCGGGCTGCTCCTCCTCAACTGCGGCATCGATGAGAACGTCATCCGGCTGATCCCCCCGCTCACGATCAGCGACGGCGACCTGGAGCGGGGCCTCGAGCTTCTGGAGGCCGCACTGGAGGCGGCGGAATGAGCGCATGTCGGCGCGCGTCCCGAGGCTGAGCGCATCGTGGTGAAGAACGCCGTCCCCCGCCCGCTGGATCTCGCCCATCACATCGCGGGGCGCTCGGTGGGGTCGCCGCGCACGTTCACCTCGCGCAACCCCGCGCACCGCGACCAGGTGGTCGCCGTGGTGGCGCGCGGGGGGGCCGAGGAGGTGAACCTGGCCGTGCAGGCGGCCCGCTCCGCCCTCCCCGGATGGCGGCGCACCCCCTGGCCGGTGCGGGGCGAGATCCTCCTGCGGGCCGCGGAGCTCCTCGCAGCGCGCAAGGAGGAGCTGGCCCGGCTCATGACGCGCGAGATGGGCAAGGTGCTCACCGAGTCGCGGGGGGACGTGCAGGAGGCGATCGACATGGGCCGTTTCATCGCCGGGGCGGGGCGGCGCGCCTTCGGTGAGACGGTGCCGAGCGAGCTCCCCGACAAGTGGGCGATGACGGTCCGCCAGCCGCTCGGGGTGGTGGGGTGCATCACCCCCTGGAACTTCCCCATCGCCATCCCGAGCTGGAAGATCTTTCCCGCCGTGATGGCCGGGAACACCGTGGTGTTCAAGCCCGCCGAGGACACCCCCGCCTGCGCCATGGCCTTCGTGGAGGTGCTCGAGGCGGCGGGGCTGCCCCCGGGCGTGGTCAACGTCGTCTTCGGGATGGGGGAGGAGTGCGGCGCCGAGGTGGTCGCCCACCCCGGGGTGGATGCCGTCTCCTTCACCGGGAGCGTCGCCACCGGCCGGGTCGTGGCGGAGACCTGCGGCCGGCTCCTCAAGAAGGTGTCCCTGGAGCTCGGCGGCAAGAACGGGATCGTGGTCCTCGCCGACGCCGACCTCGAGCTGGCCCTGGACGGAGCGCTCTGGGGCGGGTTCGGCACCAGCGGTCAGCGCTGCACCGCCACGTCGCGGGTCATCGTGGAGCGCCCCGTGCTCGACGCCTTCACGCACGCCTTCGCGGAGCGCGTGGCGGGGCTCCGCCTCGGTGACGGGCTGGAGGAGGGGGTCACCGTCGGGCCCATCGTCAACCAGCGCCAGCTCGAGCGTGTCGACTCCTACACGCGGAGCGGTCGCGCGGAGGGCGCACGCATCCTGGTCGGCGGCGAGGTGGCGACCGAGGGCCGTCTCGCCGAGGGCTGGTTCTACCGTCCCACCGTGTACGCGGACGTGTCCCCGCAGATGCGCATCGCGCAGGAGGAGATCTTCGGCCCGGCGGTGGCGGTGATCCCCGCGCCCGACGCGGACTCGGCGATCGGCATCGCCAACGGGACCGCCTACGGGCTCTCGCTGTCCATCTACACGCGCGACCTCGCCCGCGCCTTCCACGCGATGTCCGACCTCGAGGCCGGGATCGTGTACGTCAACGCCCCCACGATCGGGGCCGAGATCCAGCTTCCCTTCGGGGGCGTGAAGCAGACGGGGAACGGGCACCGCGAGGCGGGGAGCGCGGCGCTGGACGAGTTCAGCGAGTGGAAGTCGATCTACGTCGACTACAGCGGCCGGCTGCAGCGCGCCCAGATCGACACGAGCCGCTGACGGTGCGCGCCGCGGTGCGAGGGGTGGTGCTCGAGGAGCGGTTCCTCCAGCACCCGCGCCGCCTGCGCTATCTCATCGGTGGACAGGGGCCGCCGCTTCTCCTCTGTCACGGCTTCCTCGGCTCCGCGGAGAACTTCGAGTCCTGGATCCCCGAGCTCGCCCGCCGGCGCACCCTGATCATCCCGGACCTCCCCGGCAGCGGTGAGAGCGAGCCGCTGCGCGGCGCTCACACCTGTGCCGCCCTGGCCCGCTCGCTGCAACCGCTCATCGAGACGCTGGAGCTCGAGACGATGGACCTGGGGGGGCTCTGCCTGGGGGCGGGGGTCGCCTTCGAGCTGCTGGCGCGCAACCCGGGACGGGTGCGGAGCCTGATCCTCCACACCCCCCTCCTCGAGGGAACGGTGGTGCGGCGCAGCTTCCACCTGCAGGTGGGCCTCATGACATCCCGGCCCGTGTACCCGGTGATCACCCACCTGGGGCGCCGGCGCTGGGTGAGCGACCTCTACAAGCGGCTGGTCGTGGAGGGAGACGACGTGGATCCCCACGCCGCCGAGGTCAACTTCCGCAACCAGCTGCGCTGTGTCCCCCGCGCCCAGCGCGAGTGGCTGCTGAGCGGCCTGCGTCGCAGCGACACGTCCGGTCCCGGCGGCGATGCGGCCGCCCTCGCGGCCCACCCCGGGGAGGCCCTGGTGATCGTCGCCGCCGAGGACCGGATGCTCGACCAGGGGGCCCTGCGCCGCCTGGTCGCTCCCCTGCCGCGCGTGCGCTGGGCGG
>JAJZNI010000117.1 GCA_021847925.1 bacterium
GTGACCCAACGAGGGTCATCGACGCTCCCGCGGTGACCGTGTCCGGCAAGCGCAGCGAGGGATCGACGCCGAAAACTCCGACCGCGAAATCGGCGCCCGCGTAATACCCGGCGGGCTCGAGGCGGACGGGCGCTGGTCTGATACAGGGGCGGCGGCCGCCGCCCCGCAGCGCCACCTCCGGGGCGGGCACCGGGAGCCGCGGCCCTCGACGGCGGCGGTCTGAGATCCCGAGCTCGCGTGCGGCGCGTCGCACGCCCCCCGGGCGGCGGGCCATGGCCGCTCGGTGTGGGGGATGATGTGACCGCCGTGCCGCCGTCGCCCTCCGCCCCCCCGTCCCCGGAGGCCGCCTCGGGGCCGGGGGCGGCTCGGCCTCTGGCGCTCCGGGCCCGGCGCGTCCTCGACGTCCGCGCCGGGCGGACGATCGCGGACGGCGTCGTGGTCTGCCGCGGCGATCGCATCGAGCAGGTGGGCGGCCCACCGCCCGCGGACGCCGAGCTGCTCGACCTCGGTGACCGCACCCTGATGCCCGGCCTGATCGACACGCACACCCACGTCCTCCTCCAGGGCAACCGCACCCGCGAGGCGTACGCGCACCAGATCCTGCGCGAGGACCCCGCCCACCGGGTCGTGCGTGCCGTCCGGTCGCTGGGGATCGCCCTCGCGCACGGCTTCACCACCCTGCGCGACCTCGGGACCGAGGGGTGCGGGTACGCGGACGTCGCCATCCGCGACGCCGTGAGCGAGGGTGTGGTGCCCGGGCCGCGTCTGCTCGTCGCCGGGCCCGCGATCGGGCGCACCGGGAGCTACCCCATCCTCGGCTACCGCAGCGACTGGCGCTTCCCGGTGGGCGTCGCCGAGTGCGAGGGCGAGGAGGGCTGCCGGAGCGAGGTGCGCCGCGCGGTCGCCCGCGGGGTGGATTGGATCAAGGTGTACGCGACCCAGGGCCGGGGCCTGCACGTCACCGACGACGGCTACCTCGACGCGCCCCCTCCGTGGACCCAGGCGGAGCTCGACGCCCTGGTCGACGAGGCGCACCGCCAGGGCCTGCGCGTCGCGGCTCACGCCTCCGAGGCGACCGGAACCGACATGGCCGTCTCCGCCGGGGCCGACACCATCGAGCACGGCTACTCCATCCGTCCGGCGACGGCGAGCGCGATGGCCGAGCGGGGCATCGCCCTCGTGCCGACGCTCCTGGTCGCGCGCGAGGTGAGCGCACACCGGGCGGCCGAGCGCGGCGCGCCCTGGACCGAGGTCCCCGCGATCCACCGGCGGTCGGTCGAGAATTGCCGGCAGGCCGGGGTGCCGATCGTCTGCGGGACGGACGCCGGCGGGTTCGAGTGGGAGGACGTCAACCAGGCCGAGGAGCTCCGGATCCTGGTCGATCTGGGCTGGAGCCCCCTGGAGGCGATCCGGAGCGCGACCCTGCTCGCCGCCCGGCTGCTCGACCGCGAGGGACGGATCGGCGAGCTGACCGCCGGAGCGGCGGCGGACCTGGCAGCGTGCCCCGGGGATCCGCTCGAGGACATCGACCGGATTCTCGACGTCGACGCGGTCGTGCGGGCGGGACGCGTGGTCGTCGCGCCGCCGGCCGGGCCCCCCCGCCCCGCCGGCTGATCCGGACGCGCGGCCCCCGGCGCGGCACGGGCGGCGTGGTGGCCGCTACCAGCCCGGCGGCGGCGGGTCGGGGTGGGGCCCGCGCCCCTTCGGCCCGCGACCGTGCCGCGGTGGCTCGGGCCGCGGGGGCCCGTGGTGCGGTGGGGGGGGAGGGCCGTCGGGGTAGTGCTCCTCGTCCATGCCGGTGACCTCGCGGAAGGCCTTGCGCTGGTAGAGGATCCGCAGGGCCAGCTCGGTCAGCTCCCGGCGGTCCGGGCCCGCCACGCCCCTGCGCACCTCACGCTCGCTGAGCTCCTTCAGCATGCGGAGCCCGTCCAGGGAGACCCCCGAGTCCACGAGGCGCTTGGTGAGCCGGGCGATCGCGGTGTCCCGAGGCGAGTAGCGGAGCCTGCCGTGCTCCCGGGTGGGGCTGATCAGGCCCAGCTCCTCCCAGTAGCGCAGGACCCGCGGGGTGACCCCGGTGCGCTCGGCGAGCCGCGGGATGGCGACCAGCTCATCCTCGGCGAGGGGGGGCGGCGGGAGCGCGGATCCCTCACGGGCGCCGGCCGGCGGCGGGTGAGGATCGGTCCAATCTACCATGATCGTGTAATGTTATGGGATCGGCCGGCGGGTGCGGGAAGCCCGCCGCATCTCACCATCAGGGAGAGCATGGCCAGGCAGCGTTGGCACGTCCTCGCACGCCCTCTCCGGGGGATGCAACGCGCCATGATATCGGCACGTGTGGATCCCGTCCGCGGGGGGATCTGGGGGGCCGCGCTGGGGCTCGGGGCCGCCGCCGTGGTGGCGCGGGGCGGCCTCCTCCTCGGCGCGGCCGGCGCCACCTGGCCCTCCTTCCTGACCCTGGCCGCCGTCATCGGCGCGGGGCTCGCGCTCGACGGCATGGGCCTCTTCCGGCGGCTCGCCCGCGCGATCATCCCGGCGGCGGCGCCCGACCGGCTGGCGGTCGCCGGCGCGCTCGGCCTCACCGCTCTGCTGAGCGGACTGGTCAACCTCGACGTGGCCGTGGTCGTCGGCGTGCCGGTGATCCTGGCCGTCGCCCGGCGGCGCGGCCTTGCCACCGGCCCCCTCGCCGTCGCCGCGGCGCTGACGGCCAACGCCACCTCGTTTCTCCTGCCCACCTCGAATCTCACGACCCTGCTCGTCCTCGATCATGCGCCGCTGGGCCCCGGGGCGTACCTGGGCGACAGCTGGCTTGCCTGGCTTCTGGTGACGGGGCTGACGGTGGGTACCCTCTCTGCCATCTCCGCGGCCCGCCTGCGGCGGGGAGGCGCAGGGGTGCTGGGGAGCGGGGCACACCGGGGGGGACCGGAGCGGTGCCCGGACGCGCCGGCCGCCTCGGGACCCGCGCGCGGCTGCGTCGCGCCTCTCGCCCGGCCGGCCCTGGCCCTGCTCGACCTGGTTCCGATGTTCGTGGCGGCGGTGGCGATCCGAGCCCTCCTGGACGGTGGGCTCCACC
>JAJZNI010000007.1 GCA_021847925.1 bacterium
CATCACGCACAGCTCCACCCCCTGCAGCGCGACGCGCATCCTCCGCTGCGCCTCCAGCATGTCGGTGACCACGTCGGGGAGCGGCCCATCGTCACGGATCGAGCCCGCCAGGACGACGTCGACGCCGTGGCGCACGCATTCGTACATGACCCCGCGGCGCAGCACCCCGGCCTCGACGGCGGCCCGGATGCCCCCGGCGGCGCGGATCCTGTTGATGGTGCGCATGTGCAGCGCGTGCCCCGCCTCGATGGGGAGGCCCTTCTCCAGACCGATCCCCAGCGAGGTGCCGAAGAACTGGGACTCGATGTCGTGGGCGGCGAGGCCGTTGCCGGCGAACAGCACCTGCACGTATCCCATCTCGATGAGACGGGCCAGGTGCGGGCCGGCCCCGGTGTGGATGACCGCGGGGCCGGCGACGAAGCAGATCCGGCCACCCGCCGACCGGATGCCGCGCATCGCCTCCGCCAGCTCGCGGATCACCTGGTGCTTGGGTTTCTCCGGGGCCAGCGAGCTGGTCAGGTAGCCGAAGATCTCCCGGCCCCTCCCCCGCTCCACCGGGCTGATCCGGATCCCCGCCCTCCCCACCACGACCGCATCCCCCTCCCGGACGTCGGTGATGGGGACCGTGTGAGCCCTGCCCTGCGCGACCACCACTCCGCAGTCCATCTCGATGCCCTCGACCGGGACCCATTCGCCCGCGACGCGGACCGCGGTGGGCTGGTTGGTGGTGGTGTAGAACTCCTCGGGGAAGACGCCGCCGGCGGGTGCCGCCGCGGTGCGCGCGTCCTCACCTCCCAGCACCGTCACCCCGTGCTGCTGGCAGGCCGCGACCACGGCGGCGAGCTGCTCGTCGGTGTCCGCCTCCACGGTCAGGCGCGCGAACGAGGGCTCGTCCAGGCGCGTCCCGACCCGGATCTCCTCGACGTGGAAGGTGGCCCCCATGTCCATGATCGTGTCGAAGACGCGAGGCAGCACCATGCTGTCGATGATGTGACCGGACAGCTCGATGACCGCGCTCGCGCTCATCGACGCGATCCCGCCGCGCGAACCGCCTCGATGCGGCGCCGCAGCTCGGAGGCGGCCACCCCCGCATCCGCCGCGCCCGTGATCCCGCGCGACACGGGAAGCAGGATGCCGGCGCCGCCGGCGTCGAGCCCGGCCGCCACCGCCGCCTCGAGATCGCCTCCCTGCGCGCCCACGCCCGGCAGCAGCAGGGGTGCGTGGGGAGCCAGGCCGCGCACCTCGGCCACCGCCTCGGGAGCGGTCGCACCCACCACGAACCCCACCTCGGCCTCGCCGTGCCACCCCAGCGCCAGCTCGACGACGCGCGCATAGAGGGGGCGTCCGTCACGCAGCGGGACCTCCAGCAGGTCGGCGGCGCCGGGGTTGCTGGTCCGGGCGATGACCAGGGCGGCGGTCCCCGCGCGGGCCAGGAACGGCGCCACCGCGTCGCCGCCGAGGAGGGGGTTGACCGTGACCGCATCTGCTCCCCAGCGATCGAAGGCCGCCTCGGCGTAGGCCTCGGCGGTGCTGCCGATGTCACCGCGCTTGGCGTCCAGCACCACCAGGCGGTCGCTCGGGACGCGCGCGCGGACCCGCTCCAGGACCGCGATGCCCGCGGAGCCGAGCCGCTCGAAGAAGGCGAGGTTGGGCTTCACCGCGACGGCGTGGGGAAGGGCGGCGTCGAGAGCCCGGACGCAGAATCGCTCCGCTTCGTCCGCGTCGCGGCAGCCGGCGGGATCGAGACCGAGACAGAGGAGCGAGCCGAGGCGCCGGCTCAGGGCGGCAAGCCGTCCGGAGAAGGGCTCCCGGGTCACCAGACGTCGCGCGCGGTGCTGGGCTGGATCGCTCCCTGGTCCGGCCGCGGGGCGTAGGGGACGGCGATCCGCTCGCTCTCCCTCGACGAGCAGATCGGGCAGATCCGCGCCATGTGCCCGTCCAGGATCACCGCGGAGAGGCGGTAGATGGGCGTCGGGCGACCGCAGTTGTCGCATGGATCGAGGACGGCCACGGATGACGCACCTCGTGGGAGGGGACGGCAGACGCGGGCAGATTGTCTCAGATCGCCGCGGAGGGACAACGCGCCGCGCCCAGACAACCCCATGCCCCACCCCTCGGTCACCGCCCCCAGCAGCGCTCGCGTCCCCTGCGTCACCGGGACGCCAGGTGCAGGGCGAGGGGCGCAGCGCGGGCGGCCTCCGGCTCGAAATCCTTGAGAAACCAAGTCGGGGAGCGCGGACTCGAACCGCGGACCCCTGGTCCCCCAGACCAGTACTCTAACCAGCTGAGCTACTCCCCGATGGGTCCGGGTCGAGTGTACCCGCTCCGGGCGGCCCCACGGCCACGGGAGGCCGCCTCCCCGGCGGGACGCCGCGAGGCCTCCCCCCCTGCATCCCCCGATCGTGAACACATCGGGGTCTTCGTGGCAAACTGCCTCCGTCATGCCGTCCCGCCGCCGCTTCCTCGCCTCCTTCGCAGTCGGTTACGCGGTCGGATCGATCCCCGTCGGCGTCCTGGTCGGGCGCCTGACCCGCGGCATCGACCCCCGCGAGTACGGCAGCCACAGCATGGGCATGGCCAACGTGCTGCGCACCGCGGGGCGCGGGCCCGCGGCGATCACGCTCGCCCTCGACATCGCCAAGGGCGCGCTCGCCGCGCGCGCCGGGCAGGGCGTGTGCGGGACCCGGGAGGGCGCCGTGGCGGCCGGGCTGGGAGCCGTGGTCGGACACTCGTGGCCGGTGTGGGCGGGTTTCCGCGGCGGCAAGAGCTCGGCCACCACCTTCGGGGCCTCGCTGGTCGTCTCCCCGCCGGTCGCCGCCTCGGCTCTGGTAGCGGGCCTTGCGGCGCTCGCGGTGTCACGCCGCACCTCCGTCCTCTCGCTGGTGGGAGGCGGGGCGGGCGCCGCAACCTCGCTCGCGCTCGCAGCCGGCCGCCGCGACCTCACCCCCCTCGCCCTGGTCGTGCCCGGGGTCGCCGTGGTCGTCGTCCGCCACCGCGACAACATCGTCCGGCTCGTGAGGGGCACCGAGCCGGAGGTGAGCCTGGGCGACCCTCCCGCGGTGAAC
>JAJZNI010000108.1 GCA_021847925.1 bacterium
CTTGGCCCCGACGGCGAAGCGCTCCCCCCGGCGGAGGGGACGTCCGCGGAGCCCGGGAACCCCGCCCGGCGGCGGCGACGCCGTCGCCGGCGCACGCCGCAGCCCGAGACCGGGGACGCCACCGCCGCTCCGGCCTCGGCCGCGGGTGCCGCGGCGGAGGACGGTGCCCCGGGCAGCCTGCACTTCGGCCCCGAGGGGACACGCAGCTTCCGCCCCCGGCGGCGCCGCCGCCGCCGCCACGGGCCGCGGCCGGAGGGGGCGCCACGCGACCAGGCCGCGGGCGGCCCCCCCGACGGCCCCGGCCCCGGCTCCGACGCTCCCCCTCCCCCGCTCGCGGCCGAGGGCTAGAGCCCGGCCCACGCCCTCGGGGTGGGACGGCCCCGGCCGGGCGGACGGCTAGACTCGGCTGGGCCATGAGCGAGCAGGTGACCGTCTTCGTCCGCGCCGGCGATCCCGCCTGCGCCGCGGCGCTGCAGTACCTCTCCCAGCGCGGCGTGGAGCACCGCACCCGAGACATCCTCACGGACCCCTCCGCAAGCGCCATCCTGCTGGGGCGGCTGGGGCGGGTCAGCGTCCCCGCCTTCCAGATCGGGGACCGCCTGATCGTCGGTTTCGACCCGGTCCAACTCAGCCGCTACCTGCCCCGGCCGGCCGGTGAGACGGAGCCGGGGGTCAGCTTCGGTGCGGGCGTGCGCAGCGTGACGGCCGCCATCGCCCGGGAGCGCGGGCTGCCCGCCACCTTCGGGGTCGAGGTGGGCCCGGTTCGCGAGGGCTCGCCGGCGGCCCGGGCGGGGGTCCGCACCGGCGACGTGATCACCGCCATCGGTGCCTACACGCTGACCGGAGGTGAGGCCCAGTTCCGCACCGCCGTGTCCGCCCGCCACCCGGGCGACACCATGGCCATCACCGTGTGGCGCGACGGCTCATCCCAGGAGCTGGCGGTCCAGTTCCCCGCGTCGGAGCCGTCGACGGCCGCCTGAGCTCGGGGCCCGCTCGCGCCCGGCCCGGGTGGCGACCGGCGCCGGCTACCAGCCGGGAGGGGGCTCGGACCGGTTGAGCAGACGGAGGAAGTCCTCCGCGCGCGCCACGGCCTCCCACCTCCGGTTGAAGAAGTCCTGGCAGATCATCCGCCCGTCCTCGACGCTCGTGACGGTGACGGCCCACTGGTTGAGCGCCTTGGCCACCTCGACCTCGTGGCTCCCGGAATCGTTGCGCATCACGACACCGGCGGGCGCCGGATGGCGCTGCGCGCGTTCGGTGCGTCGGGGGGACGCCATCGCCATCGCTCATACCTCCACGGACGTTCGGGGCCCGGAAGCTGGCAGCGGGACCTCGGTGCTCCAACCAGATCGGGGTGGGACGACGCCAGGCGCACATCGCCGGGCACCGGACATCCCGCACGGCTATTCTCGCGCATCCGAGCGATCGAGAGAAGCCCCCCGCCGGCGCCCGCGGCGGCGCCGCCGGTCAGAGCGGCAACTCCGGAGATTGTGGCACAGGCGGCACCGCGCGACGCGGCTCGCCGATCTCGGGCGCGGGCGTCTCCGGGGGAGGAGGGGCCTCCCGCGCCCACGCGGGCGGGGCGCCGTCCCGCTCCGCCATCCGGCGCAGCACCGGGTCGGGCGGGCGCGGCAGGGGGATCTCCAGCAGGTGAGCCAGGTCGAAGGCGTTGACCACCGCGTAGTTGCTGCGGTTGTTGTTCATGAGCAGGTGGACGGGGACCCCGCGGGCGTGGACGGCGCGCACGGCCGGGACCCACTCCGCGAGCTCGGAGGGGCGGTACAGGTAGTCGAAGCGTTCGGCGGTGGTCCGCGTCCGCGCGTACCACGTTTGCCGGTTGCGCCCGTGGAATCGGATCAGCGCGAGCCGGGGTGAGGTGATCGCGAGGTGGGGCGGCGCCGTGCCACTGCCCACCTGGGGGGCGTCCACCGCCGCCAGGGTGCAGTCCAGCTCGCGCAGGAGGTCCTCGGTGACCGCGAGCTGATCGCCCTCGAACCAGGAGCGGTGCCGGAGCTCGATGGCGACGGTGTCGTCGGGGTGACGCTCGCGCACCCGGACCAGCTCGTCCCGGGCGCCGCTCGTGGAGGTGAACCAGGGGGGGAACTGGTAGTGCACGGCGGCGAGCCTCCCCGCGTCACGCAGGGGGTGGAGCGCGGCGAGGAAATCCCGCTCCTCGCCGGGCGTCGGCCGCCGGGGCCGGCCCCCCTCCCGGTCGTGGAGGGTGAGGCTCCGGTGCGCCTTGATGTTGAAGAGGAATCCCTCCGGGGTCCGCGCCACCCACCCCGCCACGGTGCCCGGCGCGGGGATGCCGTAGAAGCTGGAGTCGACCTCCACCAGGGGGAGGTGGCGGGCGTAGAAGGTGAGGCGCTCCCGCTGCCGGCGCCCGCGCAGCTCGGGTGGATAGAAGTCCTCGTGGTCCAGCCAGTTGCAGGTGCCGATCAGGATCGGCGGGGGCGCGGGCGGCATCCGCTCACCCTACAGCGCGGGCTGGGGCGGGTCCCGGTGCCCCGGGGCGGCCCCGCCGCGCGGTCACGCGCCGGTGGCGCCCCGCCCGTGGGCCTCCCCCGGCGGCGGCGGCTCTGGCCCTCTGGTCCCAACCGCCGGCTCGGGACTGGCCACGCAGGCGAACCGGGTGGCCGATCCCCGATCATGCTCAGGATGAGCGGCACAGCGCCGGCGGTCGCGCGACGGTCGACCGACCTCCTCAACCTCGCCATCGCCGCGGCCGAGGCGGCGGGGAGGGTGATCACGGCCGCGCGCGCCGGCGGCCGGCGTCCGGTCGCCGAGGCCAAGGGGCCCGGCGACTGGGTCACCGAGGTCGACAGGGAGGCGGAGAGGGCGGCCACGTCCATCCTGCGCATGGCCACTCCCGAGATCCCGGTCCTCGCCGAGGAGGCGGGAGGGGAGCGCGCGGAGCGCTTCTGGGTCGTGGACCCCCTCGACGGGACCACCAACTTCGTGCTGGGCTTCCCCATGGTGGGGGTGAGCGTCGCCCTGATGGAGGCGGGCAGCCCCACGGTGGGTGTGGTCACGGCGCCGGAGCTGGGGGAGCGCTGGGTGGCTCGCCGTGGCGAGGGCGCCCACGACCGGAGCGGCCGGCGGCTCGAGGTGAGCGACCGCCCCGCGGCCGGCGTGACGGCGACCGGGTTCCCCTTCCGCCACCCCGAGCGCCGGGGGCGCTACCTCTCCGCGATGACCGCCGCGCTCGGTGAGTTCGAGGACCTGCGCCGCGCCGGAGCGGCCTCCCTCGACCTCGCCTACTGCGCCGCGGGCGTGTGGAGCGGCCACTTCGAGCTGGGTCTCGGCCTCTGGGACCTCGCCGCCGGGGCGCTCCTGGTGCGCGAGGCGGGCGGGATCGTCACCGACTGGCGGGGTGACCCCGATGCGGTCTTCGACAGCGGGGACATCCTCGCCGGCGCGCCCGCCTGGCACGCTCGGATGCTCGCCCTGGCACGGCGGACCGAGTCATGATGGTGCCCTCGGCGCCGAGACGCCGGCGGCCGCCCCGCGCCGTGGGCCGCCCCCCGGCCGCGGCCTCCCCCGTGCGATCGCGTAACCTCGCCGCCTCGCGCCTCTTCGATCACTGCGAGCCATGAGCCCGTCACAGGGAGCCCCCGTGCCCATGCCCGCTCTTCCCGAGCCCTCGCCGAGCCTTCCCCTCCTGGCCGGCCGGCGGATCCTCGTCAGCGGAGTGCTGACCCCCAAGAGCATCGCCTACGCGATCGCCGAGGCCTGCCTGCGCGGTGGCGCCGAGGTGGCCCTCACCTCGTTCGGCCGCGCCATGAGCCTCACCGAACGGAGCGCCCGCCGTCTCGGGCTGGCCGGCCCCGTCCTGGAGATGGACGCCAGCCGGCCCGACCAGATGGCCGCCGTCGCCGCCTCCCTCCGCGAGCGCTGGGGAGGGCTCGACGGCGCCGTCCACGCCATCGGCTTCGCCCCCGACGACGCCCTCGGCGGCAACTTCCTCACCGCTCCCTGGGAGTCGGTGGCGATGGCCATGCAGATCTCCGCCTTCAGCCTCAAGACCATGGCGGTGGAGCTCGCGCCGCTCATGTCCCGGGGCGGCTCCGTGGTGACGCTGACCTTCGACGCCACCGTGGCCTGGCCGCTCTACGACTGGATGGGGCCCACCAAGGCCGCCCTGGAGGCGATCGTCCGCTACCTCGCCCGCGACCTCGGTCCCCGCCGCATCCGGGTCAACTCCATCGCCGCCGGCCCGCTGGAGACGGTGGCCGCCCGCGCCATCCCGTCGCTGACCGGGCTCAAGAGCGCCTGGCGGCAGGTGGCGCCGCTGGGGTGGGACACCGGCGACGCCGGCCCGGTCGCGGATGCCGCCCTCTTCCTCCTCAGCGACCTGGCCCGCGCGGTCACGGGCGAGATGCTCCACGTCGACGGCGGCTACCACAGCCAGGGGGCGCGGGTGCCCGGCGACGTCAGCGAGCTGCCGGCGGGCTTCCTCAGCGCGGAGGACGCACCGGCATGAGGGTGCACCAGTGAGCGCCCGCGGAGATGGCCGGGTGCGCGTGGTGGTGACCGGGATGGGTGCGGTGACGCCCCTGGGGCTCGACCTCGCCTCCACCTGGGACGCCTGCCGGCGAGGCGTCTCGGGGGTCGGGCCGATCACCCTCTTCGAGGCCTCGGACCTGGCCACCCGCTTCGCGGCGGAGGTCAAGGGATTCGACCCCGTCGATCACCTCGGGCCCAAGGAGGCCCGGCGGACGTCGCGCACCGTGGCCCTGGCCGTCGCCGCGGCGCGCGAGGCGGTCGCCGACGCGGGCCTCGACGTGCGCTCCCTCGGCGAGGACGCCGGCGTGCTCCTCGGGTCGGGCATCGGCGGGCTGGAGTGGCTCGAGGCCTCGGTCCTCCGTCTGGAGCAGGGAGGCCCGCGCCGTGTCTCCCCCTTCACCATCCCGTCGATGATCGCGGACATGCCGGCCGGCCGCGTCGCCATCGAGTTCGGGGCCCGCGGTCCCAACTTCGTCGCGGTCTCCGCCTGTGCCTCCTCGGCCAACGCGATCGGCGAGGCCGCGGAGTGGATCCGGCGCGGCGACGCGGTGGCGGTGATCAGCGGTGGAACCGAGGCTGCGCTGACCCGCATTGGGGTCGCCGCCTTCAACGCCATGCAGGCGCTCTCGACCCGCAACGACGACCCGCCGCGCGCGTCGCGCCCCTTCGATCGCGGGCGCGACGGCTTCGTGATGGGCGAGGGGGCGGGGGTCGTCGTGCTCGAGGAGTACGGGCACGCCCGCCGCCGCGGCGCCCGGATCCACGCCGAGCTGGTGGGGTACGGCGCCTCCGACGACGCGGTGGACATCGTCCAGCCCGACCCGGAGGGGCTCGGCGCCCGGCGCTGCGTGGCCCGGGCTCTGGACCGCGCCCGCCGCCGGCCCGACGAGGTGGACTACGTCAACGCCCACGGCACCTCGACCCAGCTCAACGACGTCGCGGAGACGCGCGCCCTCCGCGCGGCCCTGGGCGAGCGGGCGGAGTCGGTGCCGATCAGCTCGACCAAGTCGATGACCGGGCACCTGCTCGGCGCGGCCGGGGGCGTCGAGGCGATCTTCTCGATCCTCGCGATGCGCGACCAGTTCGTCCCCCCCACCATCAACCTCGACGACCCGGACCCCGAGTGCGACCTGGACTACGTCCCCCTGCGCGGGCGTCCCGCCCGCGTCGACCTCGCGATCAGCACGAGCTACGGCTTCGGCGGCCACAACGCCTGCCTCGCCTTCGCCCGGGTCGACGAGTAGGCGAGGGCCCCGGGGCGCGGGCCGGCCCGCGGGAGCGGTTCCACACGGCCTTCACCAGGATGTGCGATCCGGGGCCCCGCAATCCGTATGTCACGGAGTCTGCGCGCGTTCTGTGACATGAGGCGTGGTGGAAACGTCATCATCGCCCGGCCCGGGGTTGGCTTATCCTCCGGCTAGATGCTCAAGCCCACCACCCAGAGCAACCTGGTCCTCCGCATCCCGGCTCCGCGTGAGAGCACCGGCGCTGAGAGCGGTTTCCGGCGGGTGGCGGGCGCCGCCCTGGCGGCGCTGGCGGTCCTGGCCGTCGGCCTCGGGGTGGTGGACGGCGCCGCCGACGTCAGGGCGGGGGCTCCGCTCGCGGGGCTCGCGGTGGCCGGCGTGGGGGGGCTCGCGCTCTCCCTGCTGGTGGTGATCCTCCTCCTCCGGGGCGCGCATGCGGAGCTCGAGCGCCATCGCGCGCAGATGCGCGGGCTGGAGAGCGTCGACTCCCTGACCGGAACCCTCAACCGCCCTGCCTTCCAGCGCGAGTTGGAGCGCCACCTCCGCCCCGACGCGCAGCTCGCCCTGATGCTCCTCGACCTCGACGACCTCACGGCGATCAACGACAGTCTCGGGCACGCCGTCGGTGACGCGGTGCTGCAGGAGAGCGCCCGCCGCATCCAGGGGTGCCTGCGCAGCACCGACGTGGTCTCCCGCCTCTCCGGCGACGAGTTCGCGGTCCTCCTTCCCCGGGTCGGCGACGCCGCCAACGTCGAGGTGATCGCCCGCCGCATCGTCGAGGCGCTGCGCCGCCCGCACTCCGCCGACCTGCACAGCTGCATGGCCAGTGGCAGCGCCGGCGTCGTGCTGGTCGACGCCGAGACCTCGGCCGGCGAGGTGCTCCGCAACGCCGACGTCGCCCTGATGGCGGCCAAGCGGGACGCCAAGGGCGGCTACGTGGTCTACCGGACCGACATGCACTCCTCCGAGGTGGCGCGCATCGCGTTTGAGCGCGACCTGCGCACCGCGCTCGACCAGCAGCAGTTCGTCCTTCACTACCAGCCCATGGTGGACGCGAAGAGCCGCCGCATCCTGGGGGTGGAGGCCCTGGTGCGCTGGGAGCACCCGGAGCGCGGCCTGATCCCCCCTCTGGAGTTCATCCCGATCGCCGAGGCCACCGGGATGATCGTGCCGCTCGGCGCCTGGGTGCTGCGCGAGGCCTGCCGGCAGACCCAGCGGTGGCGCGTCGACAACCCCGGCCTCTTCGACGAGTTCGTGGTGAGCGTCAACGTCTCCGCGCGGCAGCTCTTCGGCACCCAGCTCCAGGACGACGTCGTGGCCGCGCTCAACGACTCCGGCCTCGACCCCCGGCGCCTCGTGCTCGAGATCGTCGAGTCCCAGGTGATGACCGACGTCCACGCCGCCCTGCGGCAGATCGCGGCGCTGAAGGAGCTCGGGGTGCGGATCGCCATCGACGACTTCGGCACCGGGTACTCCTCGCTCGGCTACCTGCGCGAGCTGCCCGTGGACTTCCTGAAGCTGGACAAGAGCTTCACCGACAACATCGCCGACTCCGTGAAGAGCCAGGAGCTCATGCGCACCGTCGCCCAGCTCAGCCGCGCTCTCAGCATCACCACGATCGCGGAGGGGGTGGAGACGCTCGAGCAGGCGGACGTCCTGCACGCCCTCGAGGTCAACCTCTGCCAGGGCTTCTTCTTCGCCCGTCCCACGGACGCGCAGAGCATCGGTCAGCTCCTCGAGCGGGTGATCTGCCTGCCCGAGGAGGCGCCCTACCGCGGCACGGCTCCCGCTCCGGGCGGCCGCCGGCTCAGCGTCCCGGTGCCCCGCCCGACCCGGGTGGGTTCCCACCCCGAGCTGCCGAACTAGCGGGTGCCCTCACCGGGCGCCGGCGTCCCACGACGCGGCGGCGGAGGGCGGTGCGGCACCGGGACGGGTGGGTCAGCCCGGTCCCCCGCCGCCGCGCAGCGCGCCGGCCCGCGTCCTCACCGGTGTCGGTGCCGGAGCCGGCGCCGCGCCCTCGCCCGCCGTCGCGGGCCGGGTGTGCGCCCCCCAGCCGCGCCGCCGGCTGGCGGAGAGCAGGGCGGCGACCCCCATCAGCGCCATGGAGCCGTAGAAGGCGGTGTGCAGGCCGTTGGTGAAGGCCCCTGCGATCGCTCCGTGCAGCGACGCGGAGCCGACGAAGATGGCGAAGGCGAGGTGCTGGGGGATGGTCCGCGAGGCCAGCACCAGGGCCATCGAGAAGGAGAACACCATCCCCACGTTGGAGAAGGTCCGGAGCATCCCCGAGGAGACGCCGAAGAGCTGGGGCGGCGAGGCCTTCATCACCGCCGAGCTGTTGGCGGGGAAGAAGCTGCTGTTGCCGATGCCGTTGACCACGCTGCCGGCCACCACCACCCAGAGCGGCGTGGTCGTGCTCAGCTGGGCGTAGACGAGGAGCGCGAGGATCTGCACCCCGAGGCCGAAGGTGGCGGGGATCACCGGCCCCACGCGGTCCGCGAGCCGGCCCGCGAAGGGCCCGATGCAGCCTCCCACGATGTAGCCGGGCACCAGCAGCAGCGAGGCGTCCAGCGCCGAGAGGTCGCGCGGGCCCTGCAGGTACATGATCAGGAGAAAGAGGACGGCGAAGTTGGCGAGCCCCTGGAAGAGCGCGGCCAGCAGCGAGGGGGTCATGGTCGGCACCCGCAGCAGGGAGAGCTGCAGCATCGGCTCCTCGCGCCGCCATTCGATGAGAGCGAAGAGGGCGAGGCAGGCGACGCCGCCGACCAGGTAACCGACCAGTGCCGGGTCCACGGAGGAGGTGGCCAGCGAGGTCACCGCCCAGAGCACGCCGAAGAGACCGAGGCCGAGCGCCGCCATCCCCGGCAGGTCGAGATGATGCCGGCGCCGCTGCCCGGGGTCGTGGAGCACGCGGAGTGCCAGGGCGATGGCCAGCACGCCGATGGGCACGTTGATCCAGAAGATGAAGCGCCAGGAGATGTAGGTGACGATGACCCCACCGAGCACGATCCCCAGCACCGCCCCCGCGCTCCAGCCGATGCCGTTGAACCCGTAGGCGCGCCCTCGCAGGTGCGGCGGGAAGAGGTCGGCGATGACCGCGCCGCTGTTGGCCGTGACCAGCGCTCCGCCCAGTCCCTGCAGGATCCGGAAGCCGATCAGGGCGCCGCCGTTCCAGGACAGGGCGCAGAGCGCCGAGCCGGCGATGAAGACGGCGAAGCCGGCCTCGTACATGCGCACCCGTCCGAACATGTCCCCGAGCCGGCCGACCTGGGTGGCGAGCAGGGTGATCACCAGCAGGTAGCCGATCACCACCCAGATCACCGAGGCGACGTCGACGTGGAGCCCCCGCTCGATCTCCGGGAGGGCGAGCACCACGATGGTCGTGTCGACGGCGGTGATCAGCACCCCGATCATCACGACGGCCAGGCCCCAGCCGGCGTGGACGGTGCGGGTCGGGGCCGCCGCGGCGGGCTCCGGGGAGGGGCTCACCGGTCCAGGATAGCGTCGCCGGCCGGACCCCCGGCCGCCCCCCGCCGGCCGCCCCGCCGCCGGCTCTGCAACCGCTCTCTCGTGGGCTGTGGCGTGGCGCAACCGACCCGTGACAGGACCGTCGGGAAAGGCTGCGATGTCGGCGTTCTGTCACGGAATGATTGAGCCGATTGATACGGTGCGGTCCCTAATCTGCGGACACAGGGGGTCCCGACGGGGGGCCAGTGCAGGCGGAACTGGAGGACACGAGAGGAATGCGCCCGCTCTCATTCATCACCTGGGACGACCGCAGGCGCGCGCGCGCGTTCCTCGCCGGGCTCGGGGCCGCCGCGGCCGTGGTCCTGGCCGGTGTGCCCGCGTCGGCGGCGACGGCACCCGGAGCCGGGACGCCCCCGCAGCGGGTCATCGTCCGCGCGCTGCCCGGACAGCTCGCCGCGGCCGACGCCGACATCGCGGCCGCCGCCGGGCGGGTGGTCGAGCAGATCCCGCTGATCACGGCGAGCGTGGCCCAGGTCCCCTCCGGGGCCCTGGCGTGGCTCTCCGCGCAGCCGGGCGTGGCCGAGGTGACGCCCGACGGGCCGGTGCGGCTCGCCTCCTACTCCTACCCGTCGGCGGCCGGGCTCACCGCCTACCCAGGGTCGCTGGCCCGCATCGAGCAGGAGCTCGGCGTCGACCAGGCGTGGAGCGACGGCTACACCGGTGCCGGCGTGGGCGTCGCCCTCATCGACACCGGGGTCACCCCGGTGGAGGGGCTGGGCAGCCCCGGACAGGTCATCAACGGCCCGGACCTCTCCTTCGACAACGCCTCCGCGTCGGTGCGCTACCTGGACGCCAACGGCCACGGCACGTTCATGGCCGGGATCATCGCGGGCCGCGACCCGGGAGCCGTCGCCGGCGCGTACGCGGGTGACACCACCGACTTCCTCGGCATCGCCCCTGATTCGCACATCGTGAACGTCAAGGTGGGCAGCGCCAGCGGCGCCGTCGACGTCTCCCAGGTCCTGGCGGCGATCGACTGGGTGGTCCAGCAGCGCTACACCAACGGCTACAACATCCGCGTCCTCAACCTGAGCTTCGGCACCGACAGCACCCAGTCCTACCTGCTCGACCCCCTCGCCTACGCCGCCGAGGCGGCCTGGCACCAGGGGATCGTGGTGGTGGTGTCGGCGGGCAACCGGGGGACCGCCTCCTCGCAGCTCGCCGATCCCGCGGACGACCCCTACGTCATCGCGGTGGGGGCCAGCGCGCCCGCCGCCGGCGGGGGCTTCGCGGTGGCGCCCTTCTCCAGCCGCGGCAGCCCCACGCGCGGCCCCGACGTGGTCGCGCCGGGCACCTCGGTGGTCAGCCTGCGCGACCCCGGGTCGGTGATCGACGACGGCTTCGGGGCCACCGCGACGGTGGACGGCCGGTTCTTCCTGGGAAGCGGCACCTCCGAGGCGGCGGCGGTCGTCTCCGGCGTCGCCGCGCTGCTGGTGCAGGAGCACCCCTGGGCCACGCCGGACCAGGTCAAGGCCCTCCTCACCGGCACCGCGGTGCCGGTGGTGGGCGGGAGCCCGGCCGCGTCCGGCCACGGGGAGGTGATGGCCTCGGCCGCGGTGAGCGCCCCCCTCCCGCCGGTCATCCAGAGCTTCCCGCGCTCGACCGGCACGGGGTCGCTCGAGGCGTCGCGCGGCACCGACCACGTGAGCCTCAACGGCGTCGAGCTCACCGGTGAGAGGGACATCTTCGGCAACGCCGTCAACACCGCGCAGCTCGCGACCGTGGAGTCGTACGCCGACAGCTACCAGGGCGACGAGTGGAACGGCGCGGCGTGGACCGGCGACTACTACGTCTACAGCTGCACCGGGGACAGCTGGGCCTACGTGCCGTGGACCGGGGACACCTGGGCCGGGACGCCCTGGTCGGCGCTCTCCACGTCCGCGGGGACGTGGACGGGCGTGACCTGGTCGGGTGTGACCTGGTCAGGCGTGACCTGGTCGGGTGTGACCTGGTCGGGTGTGACCTGGTCGGGCGTGACCTGGTCGGGCGTGACCTGGTCCTCGGCCGTCTGGGCGACCGCGGCGTGGGGCTGACCTCCACCTCCCGCGCCGTGTAGCCTCCCATGCCAGCTCCGCCGCCGCCGCCCCGCCCCACCCCGCGCGGTTCCCGGGTGGCGTCGCGGCTCGCGCGTGAGCTCGCCCGGCGGCCGGCCCGGGTCGCCGCCTTCACCGCCGCCCTCGCCGTGGTCGCGGGTCTCGCCACCGTGCAGGTCGCCTCCCTGCCCACCCGGGCGGCGCCCCTCACCATCCCGTGGTGGCTGCTCGCCGCGCTCTTCGCGCTCGCCGAGACCTGCGTCGTCCACGTCCAGCTCCGGAGCGAGGCGCAGTCGTTCTCGCTCACCGAGGTCCCGCTGGTCCTCGGCCTCTTCTTCGATCCCTCTCTCAGCGTGGTGCTCGCGTGCCTGCTCGGAGCCGCGGTGGCGCTGACCCTGGTCCGGCGCCAGTCACCGCTCAAGCTCGCCTTCAACCTCAGCAACCTCACGCTCTGCGCCGCGGTCGCGATCCTCATCTTCGACCGCATCGCCGCGCACGGGAGCATCGGGAACGTCTCGGTGGCCGCCGTGCTCGCCGCGGTGACGGCGGCCGGGACCCTCCAGGTGGTCGCCTTCGCCCTCGTCATCCTCCTCGCCGAGGGGCGGGTGGATCGAACCAGCCTGGTGACCGGCTACGCGATGGCGGTCTTCGGCATCGTGATCAACACCTGCCTGGGGCTGATCGGGGTCACCGTGCTCTGGTTCCACCCCGAGGTGGTCTGGCTCCTCGTCGTCCCCGCGGGCGGGGTGGCGATCGCCTACCGCGCCTACGTCGCCGAGCACGAGAACCGCAGGCAGGTCGACTTCCTGTACCGGTCCAGCCGCCGTCTCCAGGTCAGCGAGGACGTGGACCTCGCGCTCCTCGACGTCCTCCAAGGATGCTGCGCGACCTTTCATGCCGAGGTGGCGCAGGTCGTCATCTTTCCGACCCGCGACGCGGAGACCATGGTGCGCGCCGGGGTGGGGCCACAGGGCGCCGAGCCGATGCGCTCCCTGGAGCTGAACGGGGACGAGGAGCGGCTCATCGCCGGGATGGCGGCACACGCCCCCGCGATCCTCGACCCGTCTGCGGGCGACCCCCAGACGGCATCCTTCCTGGAGCGCGAGGGGCTGCGCGACGGCATGATCGCCGTGCTGCGCGGCGAGACGCGCCCCATCGGCCTGATGCTGGTGGGCAACCGGCTGGGCCAGGTCAGCACCTTCGCCGGTGTGGACCTCCGCCTCTTCGAGATGCTGGCGGCGCACACCGGGAGCACCCTGGAGAACGGGCGCCTCGTCCACTCGCTGCGCCAGCTCACCGACCTCCAGCACAAGCTCCGTCACCAGGCGCTCCACGATCCCCTCACCGGGATGGCCAACCGCGCCCTCTTCCACGCGAGCGTCGGCGACGCGCTCGCCGGCGGCACCGACGCGACCGGGGTCCTCTTCATCGACCTCGACGACTTCAAGACGGTCAATGACAGCCTGGGGCACGTGGTCGGCGACGAGCTGCTCCGGGCCGTCGCCGGGCGCATCGGCGAGTGCCTGCGCCCCGGCGCTCTGGCCGCGCGCCTGGGTGGCGACGAGTTCGCGGTGCTCCTCCCCGGGATCGCCGACAGCCGCGCGGCCACGGCCGTGGCGGGCCGCGTGGTGGAGCGGCTGCGCGAGCCCTTCCAGGTCCTGGGCGAGGAGATCATCGTGCGCGCCAGCATCGGCATCGCCACCGGCGTGGCCGGGGAGGTCGAGGCCGACGAGCTCCTCCGCAACGCCGACGAGGCCATGTACACCGCCAAGGGCCTGGGCAAGGGGCGCTGGGAGGTGTTCGCTCCCAGCATGCACGAGGCCGTGAGGAGCCGGCACCAGTTCAAGGCCGACCTTCACCGCGCCCTGGAGCGGGACGAGCTGGTCGTGCAGTACCAGCCGATGTTCGCGACCACCACCGGCGAGGTGGTGGCGGCCGAAGCGCTGCTGCGCTGGCGGCACCCGCGCCACGGCCTGGTGCAGCCTGCCGACTTCATCCCGCTGGCCGAGGAGACCGGGCTCATCGCGCCCATCGGACTGTGGGTGATGGAGGCGGCGTGCGCGCAGGCGCGTCGCTGGCAGGAGCGGGGCGACGACGTCTCGATCGCGGTCAACGTCTCGCCGCGCCAGCTGCAGCGAGGCGCCTTCATCGAGGAGGTGCGCCACGTCCTGGAGACGTCCTGGCTGGAGCCGCGCCACCTCATCGTCGAGGTGACCGAGAGCCTCGCCGTCGACGAGGTGGAGGCGGCGACCGGCCGGCTGCAGCAGCTCCGCGAGCTGGGCGTCCGCATCGCCCTCGACGATTTCGGGACCGGCCACTCCTCCCTCAGCCGCCTGCGCGACTTCCCGATCGACATCATCAAGATCGACAAGGCCTTCACCACCACCCTCGGGGCGGCGGACGGCGGGGGGCTCTCGCACGCCGTGTTCTCCTTCGGGCACAGCCTCGGGGTCACCGTGGTCGCCGAGGGGGTGGAGGACCTCGAGCATATGCGCGCGCTCGGCGATTACCCGGGCCAGTGGGCCCAGGGGTTCCACCTCGCCCCCCCGCTCGACCCGGACGACCTCGTCGACCTCCTGGAGCGGCAGCGGCGGCGTCCGGCGGGCACCGGCGCTCGCGTGCTCCACCTGCCGAGCCCCCCGCGGCGAGCCGCGGCCAGGCGCTGACCCGGCCGCTCCCCCGGGCGGCGCGGGGGCCCCGGCTCAGGGGGGTGGTGGAGGGGCTTGACATCTATTGATAGATTTATCAATAATCCTCCCGTGCCCACTCCCGAGCGATCCACCCACCTCCGCCGCCGCGCGGAGGAGCGCCGCGGCCAGGTGATCGAGGCGGCGATCCGTGAGTTCGCGGAGGCCGGCTACGCGGCGGCGAGCACGGCCGCCATCGCCAAGCGCGCGGGGATCAGCCAGCCGTACATCTACGCCCTCTTCAGCGGCAAGCGCGACCTCTTCCTGGCAGCGCACGACCGGGTCGTCGGCCGGATCCGGGCCAACTTCCGCGACGCCGCCCGGGGGGAGACGGACCCCTCCGCGCCCCTGCACCGGATGGGGCACGCCTACCCCGAGCTGATCGCCGACCGCGTCGAGCTCCTGATGCAGCTGCAGTCCTACGCCGCCGCCGGCGACCCCGAGATCCGCCGTCACGTGGCCCGCAGCTTCCGCGCCCTCTGCGACGACATCGTCAGCATGAGCGGCGCCACGCCCCGGGAGCTCGCCGAGTTCCTGGCCTCGGGGATGCTCGCCAACGTCACCACCATCCTCGGGCTGCAGGACATCTGCGAGCCGCTCTGGGAGAAGCCGGCCTGCACAGGGGGGGCGGATCACCCCCCGTCCCCTGCCGCATCCGACGTCGCGCCCCGGCCCGCGGGCGGCTGACCTTTTTTTTCGCCCCAGATAATTATCGACCCATCAATAAGGAGCCCTCCGATGCCCTCGACCCGCAGCCGACCCGGGTGGACCCTGGCCCTGGTCTCGCTGGCCCTCTTCATGGTCACCCTGGACAACCTCGTGGTCACCATGGCCCTGCCCAGCATCCGCGTCGACCTCCGCGCCGGCATCGATTCCCTGGAGTGGACGGTCAACGCCTACACGCTGAGCTTCGCCGTCCTGATGCTGACCGGTGCCGCGCTCGGCGATCGCCTGGGCCGCCGCCGCATGTTCATCGCCGGGCTCAGCCTCTTCACGCTCGGCTCGGCGGCGGCGGCGCTCAGCACCAGCGCGGCCGAGCTCATCACCGCCCGGGCCGTGCAGGGCGCCGCCGCCGCGGTGGTGATGCCTCTCACCCTCACCCTTCTCTCCGAGGCGTTCCCGGCCGGCCGGCGCGGGCTCGCCATCGGGATCTGGTCCGGGATCAGCGGGCTCGGCGTGGCCCTCGGCCCGGTCATCGGCGGCGCCGTGGTGAGCGGCATCTCGTGGCACTGGATCTTCTGGATCAACGTTCCGGTCGGCGCGGTGGTGGTCCCGCTCGCCATGGTGCGCCTCACCGAGAGCCGCGGCCGGGAGCGCCGCTTCGACCTCCCCGGGGTGCTCCTCGCCACCGCGGGCCTCTTCGGCATCGTCTACGGCGTGGTGCGTTCCGGCGCGCTGGGCTGGGGCAGCGCCACGGTGACGGGCTCCATGCTCGGCGGCGCGCTGCTCCTCGGTGCCTTCGTCGCCTGGGAGCGGCGCGCCCCCGAGCCGATGCTGCCGCTCCACTTCTTCCGCAGCCGCGCCTTCTCGGCGACCAGCGCCGTCTCCTACTCCATGTACTTCGGGATGTTCGGCTCGGTGTTCCTGCTCGCCCAGTTCTTCCAGACCGCCCAGCACTACACCGCCCTGCAGGCGGGGCTGCGCACCCTCCCCTGGACCGGCATGCCGATGCTGGTCGCGCCCGTGGCCGGCATCCTCTCCGATCGCCTCGGCAGCCGTCCCCTGATGGCGGCGGGGCTGGCCCTCCAGGCGGGGGCCCTCGCCTGGATCGCCCTGCTGCTCTCCCCAGGGGTCGCGTACCCGCTCTTCATCCCCCCCTTCGTCCTGGCCGGGGCGGGCATGGCCCTGGTCTTCGCCCCCTCCGCCAACGCCGTCCTCGGGGCGGTGCGCCCGCACGAGGTCGGCCAGGCGTCGGGAGCCAACAACGCCATCCGCGAGCTCGGCGGGGTCTTCGGGGTCGCGGTGCTCGGCACCGTCTTCTCCAGCGTCGGCGGCTACGCGACCCCCGAGACGTTCGTGCACGGCCTGCAGCCGGCCGTGCTCGTGGGAGCGAGCGTCCTCGCCGTCGGCACGGCATTCGCCCTGCTGGTGCCGCGCGCCGCGACCCGCCGGGTCCGCAGCGGCGCGGCGGAGGCGAGCGTCGCGGCCTGACCCGGCACGCTCGGCAGCGGCGGGTACCGGCTATGGTGGGGGCGACCGTGATCGCCTCCGCCCGCGCCGGCCCCGCCTCCCGGGCCTTCGTGACCGTCAACCCACGGCCTCCGCGCCCGCGGCGTTCCCGGCGACGGGGGCAGAGGGGACGCGTGCGCGGCTGCTGCGCCCTCCTCGCGATCGTGGCCGTCGTCTGCGCGGCGGCCGCCGTGCTCCTCGTGCGCCTCACGGCGACGCCGGCCTTCCTGGGCGGCGCGCCCCCGGGGGCGGACGACGGCGGGTCCACCCAGGCCATCGCGGCGCGTCTCGCGGGCGCCCTCGCCGTGCAGATCGGTCGGGGGAGCACCGATCCCACCGTCACGGTCAGCGACCGGGACCTCACCGTGATCGCGGCGGCGCAGAACCCCGACCCCCGCACCTTCACCGACGTGCAGGTCCACACGGGCGGCGGGCGTCTCCTGCTCAGCGCGCGCAGCCACCTGGGCCCTCTCCCCGTCATCGTCACGGTCCGCCTCACCCCCCACCTGGTGGGCGGGGACCCGCAGATCCTCGTCGACGAGATCGACGTGGGCAACCAGGTGCTTCCCGGGTTCATGCGCACGATGGTCGACCCCCGCGGGCAGGCGGTGCTCGACGTCGGGACGGTGGTCGCCGCCATGCACCTCGCCGGCGTCCAGATCGGATGCGTCGCGGTGGTGAGGACGGGCGTGGTGCTCGGTTTCCAGCGGGTGGGCGCCCACCCGGACCCCTCGGCCTGCGAGTCCGCGGCCTGACCCCTCAGCGGAGGGCGCCGGCGGCCCACCGCCATCTCGGTGAGCAGGTCGCGAGAGGCGAAGAGGTCGTAGGCGGGGATCGCCACCTCCGCCTTGCCGTCGACGGTGCGCACCCGGGGACGGCGGACGGGGATGCGCCGGCCGCCCAAGGTGACCGCTCCGTCCTCGCTGCCGTGCCGGGTCGCCCGGCGGGCTGGCTCGTGCTTGCCCTTGGGCCCGGCGACGGTGGTGACGCTCTCCTCGATCAGGCAGTGCATCGCCTTGAGGCCGGCGCCGACGCAGAGCGCCAGGAGCCCCTCCTGGCAGGCGCCGGCGAGATCATCCATGGCGATGGTGACCGCCTCCGGCATCTTCAGATCCCGGGCGAGCTGCTTGGCCCGGTCTGACGGGACGACATCCACGCCTCGGTGGTAGGTTCCCATGTGACGGTCCTCCGTGGGTCGGGTGGGTTTGGATTCCCCCGGACTCTCTGCCATCTGGCAGAGGCCTCGCGGGGGACTGTCACCTCACATTCCACGGAGACCGAGAATCTTGACCCCGCAGCGCAGGTGAGTAAGAAGAGGCAGAGCCCCCAGCGTCTGAATAGGTATGGGATCGTCGACGATCGACATGACTATGAGCGCTGCTGAGGAGGAGCGCCGCCGCGCCTTCGAACTCGGCGTCGCGCGGGAGACAAGGCGGCTCTACGCTCTTGCCTTCTCCCTCCTCCACGACGTAGGTGAGGCGGAGGACGCCGTCCAGGAGACGTTCCTCTCGGCTTGGCGAGCCTTGCCCTCGCTCCGACAGCCGGACCGCCAAGCGGCATGGCTTACACGCATCTGCGTCACCCGCTGCATCAGCCAACGACGCCTTCGCCGCCGCAGGAGCTTACCTGTGAGCCGCGCTGCGGGCACCGAGCTCGCGGGACCCGAGGTGGGCGAGCCGTATGGTTCCCTGCTCGCCTTGGAGGGCGCCCTGCGCTCGCTCCCAGCACGGCAGCGCGCGATGTTCGTCCTTCACCTGGGCCACGGTTTCACTGTCAATGAATGCGCGGAGTTCCTCGGCTGCAGGCCCGGCACTGCGCGCAGCCACCTGGGGCGTGCGATCTCCAGGGTGAGGAGGCAGCTTAGCGATGCCTGAAGTTCGCATCTCTGACGATGAGCTCGTGCGCATGGCACGCTCCTACGTTGCCCACGACAAGCGGCAGTCACCTCCTCCCGGTCTCGAGCAGCGAGCGCTCGAGTTCGCGTACTCTCACGGCGGACGGCGGCGCCTCCGTCGCGCTGCCGCGGGAGGGCTCATGACGACGGTCCTGGTCGCGGTGGCCGTCGTCGCGCTCGCGGTGCACGTCGCCGATCTCAATGTCACCAGCCCAGGCAGGCCCTCGTCCTCGGGAGCATCCACGCATTGGGTCAACGGCAGTCTCCCGAGCGGCTATTTCGGCTCCGCCAGCGCCATCTCGTGTGTCGCACTCGATCAGTGCCTTCTCCTCGGGTCGCCCCAAGGCGACAGCAATGTGAACAGCGTCGGAGGCGCCAGTCCCAGCACGGTCTGGCAAGACACTCACAACCGGTGGAGCAGCGTCAGTGTGGCCGGACCGGTCGTGCTCAACGACTTGACCTGCGTCAGTGAGGAGGAATGCTGGGCGGTGGGCTTCCTGGTACCCCCGGCCGGGCAAACCAACGACGGCATCCTCCAGCCGGTGGTCGAGAGGGAGACCGGCTCTGGGTTCCAGGTGGTGGACAGTCCCCAGATGACCGGTCTCGACGAGCTGGATGCCGTCACCTGTCCGAGCGCCGACGACTGCTGGGCGGTAGGGCGCTACGGTTCACAAACGAACTCGCGGAGCGTTGCCACCTTCCAACCTCTTGTTGAGCACTTCGATGGGACCTCCTGGCAAGCCGTGACGGTTCCGGCACCGTCGACAATGTCCTCGCTCCAGCTCGTCACGTGCCCCTCCACGGAAGTCTGCTGGGCTCTCGGCGAAGACTCGAGCCAGACGCCCGCCGTTCCCCTGCTGGAGCACTATCTGGGGGGCGCTTGGACAATCGCGCCCGTCCCAACCAGCTTCCCTGACAGCGCTATCACGTGCGTATCCTCGGACGATTGCTGGGCGGTGGGCGGCGGCTCACAGCCCGTCGCCGCGCACTACACGGCGGGGACCTGGGTTGCGGTTCCT
>JAJZNI010000020.1 GCA_021847925.1 bacterium
ACCTCGGGCCGGGTGAACTCGGCGGGCAGCGGCTCCCCGGCGGCGAGCAGCTCGCGCACCCTGGTCCCGCTCAGCGCCGCGCGCTCGTCGGCGGGGTGCGGGCAGGTCCGCGTCGAGGCCATCCCTCCGCAGGCCCGGCACCAGAAGCTGTGCTCGAATCGCAGGATCTCGACGCCCAGCTCGCCCGGACGGTAGCCGTCGAAGATGCGGTGCGCGGCGTAGGTGTCGTAGTAATTGCCAACCCCGGCGTGATCGCGACCGACGATGAAGTGGGTGCAGCCGTAGTTGCGCCGGATCAGGGCGTGGAAGACGGCCTCCCGCGGCCCCGCGTAGCGCATCCAGGCCGGGTTGGTGGCGAGCAGCACCCGATCCGCCGGGTAGTAGCCGCGGAGCAGCTCCTCGTAGCACGCCATCCGGGTCGCGGCGGGGATGTCGTCGCTCTTGGTCTCCCCCACCAGGGGATGCAGGAGCAGGCCGTCGATGTTCTCCAGGGCGACCTTCTGGAGGTACTCGTGGGCGCGGTGCACCGGGTTGCGCGTCTGGAACCCGACCATCGTCGCCCAGCCGCGCTCCCCCTTGATCGCCCGGACCTCGAGCGGGGTGAGGTCGTGGCGCGGGAACCCGGTGTCGGGGCGGCGCAGCGCGGTCACCGGGCCGGCGATGGCCCAGCGCCCCGACGCACGGAGCAGGCGCACCCCGGGGTGGGCCTCCTCGTCGGTCCCGTACACGGAGGTGGCCTCACGCTCCGGGTCGATGGGGTGCACCTCCGCGACGTCGACGACGGCCACGACGTCCCCGCCGTGACGCAGCGCCAGCCGCTCACGGGTGCGCGCGCGCCGGGCCTCCTCGTCGGACACGCGCAGGACCACCGGGATGGTGAAGGGATGGCCGCCCGCGAGGCGCCCCTCCTCGAGGACCGCCCGGTAGTCGGCCGAGCCCATGAAGCCGCGGAGCGGCGAGAGGGCTCCGCTGCCCAGCATCCCGGCGTCCGCCGCCCCGTGGGGGCCGATCTCCAGCACCGGCAGCCCGGCCGCCTCCTCGCGGGCGGCGTCGGCATCCTCCAGCAGACGGGGCCGCACGCCCCGCCAGACGTGGCCGAGCCGCTCCAGAGTGTCGAGGATCCGCTCCACCGACACCTCGACGGTCTCCCGCTCGCTGTCGACGGCAACCTCGGGCGCGAGCGGTTCCTCGTAGGGATCGCTCACGCCAGTGAAGTGGGCGATCTCGCCGCGCAGCGCCTTGGCGTAGAGGCCCTTCACGTCCCGGCGCACCAGCTCGTCCAGGCCGCAGCGGACGTGGATCTCGACGAAGTGCGGGGTCAGACCGCGAACCTCGTCGCGCACCTCGCGATAGGGGGAGATGGCGGCCACGATCGCGACCCCCCCGTGGCTCGCGACCAGGCGGGCCACGTATCCGATCCGGCGGATGTTCGTATCGCGGTCCTCCTTGGAGAAGCCCAGCCCCCTGGAGAGGTGGGTGCGCACCTCGTCCCCGTCGAGCACGGTGACGCCGCGCCCCAGGAGGCTGAGCTCCACCTCCAGACGCGCGGCGATGGTCGACTTCCCCGCGCCCGAGAGCCCGGTCAACCAGATCACGAAACCTCTGCTCATGCGATGGCTCCCGGTGCGGCGACGGCCGGGCCGCCCGCGTGAGTGTTCTCCGCGGCGTGCAGGCCGCATTCCTTGACGGCTCCGATCTCCCACCACCAGCGCCCGGCGCGCTCGTCCTCGCCCGGCCGGGTGGCGCGGGTGCAGGGCGCGCAGCCGATCGACGTGTAGCCGCGCCGGTAGAGAGCGTGCTGGGGCAGGTCGTGGGTCTCGAGGTACTCGCGCACGCGCTCCCGGTTCCAGGTCGCGAGGGGGGCGATCTTGACGATGCCCCCGTGCGCGCGGTCGAGGGCGACCACCGGGGTGCCGGCCCGGCTCTCGGACTGCTCCCGGCGCAGCCCGGTCACCCAGGCGCCGTAGCCCTCCAGGGCGCGCGCCAGCGGCCGGGCCTTGCGAACGTCGCAGCAGTGCCGGCGCAGCTCGGGAGAGCGGTGGAAGAGGTTGACGCCGTGCTCGGCCACCATCGCCTCGAGCTCGTCGGGATCGGGGCTCACGACGCGCAGGCGCAGCGGCAGGCGGCGCCGCAGGACGTCGATCAGGTCATGGGTCTCCTGGGGAAGCCGGCCGGTGTCCAGGGTGATCACGTCGACGTGAGGACGGATGCGGCACGCCATGTCCATCAGGACCACCGACTCCGCCTGGAAGCTGGCGACGATCGCCACGCGCTCGAATCGCTCGAACGCCCAGGTGAGGATGCTCTCGGCCGCCACGCCCTCCAGGGCGGCGCCGCTCAGCGGGCGGTGGGTCCTTCTCGGTGTGTCCACTGGGGTGCTTCTCCGGTGACCGGCCGGACGGCCGGCGTTGACCGCGACATGCGAGGTGGCGCGGCCGGAGAGGCGGGCGGGCGACCCGAGGTCACCTGCGCTGCTGAGGTGAGCTGATGCTCAGACCGGCCGCCCTGGAGGCGGCTGTCACATACAGGCGCAGGCGACGTGGCGGACGAAGTCCATCTGCCCCCAGCGGGAGAAGAAGACGGGCAGCGCAGGACCGGTCCGCATTGGGCAGGAGTGTAGCAGGACAGACCGAGGAGTGTCGCAGCCGGCCGGCAGGCGGTCCCGGTGCGTCGGCCCGGGGCGCCCGGCTATCGTGAGAGGACAGCGCAGGGAGTGCTCCGGTGGACGCAGGCAGCCTGATCCCGCCCGAGGGGTGGTCCCCCGGGGCAGCGGACGGAGCCTGCCCCCCGCCTCCACCCCCGGCATCCGCCCCGGCGAGCCCCTGGTGGCCACCCCCGGGGACACCCGGGGCCGGGGGGGTCGGGCCGCCCGGGGGCGGCTGGTATCCACCGCCACCGCCACCCCCACCCCCGCTCTCCCCACCTCGGAGCCTCCGCGCGTGGCTGGTCGCGGCCCTGCTGGTCGCCCTCGTGACCCTGGTGGCGGCCGGCATCGGCGCCGGAGCCGGCATC
>JAJZNI010000150.1 GCA_021847925.1 bacterium
GCACGCCAGGTGACCGCGTTCAGCGCGTCGCTGGCGGAGACGGAAGCCGCGGCGTAGAGGGAGTGGTCATGGCGGGCAGCGAGGCGCAGGCCGGCGAGGCGGGGCTTGCCGCGGGGAGCGCCGGCACGGGCGGCGCGGGGCGCGGGTACGACGTGCTGGTGGTGGGGGCCGGCATCGGGGGCATGGAGTCGGCGATCAAGCTCGGTGACATGGGATACCGGGTGCTGGTTGTGGAGAAGGAGCCGTCGATCGGCGGGAAGATGATCCTGCTCAGCAAGGTCTTCCCGACCCTCGACTGCGCGAGCTGCATCTCCACCCCGAAGATGGCGGCGACCGCGCACCATCCCAACGTCACGGTGTTGACGGACGCGGAGGTGGGGCGCCTGCGCAGGGACGGCGAGGGCGGCTTTCGGGCCACGGTGCACCGCAAGCCCCGCTTCGTCGACGAGTCGCTGTGCACCGGCTGCCGGCAGTGCGAGCAGGCGTGCACGGTGGCGGTGCCCGACCAGTTCAACAACGACCTGGTGTCACGGCGGGCGGCCTACATCCCGTTTCCGCAGGCGATTCCCCAGAAGGCGCTGGTGGAGCGGGCGGGGACGTCGCCGTGCAGCTCCACGTGTCCGGCCGGGGTGAGGGCGCACGGCTACGTGTCGCTGGTGCGCAGCGGGAACTACGAGGAGGCGTATGACCTCGTGTCGGAGACGACACCGCTCGTGGGCACGCTGGGGCGGGCGTGCTACGCGCCCTGCGAGCAGGAGTGCACGCGGGGAAGCCTGGAGGGTCCCCTGCCCATCCGCCGGCTCAAGCGGTTCATCGACGACAGCCATCACGCCCGCGCGCAGACGCCGACCCGGGAGCGGCCCGCATCCAACGGCCGGAGGGTCGCGGTGGTGGGCTCGGGGCCGGCGGGGGTCACCGCGGCCTGGCAGCTGGCCCGCGCCGGATATGGCGTGACCATCTTCGAGGCCGCCCCGGTGGCGGGGGGAGCCCCGCGCCTGTCGATCCCCGCGTACCGCCTTCCGGCGGAGATCGTGGACCGCGATCTCGCCGCCCTGCCCGAGCTGGGCGTCGAGATCGAGGTGAACCACAGTGTCGATGATCTGGAGCGGCTCCACGCCGAGGGCTTCGAGGCGTGCGTGGTCGCGACCGGGACCCCGATCCCGGCCCGGCTGCGGGTCGCCGGCGAGGACGAGCTGGAGGGGGTGAGCACCGCCCTGGACTTCCTGAAGGCGATCCGGCTCGGCCACCCCCCCGATCTCGGCGGTCGCCGCGTCGTGGTGGTGGGCGGTGGGAACGTGGCGATCGACGCCGCCCGCAGCGCCCGCCGGCTCGGTGCCGCAGCGGTGCACCTGGTCTGCCTGGAGCGGCGCGACGAGATGCCGGCGTACGACTGGGAGGTGGACGAGGCCCTCGCCGAGGGCATCGAGCTTCACGACGGCTGGGGCATCGCCGCCCTCACCGGCGAGGGGCGTGTCGCCGGCATGGAGCTGAAGCGCTGCCTGGCGGTGTTCGACGAGGAGGGGCGGTTCCGGCCGCAGTACGACGAGAGCGCGCGCACCTCGCTGGAGTGCGAGGCCGCCGTGGTCGCGGTGGGGATGGGCGCGGACGCGGGCGCGTTCCCGGCGATCTCGGGGCCGCGCTCTGTGGCGGCGGATCGGCGCACCCTGCAGACCGCGATCCCCTGGGTGTTCGCTGCCGGGGACGCCGTGACGGGGCCGACCACCATCGCGGAGGCGGTCGGCAGCGGGCGGCGGGCCGCCCACATGGTGGACCGCTACCTGCAGGGCCTCGAGCTCGCCGGTTTCGAGGAGCCCCTGCCGGTGGTGGACAAGAACGAGGTGCTGGCCCGGCAGCGCGGCTACAGCTGGCGGCCACCGCTCGAGGCGCACCGCGCGCTCATCCCCACGCCCTCGGATTTCGCCGAGCTGGAGCCGCCCCTCGACGAGGCGGACGCGGTGGCCCAGGCGGGCCGCTGTCTCGACTGCGGGGTGTGCTCGGAGTGCCACCAGTGCATCGCCGCCTGTCCCGCGGGCGCCATCGACCTGTCGATGCGGGCGCGGGACGAGGAGTGCGGGATCGGGGCGGTGATCGTCTCCACCGGCTACCGGGTGTTCCCGGCCGATCTCAAGCCGCAGTACGGCTGGGGGAGGTACCGCAACGTGATCACCGGGGTGCAGATGGAGCGCCTGCTGGCCCCGACCCGCCCGTATTCCACGGTGCTGCGGCCCAGTGACGGCCGGGTCCCGGAGCGGATCGCCTATGTGATGTGCACCGGCTCGCGGGACCAGACCGTGGGCAACCCCCTCTGCTCCAAGTTCTGCTGCATGTACTCGCTGAAGCAGAACCAGCTGGTGATGGGCGCCCTGCCGCTCGCCGACGTCACGGTGCATTACATCGACATCCGGGCCAACGGCAAGGGCTACGAGGAGTTCTACGAGCAGGCCAGGGGGATGGGCACGAACTTCATCAAGGGACGGGTCGCCGCGATCAGTGAGAAGGAGGACGGCAACCTGGTGCTGCGCTACGAGGACGTGGACGGGGGCGGCAGGATCGCCGAGGCCGAGTACGACCTCGTGGTGCTGGCCGTGGGGGTGCTGCCCAACCCGGAGGCCGGGAGGCTGTTCGAGAGCGGCGAGCTGACCCTGGACCAGTACGGCTGGGTCGCGGAGACCGACGCCGAGGTGAACCCCGCCGCCACCGCCATCCCCGGGGTGTTCGTGGCCGGCGCGGCGTCGGGGCCCCGCGACATCCCCGAGTCCATCCTGCACGCGGGGGCCGCGGTCGCGCAGGCGGCCGCGTACCTCGAGAGGCGCAGGGCCGAGGCGGGGGCGGCGCCGCCCGGGGCGCCGGCCCGGGTGGGCGGCGGGGGGGCGGCGGCATGAACCCCGCGCGCCGCCGGCTGGGCGTCTACGTCTGCCACTGCGGGGGCAACATCTCCGACCACGTGGACGTCGAGCGGGTCGTCGACGCGGTCAGGGACGAGGCGGACGTGGTGGTCACG
>JAJZNI010000187.1 GCA_021847925.1 bacterium
CGCGGCACCCGCATCGTGCCGGGACCCAACGTCGGCGTGGGGCGCGACCACACCCTCTACGCATTGGTGAGCGGCGAGGTCGCCTACGACCGGCGCGGCGGGGACCGCACCCGCGCGAGCATCCGTCCCCTGCCCGTCCTCCGCCTCGCCGACATCGCCGACCGGCCGTCGCGGTCCGCCGCGGAGGCCGCCGAGGCGGCGTCCTGAGCTTCCTCGACGAGGTCGTCCTCGAGGTCGCCGGGGGGCGGGGCGGCAGGGGAGCTGTCAGCTTCCGGCACGAGCCGCGCGCCCCGCGCGGCGGGCCCGACGGAGGCGACGGGGGGCGGGGCGGCAGCGTGGTCCTGGTGGTCGACCCGGGCGAGAACAGCCTGAGCCGGTACCGCCAGCACCGCCGCTTCCACGCGGCCGACGGGCGCCCCGGAGGGGCGGGCCAGCGCTCCGGCGGTGGCGGCGCCGACACGATCCTGGCGGTCCCTCCGGGGACGGTGGTCTCCGACGTGGCGACCGGGGACGTGCTGGGAGACCTGGTGGCCCCCGGGCAGCGCCTGGTGGTCGCCGCGGGAGGGCCCGGCGGCCGGGGCAACGCCCGCTTCGCCACGCCGACGCGCCAGGCTCCTCGCGTCGGCGAGCTGGGGGGGCGAGGGGAGCAGCGGTCCATCCACCTGGAGCTCAAGCTCATCGCCGACGTCGGCCTCGTCGGCCTGCCCAATGCCGGGAAGTCCACCCTCCTCGCCGCCCTCACCGGAGCGCGGCCCAAGATTGCCGACTACCCCTTCACCACCCTTCATCCCAATCTCGGTGTCGCGGAGGTCGAGGGAGGGCGGGTCCTGGTGCTCGCCGACGTGCCCGGGCTGATCGAGGGAGCACACCGGGGCGCGGGACTCGGCACCGAGTTCCTGCGCCACCTGGATCGCACCCGGGTGCTCGTCCATCTGGTCGACCCGACCCCCGGCGCGACCGCGGCGCGCCGGGCGCTCCGCCAGGTGGAGGAGGAGCTGGCCGGGTTCAGCCCCGGGCTGGCCGCTCGCCCCACCGTGGTGGCGCTCACCAAGATGGATCTGCCCGGCGCGGAGCGCGCCGCCCGCGACCTGGAGAGGGCGATCCCCGGCGCGGTGCGCATCAGCGGCGTGACCGGAGCCGGGCTGCCCGAGCTGCTCGCCGAGCTCTCGGCGATGGTCGCCGCTACCCTCGCGGAGGGCGTGGCCGAGGTCCCGCCGAGCGGGCCTGCCGGGGGGCACCGCCTCTACCGCCACACGCCGCGCGCCCCCGAGACGCCGCGCGTGACCCGCGACGCCGCCGGAGCCTACGTGGTGACGGGCAGCGCGGTGGAGCGGATGGTGGAGCGCACCGATCTCGCCGAGGACGAGGCGGTGGTGGCGCTGCAGCGGCGGCTCCGCGCCGCCGGTGTCGACGCCGCGCTGGCGGCGGCGGGCTGCCGGGAGGGGGACACGGTGCGCATCGCCGGCGCCGAGTTCGCCTACGCCGACCCGGATGCACCCGCCCCGGGGGAGGGCGCCGCACGCCGCCGGCGCCGGCCGCGTGCCCCGCTCCGGTCCGCCTGATGGCGGGGAGGCGCATCGCCGTCTTCGGAGGGACCTTCGACCCGTTCCACCTCGGCCACCTGGCGGTGGCCGTGCAGGCGCGCGAGGGGATCCGGGCCGAGGAGGCGTGGGTGGTCCCCGCCGGCGTCCCGCCCCTGCGCGAGCCGGCTCACGCGCCCGCCGCCGACCGGCTGGAGATGTGCCGCGCCGCCATCGCGGGGACCCCCGGGCTGCGCAGCCTCGACCTGGAGCTGCGCCGCCGCGGCCCCTCGTACACCATCGAGACCATGCGCGACCTCGCATCGCTGCACCCCGATCTGGAGCTCTGGGTGGTGCTCGGCGCCGACGCGGCGCGTCACGTGGACGGCTGGCGCGGGTCCCGAGAGCTGCTCGGGCGCTTCCACTTCGCCCTGGTCAACCGGGCGGGCGAGGGGGCGATCCACCGCGAGGAGGCGCTCGCCCTGGGGTTCCGGCCCGACCGAACCCGGATCCTCGGCATCGTCTCCCCGAACGTCTCCGCCACCGAGATCCGCCGGCGCGCCGCCGCCGGGGAGCCGCTGGCGGGCCTGGTCGCCCCGGCCGTGGCGCGCCTCATCGCGGAGCGCGGGCTGTACCGATGATAATGGCGGACCCATGACATCCGAGGAGCTGGCGGCCCTGATCGGCGCGGCCGCCGAGGACAAGAAGGCGCGCGACGTGGTCGCCGTCGACCTCCGCGGGCGGACCACCATCGCCGATTTCTTCGTGGTCTGCGAAGGCGACACCGACCGTCAGGTTAGGGCCATCGTTGACAGCATCGAGGAGGCCTGCCGGGCTCGTGGGGTGCGCCCCCTGCACGTCGCGGGGCTGCGCGACGCCTCCTGGGCGTGCATCGACTTCGACTCCGTGGTGGCCCACGTCTTCCTCCCCGGGGAGCGTTCCTTCTACGACCTGGAGGCGCTGTGGGGGGCGCCCCGACCGCGCCCCGCGTAGGGGGGCGCGCCCCACGCCGGGCGTCTCGCCGCCTCAGCCGTAGGTGGGGAGCACCGGGGGGTTGCTGGCCAGGAACTGGCCGAAGTTGACGACGTCGAGGATCATGGCCACCGCGCTCACCGCGACCACGCCGAGGAGCACCCCGCGCTGCCAGCGTGCGAGGTCGGAGCCGCCGACCGCGCGCACCGGCGGGATGGCCAGCCCGATGAGGGCTCCGGTCACGAAGCCCCCGATGTGCGCGTAGTTGTTGATGACACTGGAGAAGGTGAAGCCGATCACCAGGGTGAGCGCCAGGGAGATCAGCACCCCGCGCCGGAGCGCCTGGGCCAGACCGGCCGGGACGTCGCGGCCCTGGACGCGACCGAGGGTGAAGAGCAGGCCGAGCAGCCCCATGAGGCCCCCGGAGGCGCCCAGGAACTCGGGGCTGGAGCCGGGGAGGTGAACCGTGTACGCGAGCACGCTGACGCCGCTCGACGCCCACGCGGTGGCGAGGAAGACGCCGAGCAGGGCCAGCCGCCCGTAGAGCGGCTCGATGATCCGGCCCAGGACGACGGTCGAATAGGAGTTGACGATGAGATGGAGGGAGAGGTACGAGGCGATGCCGGTGGCGGGCCAGAAGCCGAAGCCGCCCGGGTAGTGGAGGAAGGCGGTGCTGAGGTAGCGCCACCAGTCGCCGCCGGCCGGCACCTGGGCGGCGATCCCGCCCACCCCGAGGAACGGGTAGAGGTACCCGAAGCCGTAGTGCTGCCAGACCGTGTTCTCGATGAGGAAGAACAGGACGAAGGTGGCCACCAGCGCGTAGGTGAGGCGCGGGGTGGCGACCAGGGCGCGCCGCGCCGGAGCGACGTGGCCCCCGCGCACCGCCTCCCGTTCCGCGAGGTCCACCGCCGCAAGCGTGGGCGCCTCGGCTCCCCCGAGCAGGGCGCGAGCCGCGGCGCGGACCTCCCCCGCCCCGGGGAGCCCGCCGGGCGGGGGGAGGAGGGTGCCGGTCCCGCCGGTCGCCGGGTCGGCCCAGATGACGCCGACCCTCACCGCCGGGTGCGCCGCCGGGGGAAGCTGCGCACCGACCGGTCCCAGGGCCACGAGGAGGATGTCGCACCGCCGAGCCGGCTGCATGGCGAGGCGGCTGTCCCCCCAGCGCAGCGCGGCCCCGATGCGGCGGTGGAGGTCCTCCACCTGGGCGGTGGGATCGGCGGGCGGATGGAAGAACCCCACGAGCGCCGCCCGCTCGCCGGTCCAGGTGGCCGCCACCAGCTCGTAGCCGCCCGTCAGCTCGCCGAGGCGGCTGTCCCGCGGGTCCGTGAGGCGCAGCCGGAAGCGCGTCACGAGGAGCAGGGCGACGGCCCGGGCCAGAGGCGGGGGCTGGGGCGGAAGCCCGGCTCCCGCGTCTGTCGCCGTCTCGGTCACCGCTCCAAGTCTAGACTCCCCCGCCATGACCCCTTCCCCGCGGCTCACCCTCGGCGCCCTGTTTCGGGAGATGCGTGCCGGTCTCGGGGACGCCGGGTGGGTGCGCGCCACCCTCGAGTTCCGTCAGCGCACGGTGGCGGCGGAGCCGGCCGGTCCCCCGCCGGACCCGCCCGGCGGGGGGTCCGTGGTCCTCCGGGCGCTGATCGACCAGCGGGACGGGGTGCTCGACCGCGGCGAGATCGCCCTCGATGGAGGCCGCGCCTCACGCCGTCTGCTGGTCCGGCGGAGCGGCGGGGGCCATGCCTACAGCATCGACGGGGGGAGGCGGTGGGGGCCGTTCGCCGGCCCCCCGCGGGTCTTCGAGGTGGCCGAGCTGGAGGCCGCGCTCGAGCGGGTCGAGGTGGAGGACGTCACCGTCGAGCCGGTGCCCGCCGTTGCGGGCGCGGATGGGGAGGCGTGGTCCGCCGGGTCCTCCCCGGCCCCGGATGCCGCCGCGCACGCGCTCGACGTGAGCCTGGACCGCGAGGCCTTCGTCCGCCTCTTGGGCATCTTCGCGGCGGACCCGGAGGACGGGCCGGACGCGCTGGCCCTCACCGCCTACTCGGTGAGCGTCGAGGCGAGCTCCGGGGTCTCGCTCCTGTACTGGTGGTCGCTGGGCGGTCTCGACCGTCCGCCGGGGGACCCGGCTGCCCGCGGGCTGCGGGTGAGCTGCGGCGTGTCGATCCACCTCGCCGCGGGCCGGGAGCCGGCTCCCGACCGGGTGGTGATGGCGCCGGGGCTACCCGAGGTGCGCCACCTGGACGACGTCTGGGAGCTGATCCGCGGGGGTGTCTCGGGGGACGGGTGAGCTCGCGACGGACGCGGCGTCAGTGCCCGGGCCCGCGTCCCGGGGTCCCGGGGCCGCCGACCGGCGACGGGACCGGCACGCCCCCCGGGGTGGGGGAGGGCGCTGGGGCGGGCGCGGGTGTGGGCGGCTCGGGATTGGACGCGAACCCGCTCTGGGCGGTGCCGACCGCGGTCCCCGCGTATCCGCAGCCGGGCTGGCAGATCGCGGGCCCTTCCCCGGCCGCGGAATCCGGGCCCGTGCCGGCGAGGTACCAGGTGCCACCCGCCTGGTAGACGTCCGACGGAGGCGTGTACCAGGTGGCCGGGGTGCCCTGTGTCACCCCCTCCATGTAGGCCTGCCAGATCGGTGCGGCGCCGGTCAGACCGCTGGTGACCCCGGGGGTGAGCGAGTACTTGCCCCCCTCGCCCCGGGGGTCGCCCACCCAGACGCTGGTGAGGAGGTTGGGGGTCCAGCCGACGGTCCAGTTGTCGTAGTTGGTGAAGCCGGCGCCGCTGGTCCCGGTCTTGGCGCTCGCCTGGCGCCCCGGCAGGGTCAGCTTGTCGTTGCTCCCGAAGTCGGGCTGGCGGAACGCATCGACGCTCAGCGTCTGGTCCATGACGAACGCGACGTTCTCGGGGAGGACGCGGCGGGCCGCCGCCTGCGGGTTGTACTGGTACACCACCCGGCCGTCGGTCGCGTCGCGGATCGTGGTCACCGGAGCCGGGGCGTGGGCGATGCCGAGGTCGGCGATCATGCTCGCCGCGTCGGCGAGGTCGAGGGGGCTGACCTGCAGCGTGCCGAGGGTGAACGAGTACAGGGTGGGGGTGGCGAAGGCGGGTTGCCCCCCGTTGTAGAGGTTGAGCCCGGCGGCGACCGCCAGGTTGGCGATCGGCATCACCCCGGCCGCGTACTCGGCGCGTACCGCCGCGATGTTGATGGAGTTGCCGAGGCAGTACTCCATCAGACAGTAACCTCCGGACGTGCCCTCGTAGTTCTTGGGCGTGTACCCGTCGATGGTGAAGAGGTTGTTGGAGATGGGCGTCGTCATGGTGTACTGGCGCGTGGCCAGCAGCGCGCTGTAGGTGAAGAGCTTCATGGTCGAGCCCGGCTGGCGGGTCTCGATCGCCATGTTGAGCTGCCCGAAGATGGGACTGTTGTAGTTGGCGCTTCCCGTCATGGCCAGGATCTCGCCGTTCTGGGGGTCCATGCTGACCAGGGCCCCGTCCCCGCCGCCCTTCTGCAGGAACCACTGCGGGTGCGAGTTGACCACGCCGCTCACGGTCTGGTCGGCCAGCGCCTGGTCCTTGAGGTTGATGGTGGTGTAGATGTCCCACCCACCCGGGTCCTGGAAGGTGTCCCCGAAGGTCTGCGGGAGGTAGTAGTGGACCAGGTAGTCGAGGAAGCTGACCGGGAGGGAGCCGTGCATGTAGTAGTACGGGTCGTACTGCTGGTAGCCGTAGACCTTGAGGGGCTCACGGTACGCCGCGTCGGCCTGCGCCTGGGTGATCGAGCCGTACTTGACCATGGCATTGAGCACCTGGCGCTGGCGGGCCTTCGCCGCCGGGTTGATGGTCTGGTTGGCGGCGTGGAGGACCGGGTTGTAGGCGGTGGGCGCCTGGGGCAGACCGGCCAGCATGGCCGCCTGGGCCAGGTCGAGCTGCGCCGCCGTCTCGTGGAAGTACACCTCGGCGGCGGTCTCCACGCCCGTCGTCTGCTCCCCGTAGGGGATGCGGTTCAGGTACATCTCCAGGATCTGCTGCTTGGAGAACTCCTGCGAGATCTCGTTGCCCAGGATGATCTCCTTGACCTTGTAGGAGAGACTGCCGTTGTCGTGCAGGAAGGTGATCTTGGCCAGCTGCTCGGGGATGGTCGATGCACCGCCCGCGTACTTGTGGCGGATGTAGCCCCACCCCGCCTCCACGATGCGGGGAATGTCCACCGAGCTCTCCGTCCAGTAGTTGTGGTCCTCGATGTCCACGGTGGCCTCGCGCATGTATGGGGAGATGCCGTCGTAGGTGGTGTCGAGGTGGTAGTGACCGGGCGGGTGGATGATGTCGATCAGGGTGCCGTTGCTGGCGTAGACGTTGGTGTCCAGGGGGGGGTCCATCTGGGCCACGGTGGTCGCGTCGGGGATCTGGGCGAGGTACACGTTGTAGCCCACGTACACCGTGGCGCTGGCCCCGAAGCCGGCGGTGCAGAGCAGCGCGAGGAGGAGCAGCGCGACCCGCAGCCCCGGCCTGCGCCGCCGGGGGGGGAGGCCGCGGTGCCGGCCGGCGAGCATGTCGCGGCGCAGGCGCCGCCTCTCCGCGGGGCCGAGGCCGGCGGTGCCGGCGGGTGCCGGGGCGCCGGGGCCGGAGATGCCGCCGCGCGAGCCGCCCCTGCGCACCCGCCCGGACCGGACGCGGCGCGGGCGGCCCTCGCCCGGGGGGGGCAGGGCCATCTAGCGGTGCTCCGGGTCGGGGGCCGGGCTCGGGACCTCGTCCATGGGGGTTGCTCCTCGGGAGTGTGGGGGCACGGCGGGTGCGGGTGTCTCAGCGGTCCTGCCGCCCTCTCAGGGACAACGAGCCGCCCCGCACCCGGTTACGCGTGGTCGAGGATCGCCGCGAGCGCGTACAGGCCGAGGACGGCGGCGACAAGGAGACCGCCGCCGAGGAGGACTCCCCAGCCCTCCTCGATCCAGAAGGGACCGAGCCTTCGCCGGCCCGGTGCTCCCTCGTCGAGCGGGACGGTGCCCATGTCCCCTCGAAAATACCACCCCGGCCGGCGAGCCCGCCGCCGGCATCACGATCCGCGACGCAGGGCTGTGCCAGGTCGATGACAACTCGCCGTCCCTGGCGGGGGCGGCGGATGTGGCGATGACACAATCGGCGGCGACATGGCGGTCCAAGCGTCCGCGCCCCTTCCCCCCCCGATCGCTCTGCCCCCGCTCCCGCGGACCGCCGAGGAGACCGGGCTCCCCTTCAGCTTCGTCTGCGACCTCGTGCTCAAGGTGCTCTACTTCAACGGGAGCATGCTGGGCGGCGAGCTGGCGCGCCACGTGCGCCTCCCCTTCCCCTTCATCGAGACCACCCTCAAGTTCCTGGCGGGTGAGGGCTACTGCGCGTCGGAGGGCATGCGCGCGTCGGTCCTCGGCTCCGATGAGAGCATCAACGCGGGCATGCAGTACACGATCACCACCACCGGGCGGCAGCGCGCGCGCGAGCTGCTCGAGATCAACCAGTACGCAGGCCCCGCCCCCGTCCCCATCGCCGACTACAACGCCATGGCCGCCCGCCAGGCCGAGGCCGGCACCGTGGTGACCCGGGAGCGGCTCCACGACGTCTTCTCGCACCTCGTCCTCAACGACCGGGTGCTCGACCACCTCGGCCCGGCGCTCTCCGCCCGCCACGCCTGCTTCCTCTACGGGCCCTCGGGAAACGGCAAGACCAGCATCGCGGACGCCAGCGCGCGGCTGATGGGGGCGCCCCTCTTCATCCCCCGCGCGCTCTACGTGCACGGTGAGGTGATCCGCCTCTACGACCCCACCTACCACGTCCCCATCAACCGCGAGCTGCCCCCCCACGACACCCGCTGGCAGCTCGCCGAGAGGCCGTCCGTCAAGGTGGGCGGCGAGCTGACGCCGAAGATGCTGGAGCTGACCTTCGATCCGACCCTCGGCTTCTACGAGGCCTCGCTGCAGCTCAAGGCCAACGGTGGCCTCCTCCTCATCGACGACTTCGGGCGGCAGCAGAACATGTCCCCGCGCGACCTCCTCAACCGGCTGATCGTCCCCCTGGAGAACGGCGTCGACTACGTGCACATCGCGCGCGCCGGCACGAGCGTCGCGGTCCCCTTCACCTGCCTCCTGATGATGAGCACCAACCTCGCGCCGCGCAACCTCATGGACGAGGCCTTCCTGCGCCGGGTCCGCTACAAGGTGCCCGTGCCCGACCCGACGGCCGACGAGTTCCGCGAGATCTGGCGGCGGGCGTGCGCCGCCCACGAGGTCCCCTACCGGGAGGAGGTGATCGAGGATCTGATCGCCCGCCACTACGTCGCCGAGGGCCGGGCGTTCCACGGGGCCCACCCACGAGACCTGCTCAACCACGTCATCCACCTCTGCCGCTACCTGGGCAGGAACGTGGCGCTGACGGTCGAGAACCTGGACGCCGCCTGCGAGACCTACTTCGTCAGCGACACGGAGCCCGACTGACCGCCTCGCGGGCGGCGGGCCTGCGCGCGGCGCACCTGACCGGGTGGGGGTGAGGACGATCTCCGGAGGACGTGCGCCCGCACCTGGTTCAGGCCTTACCGAGTGGCTCTCTACTGGCCCGCGCCGAGTGCGCCGAAGACGGCCCGCGCCCTCTCGGCGTGCGCCTCGTCCCACACCACGCCGGGATCTGGCTCGAGGAAGGTGAAGGCGATGCTGGCCATGAGCAGGGCGGGCAGCGACCACTCCCTCGCCTGGGCGGTTCCGAAGGGGGCCGCCAGGACGCGCCGGGCTCCGAGCTCGGGGGTCGACGGCGCCATGATCACCAGCCCGCGGAGGGTGGCGACGAGGAGGCTCGCGAGGTCGTTGAAAGTGGCGCCGATCTCGGCGCGGAGCCGGTAGCCGACGACCTCAGTCAGGTGTTCCCAGGTGGCCGCCACACCGCTGATGAAGCCATGCTCCGAGGCGCCGAGGTCGGCCTCGAGATCGCCCCGAAGGCCCTCATCCGAGATGCTCAGGAAGGTGGCGTGCAGGGCGATGTAGGTGCGCCACTCGGGGGAGCGGCTGGTGATCTCGAACTCGCCCAGGGCGGCCTGCCGGATCAGCTCCAGGACCAGGTCCCGCCGGCCCTCGGAGGCGCCGGCCTGGTCCAAGTTGGCAAGAGCGAGGCGGGCGACCGCGGACGGGCTCCCCGCCATGGCGTAGGCGGTGGCGGGCCGGCTGGCCCGGGCCAGCTCCCGAAGCAGGTCGGTGAAGAAGAGGTCCTTGTACGGCCAGCGGCGGTAGGCGGCGCTGCGGGAGACCCCGGCCCGCTGGATGACCTCCTCGAAGCTGATGTGGTCGAGGCTAACGGTCAGGCCGGAGCTTTCGATCATCTCGCTCGCCGCGTCGAGCATGCGCTGCTCCGTCTCCCGATCGGAGAGGCGGTGCCGGCGCCGGGCGAGGCCGGTGGGTGGTTGCGGAACGGGGGGGTTTGTCGTGGTGCCCACTGACATACAGTATCTCAAATTCCGAACGTCGAGCCCACCACCGACCCCCACACGATTCCGGCTCGGACCCCTCAGAGATCGGGAGCCGGTGGATGCGAAGGAGAAACCGTCGCTGCCCCCTCATGTTCGCACCCGCCGCCGACCTGCAGCACAGGATCATCCGCCGCGTCCTCGCGCGCAGCGGCAGGATCGCGGCATCCGCCTGACGGCCTGAGGGAGTCACGATGAATCTGATGCGTGCATTCCCGTCAACCCCTACCGACTTCCGCACGCCCGATCCGACTCGTCGGCCGGAGGGAACGGCGTCTGCGCAGGGCGCGACGCGCCCACCAACTTGGCGGCGGAGCTCGGCCACCAGGCCCGATCGCCGAGTATGAGGAACAGGCCGGGCACCAGGACGGTGCGGGCCAGGAGGGTGTCGATGAGCACGCCGATGGCGACGGCGGTGCCCACTTCGGTGACGGAGACCGAGGGAAGTTGGGCGAGGGCGGCGAAGGTGGCGGCGAGAATGAAGCCGGCGGCGGTGATCACGCCGCCAGTCACGGCCAGGCCGCGGAGCGTCCCGGGGTGCGTGCCGAGCCCTCTGCTCACCTCTCGGATGCGCGCGCTGAGGAAGATGTTGTAGTCAATACCGAGCGCGACCAGGAAGATGAAGATGTAGAGGGGGATCTGTGGATCGATGCCCGGGTAACCAAACCCATAGCGCCAGAGCAGGCAGGACAACGCGAAAGAGGCGGCGAAGCTGAGGGCGGTCGTCGCCACCAGCATGAGGGGCGCCACGACGGCTCGCAGGAGGACGCAGATCACGAGCAGGACGACGAGCAGGACCAGTGGGATGAGCACCAGCGCGTCCCTCCCCGCCGCCTGGGCGATGTCGAATTCGTCGGCGGGGCTCCCGCCGACGAGGGCGTTCGGGGCGCTGTGAGACAGGTCCTCACGCAGTGCCGCGATGGCCGCGGACCCGCCGGCGCTGTACGGGGGCACCGAGAGGATGAGCGTGTAGTCCTCGTAGCCGCCAACCGCGCCGCCGGGCGTGATGCTCGTGATGGCGGTGGCAGCGCGGGCGGTGCGCGCGGCGGCTTGCGCCTGCTGCGGGGGAACGAGGAGGACGAGTGGCGCGATCGCGCCGGCAGGGAAGTGATCGGCCAGCAGCCGCTCGCCGACGACGCTGCCGGGGTCGCCCCTGAGGTCGTTGAGGGGGTCGTTGCTGATTCGCAGCGTCGCCAGCCCCGCACAGGCCACGGCCAGCAGGACGATGGCGCCGACTGCGACCGTGGCCGGCTGACGAGCGATCCGCCCGCCAATGGCTGACCAGACGCGCGAGCCCTCCACGTGGGCCGCACCGGGGTTCGGAATCCGCGGCCAGAACGCACGTCTCCCAACGATGAGGAGCAGAGCTGGGAGAAGGGTCGTCTCGGCGACCAGGGCGGAGAAGATGGCGACGGCGCCGATCGGCCCGAGCCCGTGCAGCGAGGCGGACTGGGCGGCGAGGAGACAGAGCATCGCCCCGGTGACGGTGGCTGCGGACGCCGCCAGGGTGGGGAGCGTCCGGCGCAGAGCGGTGGCCATCGCCTCTTCACAGCTTCGGTGGCGATACAGCTCCTCGCGGTAGCGATGGACGAGGAGCAGCGCGTAGTCACTGGCCGCGCCGAACACGAGCACGATCAGGATGGCCGAGGAGAGGAAGCTCACGGTGAGCCCGGCCGCGGCCAGGGCATGGGCCGCGGCCCTGGCAACCTCCACCGCTCCAATGGCGACGACCAGCGGGAGCACCCACAGGGTGGGGCTCCCATAGACAAGCAGGAGGATGACCGCGACGATGACCAGCGCGGTCAGCAGCAGGGCCGTGAGTGTCGTGCTACCGCTGTCGGCGGTGATCGCCGCAGCCCCTGTGACCGCCACCTCGAGAGCCGGGCTCGCGCCCTTCGCTGCTGAGGCGGCGCAGGCGCGGATGGCATCCACCGCCGCGGTGTCGACACCGTCAACGTCGTCTTGAGGTGAGACCACGGGGACGCTGAACAGCGCCGCCTTCCCGTCGGCCGATCGCTGGAGGGGGCCCGGCATGCCGAGCCCGCGCACCCTGCCCACGCGACCGGCGACGCCCTCGCGCGCCGCGTCCACCGCTTCCAGGTCGCCTGCGCTCAGGCCGCCGGGTGCGGCGAAGGCGACGATCGCCGACTGGCTGACCGGCGCACCGGACGTGCGCAGGGCCTGGGCTTGGAGGTCGGCGACTCGGGTCGAAGGCGCGGAGGCGGGCAGGTACGCTGCCGGCGTCTGGTTGGTGACGTCGGAGAGCCCGTTGGCAACCGGCAGCAGCAGCACGACCATGCCCAGCCAGAGTGCGGCCACCGGCCAGCGGAGGCGTCGAAGCCACCGCGCCAGACGGTCTCCCGGGTCGTTGAGACGCTGCCGGCGGAGACCTTGAGTGTCGGGGGGGGTGATCATGGGCTGTGCGGACGCCGGGTGGGACGCGTTGGGCCAACGATCCGCCACCACCACCTGCCGGGCTCTCCAGCCGTCGACGCAGCACGGTCCGGCGTTCCACACCCCGGCCAGGGACGCCGCGGCAAGTGCCGCCGGAGGGACCACGCGGGAACCGGAGACAGGGCTGATCCTGCGCCGGGAGTGGATGCGACCTTCGGAATTTGAGATATCATGTCGCAATGAACTCTACGGCAGGTCACCCCGGTTCCGCAACCCCCTGAACCCGCCTGGCGCCGAGGAACGACTCGCCGGCGGTTCAACCCAGCCTCTTCTCCCGCGTCGAGGTGCGCGACGGCAGGATCACCGGCGCGGGGTGCCACCCACCGTTCGACCTGCTCTGCTCCACGAGCGAGCTCGAACACGGCGATCTGGTGGACCGGCGGGGATTCGAACCCCGGACCTCTGCCGTGCGAGGGCAGCGCTCTCCCAGCTGAGCTACCGGCCCCTGGGTTGCCTCAGTGTAACGACCCCCCGGGAGCGGGCTCGCCGACGGCCGAGCTCAGCTGGCCCGCCGCTGCCAGCGGGTCTTCTTGAGCATCTTCTTGTGCTTGTGGCGGCGCATCTTCTTGCGCCGCTTCTTGATGACCGAGCCCACGTCCTATCGCTCCCGGCCGGGGAGGGGCCTGGAGCCGCCCCCGGCGCGCTGGTGAATCCATGTCAGCGGGGGGACTATACCAGCGCGGGGCCCCCGGGCCTCACGGAGCCGGTGGGCGGGCGGGGGCTCGGAGGGCCTCGCGCAGCCGCGCGGCGGTGGCCTCGAGGTGCTCGGGGAGCACCTTGACGTCCGCCAGCACGGGCATGAAGTTGGTGTCCCCCCCCCAGCGCGGGACCACGTGGAGGTGGAGGTGGTCGATGCTCGCCCCGGCGGCCCGCCCCAGGTTGAAGCCCACGTTGAAGCCCTCCGGTCGCATGACCAGGGAGAGCGCGGCGATGGCCCGCTGAGCGGCGGCGAGGATGGCCGCGCTCTCCTCCGGGGCGAGCTCCTCCAGGCCGGTCGCATGGCGCCGCGGCGCCACCACGACGTGGCCGCTGCTGTAGGGGAAGCGGTTGGCGACCGTCACCGTCCGCGCGGCCAGCTCGACGACCAGGCCATCCTCGGGGGAGCCGCGGTCACCCGCGCGGCACAGGAAGCAGCCATCCTCGGCTGTCTCCTCGCCGCTCACGTACGACATCCGCCAGGGCGCCCAGAGCCGCCGCATCCCCTGGACGTTAGCCGATGGGCGGTACCAGGCGGCCGCCGCCGGCGAGCAGCTCGCGGAACCGTGGCGCCGGGACCGGAGGGCTCAGCAGGTAGCCCTGGGCGACGTCGCAGCCGTTCCGGGCGAGGAAGCGGAGCTGGTCGTGGGTCTCCACCCCCTCGGCGGTCACCGTGAGCCCCAGCCGGTGCGCCAGGGCGACCATCGCCGCCACCAGCGGCGCGTCGTCGCCCTCCTGGCGGATCGAGGCCACGAAGGCGCGGTCGATCTTGATCCGGTCAACCGGGAAGGTGGCCAGCTTGCTGAGGCTGGAGTACCCGGTCCCGAAGTCGTCGATGGCGACGGCCACCCCGATGCGGCGCAGCTCTCGGAGCTCGGCCAGAGCCTCGGCGGGCTGGGCCGCCGCCACACTCTCGGTGACCTCGATCTCGAGCCTCCCGGGGGGCAGCCCGCTGTCCCGCAGCGCCGCCGCGACGCGCTCCACCAGATCCCCCTGCCCCAGGTTCCGCCCGGAGCAGTTCACCGCCACCGAGACGTCGCCCAGCCCCTCCCGCCGCCACTGCGCGACCTGGAGGCACGCGCTGCGCAGGACCCAGGTGTCGATGGCGCGGATCTCCCCGGTCTCCTCGGCGAGCGGGATGAAGGAATCGGGCGGCACGAGGCCTCGGGTGGGGTGCTCCCAGCGAACCAGCGCCTCGCAGCCGACGACGGTGCCGCCGCTGATCGCGACCAGGGGCTGGAAGACGACGCGGAGCTGAGCTCCCGCGACCGCTCCGCGGAGGTGCTGTGCGAGGGTGAGCCGCTCCGAGGCCGAGGAGTCCATGCCGGGGGAGAAGGCCACCACTCGCCCGGCTCCACCCGCGCGGGCGGCGTGCATCGCGAGCGCCGCGTTGCGCACCAGAGCCTCCGCGTCGGTGTCCGCCAGGCCGGCGACGGCGATCCCGATGTTGAGCTCGACGCTCATCGGTCCCGCAGGCGTCTCGAGCGGGCTGGCGAAGCGCTCGCTCAGGCGGCGCGCGGCGTCCGCGGCCTGGCGGGCCTCGCCGACGTCCTCGAGGAGGATCCCGAACTCATCGCCGGCCAGCCGGGCCACGGTGTCCCCCGGCCGCACGGCGGCGGCCAGGCGGGCGGCGACCGCCTGGAGCAGGCTGTCACCGCCGGTGTAGCCGAGGCTCTGGGTCACGTCGGCGAAGCAGTCGACGTCGGCCACCAGCACCGCCAACCCGCCCCCGCGCCGGCGCAGGCGGGCGAGCGCGTGGGTCAGGCGCTCCAGGAAGAGGCCGCGAGTGGCCCCGCCCGTGACCGGGTCGCGCAGCGATCTGTCGCGCAGCTCGCGCTCCAAGCGATTGCGCTCAGTGACGTTGTTAATCCACTCGAGCAGAACCCGGCACCCGGCCAGCTCGACGGGGCTGCTGCTCACCTCCACCTCGATCTCGCGCCCATCCCGGAGCCGGTGCCGCTCCGCCCGGGTCCCGCCCGCCTCGTGGCCACGGCCGGGCGGCTCTCCACCGCCCGTGCGGACCAGGCTGACGGGCAGCCCCGGGAACTCCTCCGCCGTGTACCCGTACAGGGCGGCCGCCGCTGCGTTGAGCGCGATGAAGCGGCCGGCGGCGGGGTCGACGACCCACATCGGCAGCGGGCTGTCCACGAAGAGCACGCGGAGGACGCCCTCCAGCCTGGCCGCCAATGTCCTCCTCCCCCGCGCGGTGGGCGGGGTCGCGTCAGGGGCCCCGATGGCCGCGAAGAAGCGCTGCGGCGTTCTCCCCGACGGCCCCGCGCCCGGGTCGGGCCCGCTGCCGCCGCGGCCGCGCGTGCCCGCCTCCGCGCCCGTGTGGTGGGTGCGGCGCACCGCGCCGGGGGCCGGGGCGCGGTCGGGGACGGACTGGATGCTCACTGCCGGCTGCGTCTCCTCGCCCCGTGCCGCGGGGTGCCCGGCCGCGGCCACGGGCGGTCGCGAGCGAGGGCGCCGGGCGTCCGGAGTCCACGGTTGGGCGTCGACCAATACTGGGTGCCGGGGTGTGACGACTCGCCCGACCTCGGGATGGAGGTCGGGTCACGAGGCGCCCACCGTCCCCCGGGGAACGCGCCCCGGTCGCCCCCCAGGGGGTGGCCGGGCGCTCCCGTCTCCGGCTCGGCGCTCCCGGGTGCGGATACACTCCCGCCGTGGCGACGACCCCCGAGCCCCCCGTCCACGCCTGGGCGGCCGCCGCCGGGAGGGGCGGCGACCCCGCGGTGGGGTTCCCGGGCGCCGCTGCGAGGCTCACCATCATCCCGTGACCGCATCCCCCGTCCGCCGCCGTGAGCGGGGCCCGGGGCGTCGTGCCCGTCCCCGCTCGGCCGGCGGGCGCCGCCGGCGGGTGAGCCCCGAGGGGCGGGCGCTCCGGGTGCTGCTGCCGGCGGCCGCGGTGGTCGTGGTCGTCTCGGCGCTGGCCCAGGTGCTCGGTTTCGTGACGGCGTCCGGGGGCCGGATCGGCTTCGTGGAGGTGGAGGGCCTCTGGGTGGCCGCCGGCGGGCCGCCCGCCGACGCCGCGACCGCCGCGGCCATCGCCGAGGCCGAGAGCGGGCTGCGGCCGGGCGCCATCCAGCAGGGCGACGACTACTGCGGCCGGGGGCGGGACAGGACCGGCTGGGGGCTCTGGCAGATCACGTGCGGGGACTCGGAGCCGCAGTTCGGCGAGGACTTCGACCTCCTCGACCCGTGGAACAACGCGGAGGCCGCCGTCGCCAAGTACCGTCAGGCCGGGGACAGCTTCGCACCGTGGTCCACCTACGTCGATCGCGCGTACGTCTCCCACCTCCCCGCGCGCGCGTCCCCGCCCGCCGCGGCGTGCGATCCGGGCGAGTACCTGCCGATCGGGAGCGCGCCTCCCGGTACGCACAACAGGTCGGAGCCCGGCGCGACCCATGGGAGCCTGCAGGTGATCTGCATCGCGAGCCACCCGTGACCTGCGATGCGCCGGCACCCCTGCGGTTCCGATCTCGCATCCTGAGCCGGTGAGCACCCTCGGTCCCCGGCAGCCCAACGCCGGCGGGGATCGTGACGCGGCCCTCACCCCACGCTTCTGGGCGATGGTGGGGGCCACCGGCGTCGCCGCCGGGCTCTTCGGCGCCCTCCTCATGGCCCTCCTCTTCGCGGCCGAGCACCTCACGTATGGCTACGGGAGCGGCAGCTTCCAGGCGGCTGTGGAGCGTGTCCCGGGCCTCCGCCGGGTCATCGCGCTGCTGGTCGCGGGCGCGGTGGGCGGGGTGCTCTGGTACGTGCTCCGGCGGGTGACCCCGGGCGAGCGGACGGGGGTCGACGAGGCCGCCTGGTCGGGTGCGCCACTCTCCGCCCGCCGCAGCCTCGCCTCCTCGCTGATCGCCGAGCTGGTCATCGGCATGGGGGCCTCGATCGGCCGCGAGGCCGCCCCCAAGCTGATGGGCGGGGTCGCAGGGAGCGTGCTGTCGAGCTGGGCGCGCCTCAGCCCGGCACAGCGCCGGCTGCTGGTCGGATGCGGGGCCGGGGCGGGGCTCGCCGCCGTCTACAACGTTCCGCTGGGCGGGGCGCTCTTCACCGCCGAGGTGATGTGTGGGAGCCTCAGCCTCTCCGTCCTGCTGCCCGCGCTCGCCTGCTCCCTGATTGCCACCGCGACGTCATGGGTGTACCTGCCGGTGCACGCCACCTACCTCGACATCCCCGCCTATGCCCTCAGCGCTCCGCTGATGGTGTGGGCGCTGCTCACCGGCCCGGTGGTGGGGGGGATCTCGGTCGGGTACATCCGCCTCATCGGGTGGGTCTCCCACCACCGCGTGCGCGGGACGCCGGCGCTGTTCGCCCCGCTGGTCGCCTTCGGCCTGCTCGGGCTCGTGGCCATCGCCTACCCGCAACTCCTCGGCAACGGCAAGGACCTGGCGCACATGGTCTTCGTCGGCGGCGGGACGCTGGCCCTGCTCGCTGCGCTCTGGGTCCTCAAGCCGCTGGTGACCGCGCTCTGCCTGGGCAGCGGAGCCTCGGGGGGGCTCTTCACACCGACCCTCAGCACCGGTGCGGCCCTCGGAGCGCTCCTCGGTCAGGCCTGGTCTCTCGCTTGGCCGGGATCCCCCATGGGCGCCTATGCCATGGTGGGAGCGTCCGCCATGATCGGTGCGGCGATCCAGGCGCCGCTGTCCAGCATCGTCCTGGTGATGGAGCTCACCCACAGCGGCTTCGGCATCGCGGTGCCGATCATCGCGGCGACGGCGCTCGCCACCCTGGTCAGCCGCCGCCTCGACGGCCACTCCATCTACTCGGTTCGGGTGTCGCCCGGTGGGGATGACGGGGCCGGCGAGCGGGGTCCCGCAGCACCCACTGCGGCAGCATCGGCCGGCGAGGCACGATCCGCTCGCGACCGCGCAGGACGCTGATCGTCCCGGCGGGAAACCAGGACCGCCCGGCGGGTGCCGAGGCTGCTGGCCGCCCTGCAGCAGACGAGGCGAATCGCGACCGGACCCGGCGCGGCGCCTGGTCGGGGCCGGAGGCGCGCGGCGCCCCCCGGCTGCGGGGAGGGAAGCTCAGCCTCGCACGGCTGCCTGGTACCTGGCGAGCGCCTCGGGGTCGTCGATGCTGCCGTGGTGGTGGTGCTGGCGCCAGGTGCCGTCTGCTCGGCGAAAGTATCGGGACGTGGCAAGGTCTTCAGAGAGGCCCAGGGCGGAGCCGCATGCTGTGGACTGGGTGCCTCCGCTCATGCTGCCTGCGATTACCGCGCGCATGGGTCAGAGCGCCTTGAAGTATCGAACGGCCGGTAGTGCGGTGTATCCAGCGTTCTCGTACACGCGCCGGGCGGGCGCGTGACCCTGGTCGCCGCCGGTCTCGACCATCGCTACCCGCATCCCCGACTCACGCAGCCAGTCGGTGGCAACGTCGGTGAGAGCCTTGCCGACTCCTTGGTTCTGCGCGTCGGGATCGACCGCGATCATGTAGATCTCACCGACCCGGCTGTCCTCGTGCCGAGTCGCGGCGACCCATCCGACCAATGTGCCGTCGGCTTCCGCTACCCAGATGTGCCCGGCGGGATCAGCGAGCACATCGTGAACCGCCTGCTCCTGGCTGACACGCCAGTCACCACGCAGAATCTCGAACAGCTCATCGCCAAGAAGCCGTGTGAGCGACGCGAAGACAGGCGCCCACGCCCGCAGCGACAACGTGACGACCGGTCCTTGATCGGCTGGTGTGTACTGGCGAATGCGTGCGTCCATCGTTCCTATCCGTCCTCCGGCTCGGACCGGCATTCGGCGTTGCCCTCATCAGGCATTGGACGCATCCCCGCGAAGCAGACCTCGACAGCCAACTCGCCCAATGACCGCGAAGGTCCCCTCCAGTCTCCGGGAGGGCGACCCAGCGCTCGCTCGCGGTTGACGCTCATCACCCACGCCTGAA
>JAJZNI010000171.1:0-15170 GCA_021847925.1 bacterium
ACGCTCCAGGTGTCGGGGATGGGCGAGTACCTGGTCAGCCTCTTCGTGGCGCTCCTGGCCGGCTTCGTGATCGCGCCCCCCGTCTACCCTCTCCTCGCTCGGATGCTCCGGCCCCGGCCGCGGCCCGGACCGGCGCCCGGAGGGGGCGGCCGGCGGTGAGCCCTCGGGCGGTCCCGCTCGTGGGGGGGGAGGAGACCTCCTCCCCCCCGGCCGCAGTTCGGCCGGCCGGCCTGCCGGAGCGCCGCGCCGGCGTGAGCCTGCCCCCCCGCTCCCTCTACATCCACATTCCCTTCTGCGAGCGGCGCTGCGAGTACTGCGACTTCGTCTCGATGGGGGGGCGCGAGCGGGAGCGCGAGTACATGGACGCTCTCGGCATCGAGATCCGCGGGCTGGCGCAGCGCCTCGGCCGGGTCGAGCTGGACACCGTCTTCGTGGGAGGCGGCACCCCGAGCTACGTCGACCCCGCCCGGCTCGCCCGGCTCCTCGGTGACGTGCGCGAGCTGTTCGAGCTGAGCCCGGGCGCCGAGGTGTCGCTCGAGGCCAACCCCTCCAGCGTCACCCGGGCGCGGGCCCGGGCGTGGCGAGCCGCCGGCTTCACCCGGGTGAGCCTGGGCATTCAGAGCCTGGAGCCCGACATCCTCGCCTTCCTGGGCCGGGTGCACGACGCCCGGCGCGCGGTGGAGGCGGTCTCCGAGGTGCGTGCCGCCGGCTTCGAGCGGGTGAGCTGTGACCTCATCTACGGGGTGCCGGGTCTCGACGACGCCCGCTGGCGGTCGGTCCTGGAGCGCGTCGTCGCCCTGGGCCCGGGGCACGTGTCCGCGTACGAGCTCACCGTCGAGCCGGGGACGCCGCTCCACGCCCGGGTCCGGCGCGGTCTCGCCCGGCCGGTCGCCGCGGAGGTCGCCCTGCGTCAGCACCGCATCGCCGCGGAGGTGCTGGGGGCCGCCGGGCTCCGGCGCTACGAGGTGAGCAACCACGCGCGCCCGGGGGAGGAGAGCCGCCACAACCTCGTCTACTGGCGGCGCGGCCACTATCTCGCCGCCGGCCTGGGCGCCCACGGCCACATCCCGGTCGAGCTGGCGGAGGCGCTCGGCCTGCCCCGCTTCGCCGAGGCCGTCTCGGTCCGCTACTGGCATGGTCGCAGCCTCCCCGCCTACCTGGCGGCGCCACCCGGGCGCCTGCCGATCGAGGGTGCCGAGCCGGTCGGCGCGCGCGAGGCGGAGACGGAGCGCCTGATGCTCGGGCTGCGTCTCGCCGAGGGTGTGGAGCTCGACGCGGCGCCCGGGACGCGCGCCGCCCAGCTCGCCCGAGCCGGGCTCCTCTGGCACCGGGGGGGGCGGGTCGGCGCCACCGCGCGCGGGCAGCGGGTCCTCAACGAGGTGATCCGGCTCCTGGCGGCATGACGCGGCGGGGCTCTCCCGAGCGACGCCCGGGGCGGCGGGCGGGTGCGCCCCGTCACGCGGCTGGCGCCGATGTCGCCGCCTGTAACGCCCGGGTGAGCCCGGATGCCCCCTCTCGACGGGCGGGTCACAGTGTCGCCGCGGGACTTTCGGACGGCCGCGCCCATGCTCCAGCATTGCCTCAACCATGCGCCGACACGCCGCTCCCTCCGGTCCTCGCCCCCTGCCTGAGGCGGTGATCTCCGAGCTGCTCGATGCCGGCCTCTCGCGCTCCACGGTGCTGGCCATGGAGGGCTGGAAGGCGCAGGAGGTCCTCGATCTGCTCCGCCGCCCGCGTGCATCCGCGTCCCGGCGCGGCGAGCCCGCGCCCGGGGAGGCGGCCTCACCGCTGTTCGCGCCCGGGCCCGGGGATCTGCCCCATGCTACGATTTAGCACTCAGGAATAACGAGTGCTAAGGCGCCGGCGTTCGCGCCGCGCCGCGCCCGGACATGGAGAGCGCGATTCCCCTCGACACGCGCAAGGAGCGGATCCTGAAGGCGGTGGTCTCCGACTACACCGCCACGGGAGTTCCCGTGGGTTCGCACGCCCTGGCGGTGCACCTCGCCAGCTGGTCGGCCGCGACCATCCGCAACGAGCTGGCGACCCTGGTCGACGTCGGGTACCTGCTCCAGCCGCACACCTCCGCCGGCCGGGTGCCGAGCGACCTGGGCTACCGCTACTACGTCGACTTCCTGATGGACGACGTGGCGCTGCCCGGCGCCGCCCGGCGCCAGCTCGCCCCCCTTCTCGCCCTCATGCCGCAGGACCTCGAGGGCGTGCTGGAGACGGCCGCCCAGGTGCTGGCGGCGGCGGTGGACGCGCTGAGCATCGTCACGGGGCCGCGCACCGGCGGCGCCGCGATCAAGCACCTCGACCTCGTCTCCCTCGACCCGGCTCACGCCCTGCTGGTCATGGTGCTCGAGGGCAACGTGGTCCGCCAGCACACCCTGGTCCTGAGCCGTGAGAGCGACCAGGATGAGCTCAGCCGCCTCGCGGGCCGGCTCAACGCCGAGCTCCGCGGTCTCGACGCGACCCAGGTGGCCCGGTTTGCCGGGGACGACCCGCGCGAGCCCCTGCTCGCCGAGATCGTCGCCGCCATCGCCGCCTTCCTGCGCACCTTCAGCGCCCGCCAGGACACCCTGATCGTCCACGACGGCGTCCGCAACCTCCTGCACCAGCCCGAGTTCGAGGACGTGCAGCGCCTCGAGCAGGTCCTGGAGGTGGTCGAGGAGGACCGCCTGCTCGGAGAGCTCCTCGCCGCCGCCTTCGACCCCGCCCGTCCCGTGACGGTCGTGATCGGCACCGAAACCCGCATCTCCCAGCTCCGATCCTGCAGCCTGGTGCTCACCACCTACCGGGTGGGGGAGAGCCGGGGCGGCACCGTGGGCGTCCTCGGACCGACGCGCATGCGCTACGAGCAGGTCGCTCCCCGGGTGCGCTTCGTCGCCGACCGGGTCGGCTCGGCGATCAGCCGGGTCATGAGCTGACGATGGTCGCAGCCCGCGACGCCCCGGAGGCGCCGGTGCCCGAGCCCGAGCCGCCGGAGCCCCCGGCGGAGGACGATCCGGAGTCCCTCCGCCGCGAGCTGGCCCAGCGTGGTGACCAGCTCCTGCGCCTCGCCGCGGACTTCGACAACTTCCGCCGGCGCAAGGCCCAGGAGCTCGCCGACCGCTCCCGCTACGCCGCCGAGGATGCGGCCCTGGCCCTGCTCCCGGTCCTCGACAACCTGCGCCGGGCCGTCGAGCACACCCCAGCCGCGGACGGGGCACCGGGCGGTGGCTCCGAGGGCGCCGCCCAGCAGCTCCAGGAGGGGCTGCGCATGGTGATCACCCAGTTCGAGCAGGCCCTCGCCAGCGTCGGGGTGGAGGCGGTGGAGACGGTGGGCGCCGCCTTCGATCCCTCCATCCACGAGGCCATCGCCGGAGAGGAGTCCGACGCGGTGAGCCGTGACACCGTGGTCGCCGAGATCCAGCCCGGGTATCGGCTGCACGACCGCCTGCTCCGACCCGCCCTGGTCCGGGTCGCGCACCCCCGCGCCCAGGCCGTTGCCGGCCGGGCGGCTCCGCCGGGCGAGACCGGCGAGCAGGGCCAGCCCGGCGATGCGCCCCCCGGCCCCGCGGCGCCGCCCGGGAGCGGGGCGGCGGGCTGATGGCGACCGTCAAGCGCGACTACTACGAGGTGCTGGGCGTCGACCGGTCGGCGGGCACCGAGGAGCTCAAGCGGGCCTATCGCAAGCTCGCCATGCGCTTCCACCCCGATCGCAACCAGGGGGACAAGGAGGCCGAGGAACGCTTCAAGGAGGTGGGGGAGGCCTATTCGGTCCTGAGCGACCCCGAGAAGCGGCGTCGCTACGACACGTTCGGGCACTCCGGGGAGCAGATGCCCGACTTCGGGTCCTTCTCGTTCGACTCCGCCTTCGACCTCTTTGACATGTTCTTCGGGGGAGGACGGCGGGGGGCCCGCTCCGGGCCGCAGCGCGGTTCCGACCTGCGCATGACGCTGGACATCTCCTTCGAGGAGGCCGTGTTCGGAGCCAAGCGCAGCGTGGAGGTGCCCCGAACCGCGACCTGCCCCGACTGCTCGGGGAGCGGCGCGGCCCCGGGAACGTCGCCGCGGACCTGCTCCGACTGCGGCGGCTCCGGGCAGGTCCGTCGCGCCGTGCAGTCGATCTTCGGCCAGATGGTCAACGTCACGGCGTGCCCACGCTGCCACGGCGAGGGCCGGATCGTCGGAACGCCCTGCCCGCGCTGCCGCGGCCGCGGCCTTGTGGAGGAGCGCAAGAGCATCGAGGTGAGCATCCCGGCCGGCGTCGACGCCGACATCCAGGTGAGGGTGTCCGGGGAGGGGGAGGCGGGGCCTCGCGGCGGCCCGCCCGGCGACCTCTACATCGGCTTCCGCATCGCCCCCCACCCCGAGCTCGCGCGCCGCGGCCAGGACCTGATCTACGAGCTCCCGATCACGGTCGCGCAGGCCGCGCTCGGCGACCGGATCACGGTCCCCACCGTGGACGGGCAGGCGGAGGTCGAGGTGCCCGCCGGCACCCAGCACGGGCGCACCATCAAGCTCGCGGGCCACGGTGTGCCCCACGTGCGCACGGGGCGCAGGGGCGACCAGCTCTGCGTGGTCAGGGTCGTGGTGCCGACCCACCTGAGCGTCGCCGAGCGCAAGCTCTACGAGCAGCTCGGAGGGCGCACGGGGAGGCCGGCCGACGTGAAGCGGGGCTTCTTCGAGAACCTCCGCGGCTTCTTCTCGCCCTCGGACTGACCCGGAGCCCTGCGGGGGCACCGCCGCGGCCCGCGGACGTTTCGGCGGACCGGGGTGGAGGTACTGAGAAGGCAGCGTTCAAACATGCGAGCCCGATCAGGGCAAGGAGGGTCAGATGGCTGTGATTCGGTGGAATCCGTGGGGCGAGCTGTCCACTCTGCACGATCAGATGGATCAGCTCTTTCAGCAGGTTTTCGGGGAGCCGGTGCTGCGTGACGGCGGTGCCCAGTACCTGAGCCTGCCGGTCGACATCCGGCAGACGGAGACCAGCTACGTCGTCGAGGCGTCGGTGCCCGGTCTGCGTCCCGAGGATGTCGAGGTCACCTTCGATGACGGCATCCTCACCATCAGGGGCGAGCACCGCGAGGACGCCAGGCCGGAGAAGCAGGGCGACTACGTGCGCCGCGAGCGCCGGACCAGCTCCGTCTTTCGCCAGGTGAGCCTTCCCAGCGAGGTCGACCCGGATCGCATCACGGCCGGCTTCGAGAACGGAGTGCTCACCGTGAGCGTGCCGCGCACCGCCAAGGCCCAGCCGAAGCGCATCCCGGTGAGCAGCGGCAGCTCCGCCGTCGTGGAGGCTCCGGCGCACTGACCCCTGGCGCTCGCCGGGCCCGTGTGACATGAGCGCGGGCCCGGCTGTCGCGCGCTCAGTGGGTGGCGGTCCTGCGTGCGCGCTTGTCGCGGTACATGTCGGTGTCGGCGCGGCGCAGCAGCGGTGCCGAGTCCGAGCCGTCGTCCGGAAAGACGGCGAGCCCGACGCTCAGGTGCACGGAGACCTCGGCCCCGTCCACCACCATGGGCTCCTCCATGCGCTGCCGGATCTTCGCCTGGATCAGCTCCGCGTCGGCGCGGTCGGCGTCCACCGCGACGATCGCGAACTCGTCGCCGCCGAGGCGGGCGACCGTGTCCGACGCACGCACCGAGGCCTGGAGCCGGTTGGCCGTCTCGCGCAGAACCGTGTCTCCGGCCGCGTGCCCGAGGCTGTCGTTGAGCGCCTTGAAGCCGTCGACGTCGAGGACGAAGATCGCCATCCCCCGCCCGGAGCGCCGCGCGTTCGAGATCCCGTGCTGGAGGCGGTCGTTGAAGAGCAGCCGGTTGGGCAGCCCGGTCAGCGGGTCGTGCATGGCGGCGTGCTCCAGCGCGGCCGTCTGCACCAGGAGGTCGGACTCGGTGCGCTGCAGGCGGCGCAGCGCTCGGTCCACCACCGCGGCGCCCGCCAGGACGAGGAGCGCGAGCGCGGCGCAGACGATCAGCACCGTGATCTTCAGGGTCGCGATGGCGGAGAGCGCGGACGCCGGCAGCGAGGCGCGCACCACCCACGCGACGGTGCGGAGCGGGCTGGTCGCGGTGGGCGCTCCCGCGTCGGTGCCCGTCTGGACTCCGCCGCTGCGCAGGGCCGCCGCCTCCTCGGCGAGGGCGGCGGGGGTGGGCTTCCAGTCGCTGACGGCGGCGGCAGCGCCGCTCGCGGGGGTGGGCCGCGCCCCCATCACCAGGCGGCCGTGGGGATCGAGGACCAGGAGGGTCACCCCGGCGCTCGCCGCCTCGGCCCGGAGGCGCGAGTCGGCCTGGCCCAGGCTGAAGAGCTCGACGATGTAGCCCCCGACGCCACCGCCCCCCTTGAGCACCGGCACGGCCAGGTCCATGGAGGGGCCGCCGGTCCCCGAGCCCGCCAGCACGGCCAGCGACCGCCCATGCGCGAGACGTGACGCCCAGTCGGAGGGCAGCCCGGGGAGCGGGTCCTGCGTGCCCAGCCGCTGGACCGTGATCCCCTGGGCGTCGGTGAGGACGACACCCTCGGTCCCCGGGGCACGTGACAGCGTGAGCAGCTCGTTGGCCGCCGCGATCGCCGACGCGGTGGGCTCGTTCTCCGCCAGGGAGAGGACGGCGAGCTGGTTGGCAACACCGTCCATGGCCGTGACGCGAGCCGAGACCTCCTGGTCCAGGCCGCCGCCCGCCTGACGGCTCGCGTCCTGGAGCCGCGTGTACACCTGGCTCGCGATGGCGGACGCCCCCAGGGCGGTGGAGACGAGGCCCGCTCCGGCCAGGGGGAGCAGGCCGAGCGCGAGGAGGAGGACCACGGTCCGCCACCGGTGGACGCCGCTTCGGCGCGGCGGGCTGCCCGGCGCAAACGGCGGCTGGGGGCGCTGTGCACCGGGCGCCGTCCCGCCGGCGGCGCCGGGGCGGCGGCGGCCGATGAGCTCACGGGCCCTCACCCGGGCGCTCCCGCGTGCGCGCGCGCCCTCTCAGCGCCGCCGCGCACCGCGGCGCCACCGGGCGCCCGAGCGCCCTCCCGCCCCCTTCGGCGCGGGCACCCTCGCGCAAACCGCGGTTTGCGCCAACCCTGCCGTCTCAGGTCGGCCCCTCCCCCGGCGGGCCTCAGCGGCCCCTGCTCGGCGCATAGTGTGACACTTTTGGTGGCTTTTCCGCAGGCGCGGCTCGCGATCGGCTCAGCGGGCCGGCCGCCCCGGCGCGGCGATCTCGACGAGCTTGCGGCGCCCGCGCAGGCCCGCGACGAGGCGCACCCGGGACGGGGCCACACCCAGCCAGGCGGCCACCAGCCGCCGGCAGGCGGCGTTGGCGGCCCCCTCGACGGGAGGAGCGCAGAGCCAGAGCTCGAGCTCGCCGCCCTCCCAGCGCAGCCGCTCGCGGCTGGCGCGCGGGTGCACCGTGACCTGGAGACGCACGGGGGGTCCGTCCAGGGAGGGCATCCCGGCGGGATCGGGTGCCGGTCCCTCGCCCCCGGGCCGCGCCCCGGACCGGCCGGTCACGGCCCCGTCCCGGGCGGCGGCGGCGCCGCGGCATCGAGCTCGCCGGCCCTCGCCAGGAGGAGCCCCACCGCGAGCGCCCCGGCATGGGCCGCGGGCAGGACGCGCGGACCCAGGTGAACGGTCTGCGCGCCCGCCTCGGCCAGCGCCGCGAGCTCGTCGGGGGCCAGGCCACCCTCCGGGCCGACGGCCAGCGCCATGGTTGTGGCGGCGCCGGGATCGATGCGGGCCAGCGCAGCCGGGGCGTCGAGGGAGCAGGCGAGCAGGCGCACGTCCGCCGGAAGCTCGCGGACCGCCCGCCCGAGGTCGGTCAGGGGGTGCACGGCCGGCACCGCCGCGCGGTGCGCCAGCTCCGCCGCCGCCCTGGCCACCTCCCGCCAGTGCCGGAGCCGGGCGTCGGCTCGCTCCGGGTCGGGCCTGGTGACGCTCCGGCGCGTGACCACGGGGTGGACCGCCGTCGCGCCCACCTCGGCCAGCGTGGCCACGACCTGGTCCATCTCGCGGATCAGAGCCTGGACCACGTGGACGCGGAGCCGGGGCTCCCCGGCCGCCCTGCGTGACCACAGCACCTCGCCGGTGACGCGCCCGCGCCGCACCGCCGTCACGCGGACGCCGTGCTCCTCCCCCCGGTCGTCGACGACCCGCAGGACCTCACCCGGACGCACCCGGAGCGCGCTCCCCAGGTGGTGGGCGCCGTCGCCCTCCAGGTCCAGGCGGGAGCCCTCGATCTGCTCGTGGGAGATGAAGAGCCGGGGCACGCGGCAATGGTGGCGCAGCGACGGCCCGGAGCCGAGGTGCGCCGCGGGGGCCGTGTCCTAGGATCGGCACCGTGACCAGCCAGCCGGGCGAGCTGCACGCCGTGACCGATGACGGCGTGCGCCTGGCCGTGGGCGTGAGCGGCGACGGTGCCCCGCTGCTGATGATCCCCGGTCTCGGTGCCACCCGTCGCGTGTACGCGCCGATCGTGCCCGCTCTCGCGGCGGCTCACCGCGTCGCCGTCTACGACCCGCGGGGGGTGGGGGGGTCCGACGTGCCACCGGGTCCCTACCCGATGGCACGGCTCGCCGCCGACTGCGTCGCGGTCGCGGACGCCCTGGGGTGTGACGCTTTCGACCTCTTCGGGGCGTCGATGGGCGGGCTCACCGCCCAGCACGTGGCCGTCCTCCACGCCGGGAGGGTGCGCCGCCTGATCCTCGCCGCCACCGGCCCGGGGCGCCGCGCCGCCGTGCCGGCGGCACCCGCCGCGACCGCCGCCCTTCTCGGACGGGGTGCCAGGAGCCCGGGGGAGGCCTACCGCATGGCGTGCACCGTCCTGTACTCGCCGCGGTTCTGGCGCGAGAACCCCGGGTTCATCGAGGAGGAGATCGCCCACCGCGCCTCCCACCCCATCCCGGGGCGTGCCTTCAGTGCCCAGTTCCGCGCCTCCCGGGAGGCGGACCTCAGCGAGCGTCTGGGGGAGATCGCGGTGCCGACCCTGGTCCTGCACGGGACCGACGACGCGCTCGTGCCCCTGGAGAATGCGGAGATGCTGGTCAGGCTCATCCCCGGAGCCCGCCGCTACTGGTTCGACGGGCGAGGCCACCTCTTCTTCCACGAGGATCCCGCCCTCACCACCGAGGTGCTGCTCAGCTTCCTGCGCGACTCCGCCTGAGCGCCGCCCACCGGCGTGAGATGGGTCAGGCCTCGGCGCCGCTGGCCGGCCCGCTTCCGACGCCCTTGCGCTTGCGCTTCCGGCGCCGGCGCTTCAGGCCCGCGCCGGCGAGCACCGCCTCCAGCGGCTCGACGCTCCGCCCGACCTGCACCGGGGCCGTGGCGGTGGCCTGGGACTCGCGGATCAGCGTGACCTTGATGACCCCCGGGTACTGCACCTCGCCCTCGATCTCGCGTGCGATCTCGGCGGAGAGGGCCGGCATGGCGTCGTCGCTGACCCGCGGGGCGCGGACGAAGACGCGGATCTCGCGTCCCGCCTGGAGGGGAAAGGCACGCTCGACCTCGCTGTGCCGGGCGGCGATCTCCTGGAGCTGATCCAGGCGGGCGAGGTAGGCGGCCAGCGTGTCGCGCCGGGCACCGGGGCGCGACGCGGAGATCGCGTCGGCGCAGATCACGAGCATCGCCAGGTCGCTCGCCGGCTCCACGTCGAAGTGGTGCGCCTGGACCGCGTGCACCACGGCGGGCTCGTGGCCGAGGACCCGGAGCAGCTCGCCTCCGATGATCGCGTGCGAGCCCTCGACGTCGTGATCCACCGCCTTGCCGATGTCGTGAAGCACCCCGGCCTGGCGGGCGACGGGCTGCTCCATCCCCAGCTCGGCGGCGAGGACCCCGCAGAGCTGGCCGGTCTCCTTGCAGTGGAGGAGGGCGTTCTGCCCGTACGAGAAGCGGTAGTGGAGGACCCCGAGCAGATCGGCGAGCTCGGGGCGCCCCTCCATCGCCATCTCCCAGAGGGCCCGTTCCCCGATCTCGGCGATCACGGCGTCGAGCCGGTGCCGGGTGCGCAGGAGGAGCGGGGGGACGGCGTCCGCCTGGATGCTGCGGTCGAGCACCTCCAGCGAGACCTGGCGCGCCACCTCCCGGCCCAGGGGATCGAGGCCGCGCAGCGTGGCCTGGTCGCGTTCGCCGTCCACGGCCAGCTCGGTGGAGGTGGCGTCCGCGACCACCTGGAGGGCGGTGAGCAGCCGCTCCCTCCCGGCGTCATCGAGGCCTTCGAGGGGCAGGGGGGCGAGCCGGGGGGCGGTGTCGGCGTGGCCGGCGGACTGGCGCTCCATCGCCGCGATGAGCAGCGTGCGCGCGGGAGGGAGCGGGTCCACGCCGAGGTCGGCGAGGCGGCCGCTCACCCGCTCCGCGGTCTCCGCCTCCAGCTCGACGTCCAGGCTCTCCAGGACCATCCGGGCCGCCCCCTCGCGGTCGATTCCGGCGCGCTGCTCCAGGGTGGCCGCGACCTCGGCGTGGCGTCCCGCGACCTCCGCCTCCCGGCCCTCCATCTCCTCCTGGCGCTTGCGGTGGTCGAAGCGGCGCTCGTTGAAGACCTCTCGCCGGTCCCTCCAGCTCCGCTCCCTCTCGGCGAGCGCGGCCTCCCCGGCCTCCAGGGCGGCGCGGCGCGCGGCGATCTCCTCGGCCGCCGCCTCGCGGACCGCGAGCGCCTCGGTCCGGGCGGCCGAGACGATGGCCGCGGTCTCGGCCACCAGCGCCTCCGGCCTGGCCGCGGCGGGGGGGCCGGAGGCCGCGGCGAGCCGCCTGCGCGCCACCAGCACCAGGCCCGCCGTGGCCACGACCAGAAGGGCGGCGACGGCGATCAGGGCGGCGGCCATGGGGGCAAGTCTAAGGACTGTAGAATGGCGGGCCGGTGCCCAGCTCCCTCGCCCCTCTCACCGACCGGGTCTGGACGGACCAGCTCGAGCGCCATGTCGGAGAGCCCGTGGAGCTCAAGGGCTGGTTGCACCGCCTGCGCCGTCTCGCGGAGGTCAGCTTCCTCATCCTCCGCGACGCCCGCGGCACCGCCCAGGTGGTCATCCACGATGCCGCCCTGGTGGAGCGGATCGCGGCCCTCCAGAACGAGTCGGTGCTCTCCGTCCGCGGCGGGGTGGTGGCCGAGCCGCAGGCGCCCGGGGGCGTCGAGATCCACGAGCCGGAGATCACGGTCATCTCCGAGGCGCAGGAGGCGCCCCCCTTCGACCTCTACCGGCCCGTCATCAGGGCCCAGCTCCCCACCATCCTGGACAGCGCCCCGGTGGCGCTGCGGCATCCCCGCCGCCGCGCCTACTTCGCCATGCAGGCGGCGTCGATGGCGGGTTTTCGCCAGACGCTCCGGCAGCTCCGCTTCACCGAGATCCAGACCCCCAAGATCGTCGGCTCGGCCACCGAGTCCGGGGCCAACGTCTTTGCCCTCGACTACTTCGGGCGCCCCGCCTACCTGGCCCAGAGCCCGCAGTTCTACAAGCAGGTCATGGTCGGCGTGTTTGAGCGCGTGTACGAGGTGGGCCCGGTGTTCCGCGCCGAGCCGCACGACACCGCCCGCCACATCAACGAGTACGTCTCCCTGGACGCGGAGATGGGATTCATCGAGAACGAGCGCACCGTGATGGCGGTGCTCACCGAGGTGATCCGGGGGATGGCCGCGGCCATCGGAGAGGAGGCGGCGTCCGCGCTGGCCCTCCTCGGCATCACCCTGCCCGAGGTCCCCGGGGTCATCCCCGACGTCCACTTCCTGGACGCCCAGGCGATGATCACCGCGGCGACCGGCGAGGACCTCTCCCACGAGCCCGACCTCTCCCCGGCCAACGAGCGCTGGCTGGGGGAGTGGGCGCGGCGCGAGCACGGCTCGGACTTCGTCTTCGTGCGCGGGTTCCCGATGAGCAAGCGTCCCTTCTACACGGCCCGCGACCCGGAGCGGCCGGACTTCGCGGCCGGCTTCGACCTGCTCTTCCGGGGGATGGAGCTGGTCACGGGCGGGCAGCGGCTGCACCGCTACCAGGACTACGTCGACGAGATCACCCGGCGCGGCGACGACCCCGCCAACTACGCCGACTACCTGATGGCGTTCCGGCACGGCATGCCCCCGCACGGGGGCTTCGCCATCGGCCTGGAGCGCTGGATCGGCCAGCTGGTGGACGCCGCCAACATCCGCGAGACCACGCTCTTCCCGCGGGACATCAACCGCCTCTCCCCCTGAGGCCGGGGCCCGCCTCTCCGCGCCCGCGCCGGGGTCCCCGGTACGCCTGCACGAGCGCCCTCCCGATCTCCCCGAGGCGCGTTCGCAGCGCCGCCGGCGCGAGCACCTCGACCTCACCGACGTAGCCGGCGACGAAGGCGGCCGCGGCGGGCAGTGACGGGAAGACGAGAGTGGCCACGCCGTTCGCGACCTCACCGCTCAGGTGCTCGGCGGCCATGCGCCAGAAGAGCCCCGAGGCCCCGGGGCGAAGCCGGACCCGCACCTCCTCCGCCGCGCCTCGCGCCCGGAATCCCCTGAGCGTCTCGGCCCACACCGCGGCAAGGTCGAATCCCGCGCTTCGGCTGAACGTGGCCTCCAGGATCTCGGCCTCCTCGACCCGCGAGATGCGGTAGGTGCGCCACACCCCGTCGCGGACCGCCAGCAGGTACCACGTGCCCGACTTCAGCACCAGGCCGTGGCGGGTCGCAGCCGTGGGCCACCACGCCGGTGACCGTGAGCGGCTTCACACGGCGGTCATGGGCCGGGCCAGCGGCTCCATGGCGTCGTCGAGGATCCGGCGGCAGAAGAGCTGGGCAGCCGGGGGGAGGGCACGCCGCCGGTCCCACGCGATCGCCATGGTGCGCGTGATCGGAGGGTCCCTGAGCGGGACCACCACCACCCGGGACGAGGGGTTGGGCAGGGGCATGGGGAGCAGGGTGATCCCCAGGCCCGCCTCCACCAGACCCTGCACGATGGTGAAGTCGTCCCCCTCGTACGCGACGTTCTCCGCCAGCCCCTGGCGGGCAAAGGCGTCGTCGATGACCCGGCGCAGGCCGCTGCGGGAGCGCGGGAGGATGAGCTGTTCGCCGGACACGTCCTGGAGGGTCAGGGCCGACCTCCCCACCAGGCGATGCTGGCTCGGGACGACCACGGACACCCGCTCGCGGAAGAGGGGCACGACGTCCAGCTCGGGCGCGTTGGACGGTGGCGGCCCCAGGATCCCCAGGTCGTAGCGCCCGTCGAGGAGGCCGGCCACCACCTCGGCCGCGGTCCCCTCGTCGAGGACGAAGCGCACGCCCGGGTGCTGCTCCAGGAAGCGGGCCAGCCGCTCCGGCAGCCAGCGTGCGCCGACCGTGTGCAGAAAGCCGAGATGGACCTCCCCCGACTCCGCGGAGACCGAGCCCGCCGCCTCGGCCACCGCGTCGCGCAGCTCGCCCAGGATGCGCTCCGCCCGGCCCACGAACCGCCGGCCGGCCCGGGTCAGGCGGATCGACCTCCCGATGCGCTCAAAGAGCGCGACCCCCACCTCCTGCTCCAGGCGCGCGACCTTGCGGCTGACCGTGGACTGATCCGTCTGGAGAACTTCGGCCGCCCGCCCCAGATGCTCCGAACGGGCCACCTCCACGAAGGTGCGCAGCAGATCCGCATTGATGCGATTCATGCAACGATTTGACCCCAGGCCGGCCGTTGATGTCAACGACCATTCCCGATAGCCTAGGGATGCGGTCGCGTGGCGACGGGAAGCGTGGCCGTGTTGGTAACCATCACACATCGAGGTTCCGGCTTGCTCATCGAGAACGCCACCCAGGAAGTCCATCGCGCCCGCCAGCGCCACCACCTCGAGGTCGTGGAGCGCACCCGCCTCCGCCGCCTGGTCGAGAGGGTGGATGCATGCATCGAGATGTGCGAGGAGACTCACCTGCAGGGGATCAAGGAGGTTCCGCCCGACATCGCCGAGCGGTCTCAGAGGGTGTTCTCCTTTGCGCGCAAGGCGGTGCGCCTGGCCGGCGACGAGGCGGCCCTGCACCAGGTCGACGAGGTCCTGGCCCGGCGCCACGTCAAGATCACGGAGGTCATGGACATGCTCTGGACGATCCAGGAGATCGTCTTTGACCTCATGCTCCCGTGGCGCACCGAGCTCCCCGAGGACGTCGAGACGGACGACGACGAGCCGCTGCCGTCCGCCATCTGGCGCCACTTCAACCCGGCAGCCTGATCCGCCCCGGGGGCTGACCGGGGCGAGGGGGGTGGGCCGCCGCGCGGGAACCGTGCGCCTCACGGGTGCGCCGGGCCGGACCCGCATCTCCGAGCACGACGAAGCGGGCCCCCGGGTCGTCGTGACCGGGGGCCCGCTCGTCGGGTGAGTGCTGGGCCCTAGCTCTTCTGCTCGGTGAGCTGGGCGACACCGTCGCTGGCCCGAGCGGTCACGGCTCCCCGGGGGATGCCGACCACCGCGTCCGCCACCGGGGCGAGCGCCGATCCTGCCGGGACCGGGATCGCGGTGGCCTCGGGGGCGTTGGCCTGGCGCCGCCAGAGAACGAGCTCGAAGGCGAGGGCGCCGAGGACGGCGATCGCCGCGATGGTCAGCCCGATGGCGGCGTAGAAGGTGTAGGTCCCGACGCTCCACCAGCCGTAGGCGTTGAGCAGCGTCCCGCGGAGCATGGTGCCCGTGAACACGGTGTTGAGGGTGGCTGCGTCCTTGGCGCTGGTGGGGTTGGCCCGGGCAGCCGCGCTGGCCTGCTCGTAGGTCGGCATGCTGCTGAGGTGGATCCTGATGAAGTCGTTGGCCCAGACCTCGGCCTGCGGGCCGGTCGTGAGCTTCTGGCCGGCGTACTGCCGCATGGCGGCGGCGTCGGCGGCGGGAAGGGCGGTGATCTCAGCGCTGTTGGCGGCCGGGAAGCTGATCTCCTGGGCGGTCAGCTGGGTGCTCACCTGGCTCTGGACGTAGTTGGACGCCCAGAAGGCGACCCCGGCGGCGAAGCCGAGGATCACCACCAGGGCGGCCTGGAGGCTGAGGATGCGCCAGCGGAGTGGGGTGTTCATGTGGGATCTCCCTGTGAGGTCTCGGGTGGTTCTGCATCCATCCTGGGACCGCACCGGATGCCGGGCCAGGGCCACGCGTCATCAGCTGATATGACCAGCGCACCCCGCGCGCCCGGGCAGGGTGGCATCGCGAGATGTGACCCGCGCGCCCATGCGGGTGGGGCCGCGTCCCGGGTCGATCGGTGACCTTCTCCTCCCGTGGCGCGGGCGCCGGGCCTCCCCCGCCCGACGCC
>JAJZNI010000171.1:15180-18655 GCA_021847925.1 bacterium
GGACGCCCGCGGGGTCGAGGCTCAGACGGCGGGGACCTTCCAGGTCACGACCAGGCCTCCCTCCCGGCGGTTGGTGAAGCTCACGCTTCCCCTCAGCGCGTGGGCCCGTGCGCGCATGTTGTCGAGGCCGTGGCCGTGGCGCACGTGGTCGGAGAGCCCGACACCGTTGTCGGCGACGCGCAGGGTCACGCCCCCGGAGCCGCAGGTGACCTGGACGTCGGCGAACGTCGCCCGAGCGTGGCGGGCGACGTTGGAGAGCGCCTCGCGCAGGATCTTGAGCAGCTCCTCACCCACCGCGGCCGACACCGCCGCATCCACGGGCCCGTCGAAGTGAACTCGCGGCTCGAAGCCGAGACCCTCGGCCGCCTCCGTGGCCAGCTCCAGGATGCGGGCGCGCAGGCTGCCGGCCCCGTCCCGGGTCTCCAGCGCGAAGATGGTGCCGCGAATCTCCCGGATGGTCTCGTCGAGCTCGTCCACCGCCTGCTGCACCCGGTCGCGCGCGTCCGCGTCGGCGAGCCGCCCGACCAGGCCCTGGAGTCCCATGCCGGTCGCGAAGATGCGCTGGATGACCGTGTCGTGGAGGTCGCGGGCGATCCGCTCGCGCTCGCTGACCACGGCGATCTGCTCCAGCCGCTCGTGCAGTCGCGCGTTCTCGATGGCGACCCCGGCGGCACCCGCGAGGGCGACCACCACCTCCTCGTCCGTCTCGGAGAACTCGGCGCCCCCCCGCTTCTCCGTGAGATAGAGGTTGCCGAAGACCTCCCCGCGCACCCGGATCGGCACCCCCAGGAAGGATCGCATCGGCGGGTGGTGGGCCGGGAAGCCGGCGGAGGCGGGGTGGTGGGTCAGGTCGGCGATGCGCAGGGGACGGGGGTCGGTGATCAGGAGGCCGAGCACCCCGCGCCCCTCGGGCAGGTGGCCGATCTCGCGCCGCACCCCCTCGTCGATCCCGGTGGTCACGAACTCGACCAGGCCGTGCTCCGCCCCGTCGTGGCCCGGGCCGAGCACCCCGAGAGCCCCGTAGCGCGCGTCGCTCAGCTCCGCGGCGGCCTCGACGATCTTCCGCAGGACGCTGGGAAGTCCCTGCTCGGCGGAGAGCGCGACCACGGTGTCGAGCAGCCGCGAGAGGCCGGCAGCGGGCTCCCTGCCCGGCAAGGCCGCGGTCATCGACCCCATTCTATGCAGCGAACGGGGGCGCGGGGGGTGCGCGCGGCGGCCAGGCGGCGCACCTCCGCTCACCCCGCCCGCCGGATGGCCCTGGCGCTGTCACCCCTCGGTGAGTCATCCTGCGGCACGTGAGCCGCAGTCCAGTGAGGGTCCCGCGATGACCGAGCACGAAGGCCCCCTCCATCCCCTCTCGCGGAAGGAGTGCCTGGAGCTCCTCCAGTACCACGGCTTCGTGGGCAGGCTGGGCTTCATCGACGGGGGCCGCCCCATGGTGCTGCCCGTCAACTACCTGGCCGACGACAGTGCCGTCGTCTTCTCCACCCACGAGGGGAGCGTGCTGGGCTCTCTCGCGGCGGGGGTGGATGTCGCCTTCGAGGTCGACGACAGCCGCCCGCTCGATCACAGCGGGTGGAGCGTGCTGGTGCGCGGCACCGCCCGCGCCGTGACCGACCCCGAGGAGGTGGAGGCGCTGCGCCGGGGCTCGCTGCGCTCCTGGGCGGCCCGGGCTCCCGAGCTGTGGATCCGAATCGAGATCGCCGAGCTCTCGGGGCGCCGGCTGGGCCGCCGGTAGGCGCGCAGCCGCTCGGTGTCGATGTCAGCCACGTCTCCGCGTCGTCTCGCGCAGGACCTTCGCCCCCGGGGTGGCCGCACGGACCGGCACGGAGCGGGGCGGGGGATCAGATCGCGGCGAGGAAGACGAACCCGAGGAGGGCGATCCCGGTGATCACCATCAGCACGGTGAGACCGGTCCACACCACGGTGTCGAGACCACGCAGGAGGTGGGTCATGCTCGCATCGTGGGGCGGGGCCCCGGCGCGCGCCAGGGTCCTCCGCCACCCCGATCGCGGGTCCGGCGGCCCTGGGGTCGACGGCGCCGCCTGCGGCGGGGGTCCCGGACCGTGGGGGTCCTGCGGCCCCGGCGCGCGTGGGACGGAAGGCCCTATCCTCACCGAACCAAACCTCTCAGGCTGACGAGCTGTGGAGGATCTGAGCTTCCGCACGCTTCCGCGCGGCCGCTGCATCGAGCTTCTGGCCACCTCTCCGGTGGGGCGGGTGGGCGTGAGCGTGGGCGCCCTGCCCGCCGTCCTGCCCGTGAACTTCGTGGTCACCGGGAACCGGCTCGTGTTCCGCACCGCGCCGGGGACCAAGCTCGGGGCCGCGCTGTCCCGCGCCGTGGTCGCGTTCGAGGTCGACGCCTACCACCCCGCCGGCGAGTGGGGTTGGAGCGTTCTGGTGCAGGGCGTGGCCTGCGAGATCACCGATCCCGACGAGCTGGCCGAGGTGCGGGCCCTGCCCCTTCGCCCCTGGGCCCTCGGCGAGCGGGCGGCACGCTACGTCTGCGTGCCCCTCACCTTCGTGAGCGGTCGCGCCTTCGGCCGGCTGCCGCAGCTCTGAGCGCCCGGTGGTGAGGTCACCTCAGCCGGCGACGCGAACCGGGTGGTGGTGCTCGGCACGGCGAAACACGGCGGCCGCCCACAGCGTCGCCCGCTCCCGCTCTCCGTCGAGCAGCTCTCCCTCCGGCCCGGGGCCGACCAGGAAGCTCGCCGGCCGGGTGACGAGGTGGCAGCCGCGGCGGCGCAGCGCGCGGTAGAGGCCGAGCGCCGCCGTCCCGGTGAGCACCCGCAGGCCCGGCTCCCGGGTGTCGAAGGTGGCGGCCGAGAAGCCCGGCCGCGCCGGCACCCGCTCGAGCCAGTGCCGGACCCCGTTCGCCGTCGGCTGCGACTCGCGCAGGACGTGCGCCGCCGCCGGGCTGCGCGGCCCCTCGGCCGGGTCCGGGCGGTGGGTGGGCCCGCCGACCACCAGGAAGTCGACGCCCTCCAGCTCCGAGATCGGCACCTCGCCGACCTCGCCGACGATCACCGGACCGTGCCCGGCGGCCTCCGCCGCGATCACACGCGCGATCGCCGCGCTGCCGCCCTGGTTCCCCTCGTAGACGATCGCGGTCCGCACCTGTTCCGGTACCTCCTGGACGCGAACGGGACCTCGGTGGGATGAGATTGCGATCGCTCGCCCACCGATCGAGGTCAGGGTCGTCCAGTCGCAGCCAGCGCACCAGGGGCCAATGGCCCCTATTGGCCGGTGCGCCGGACCCCTGGCCCGAAAGTCCGATGACCAAGTCCCCTGGCCCGGTCCCCGGGCACCGGCCACGATGGGGGTCGCGGCCTCCCCCGCGTGTCGTGACGGTGACGAGGCGCGCGCCGCGCCCCCGCGGTGGGCGCGACACCGACGCCCAACCAACCCACGACCGGAGGCACGGCATGAGCCCTGGCGGACTCGAGCTGACACCGCTGCCCGACCTGCTCCACGG
>JAJZNI010000002.1 GCA_021847925.1 bacterium
CCCCGGGGCCCGCGGGGCCGGCGGGCTCCCGCCCGTGCAGGCGCGGAGCCGCCCACGCGCCGCGCGGCGGCCGCGGCAGCCCGCGGATCCCGCCATCGCCGAGGCGCTCGAGATCCTCCCCCGGCTGGGGGCCGACGCCTGGTGGCAGGTCGGCGAACGGCGGCTCCGGCTCACCCGCCTGGACAAGCCGCTCTGGCCCGACCCCGTGATCACCAAGCGCGACATGGTCGGCTACTACGTGCGGATGGCGCCCTACCTGCTCCCCCACCTGCGCGACCGGCCGCTCTCCACCCAGGTGTTCCCGGACGGCATCACCGGCCCCTCGTTCTGGCGCAAGGACAAGCCCCGCCACGCCCCGGAGTGGGTGGACTCCTGGGTGCACCGCGGTGAGGGCGCGGCCAAGCGGTGGATCGTGGTCCGGGAGGCGGCGACCCTGGGATGGCTGGCCAACGCCGGGGTCGTCGACCTCCACCCCTGGCACTCGCGGATCGACGCCCCCGAGCGACCCGACTGGGCCGTCTTCGACCTCGACCCCTCCGAGCCCGCCCGCTTCGACGACGTCCGCGACATCGCCCGGCTGGTGAAGGCGGCGCTGGACCACCTCGGCATGCGCGGCCTGCTCAAGACGAGCGGCCAGACCGGCCTGCAGATCTACGTCCCCCTGCGCCGGGGCCCCGGCTACGAGACCGTGCGCGCCTGGGTCGAGGAGGTGGCGCGGGCGATCGGGCGGGTGGAGCCGGATCGGATCACCTGGGAATGGACGGTGAGCCGGCGGTCCGGGCGGATCCGGATCGACTACACCCAGAACATCATCGGCAAGACCCTGGCGGCGCCATACTCGCTGCGGCCCCTGCCGGGCGCGCCGGTGTCGACGCCCCTCGCCTGGGAGGAGCTGGAGGACCGCCGGCTGCGCCCGGACCGCTGGACCATCGGCAGCATCTGGGACCGCCTGGACGCCCTCGGCGACCTCTTCGCGGGCGCGCTCGACGGCGACCAGGAGCTCCCCCGTCCGGGGGGCGGCGCCACCCGGAGCGGCTGATCGGGTCGAGGGGGGCCGGCCGGCCGCGGCGGCGGACCGCTGCAATTCGCCGCGGCCATACAATTCCCGGCATGGCCGTTCTGCTCCTGAACGCCTCACTGCAGCCGCTGAACGTGATCAGCCATCGCCGGCTGGTGGTCCTCCTGAGCAAGGAGCGGGTGGCCTTCGTGGACGAGGACGCGGAGCTGCGCGCCCTCGCCGCCCTGGAGGGTCGCCGGCTGCCCGAGGACGTGGTCATCGTGCGGCTCCTGCGCAACATCCACGTGCCGCGGCGCGTGCTCCGCCCCAACCGCCGCAACCTGCTTCTCCGCGACGACAGCACCTGCCAGTACTGCGGCGTCACCGGGGGACCGGGTGACCTGACGGTGGACCACGTGGTGCCCGTCTCCCGGGGTGGGGCGCCGGACAGTTGGGAGAACGTGGTCATCGCCTGCAAGCGGTGCAACTGGCGCAAGGCCGACCGGCTCCCGTCCGAGGCGGGCATGCACCTTCTCCACCAGCCCCGGCCCCTGACCCAGGAGTACGCGCACATCATCTTCCTGCGCTACCCCGCCCTGAAGGCCGCGTACGACGCTTTCTGCGCCTCCGCCGCCGCCTGATCCCTCCCGGGCGGTGCCCGAAGGCGGCGCGCGGACCCTCGGCCCATAGAATCTGCTCGCCGCAGCCCGCGGGCGCGAGGTCGCACCATGGACGGGTCGGCGGGGGCACCTGGAGGAACGGCGTGATGGCGGAGGACCTGTTCGGGGCTCGAGCCCAGCTGCCCGGAGGGGTTGCCTACCACAGCCTGGCGGCGCTGGAGAATAGGGGGCTGGGCCCGGTGTCGCGCCTGCCCATGACCGTCAAGGTCCTCCTCGAGAACCTCCTCCGCCACGCCGGGGGCCGTTTCGTCTCCGAGGAGGACGTCACCGCCCTCGCCCGCTGGGACGGCAGCCCCCCGGGGCGGGACCGCGAGCGCGCCTTCGTCCCCGCGCGGGTGCTGCTCCAGGACTTCACCGGGGTGCCCGCGGTGGTCGACCTCGCGGCCATGCGCGGCGCGGTGCGACGCGCCGGCGGCGATCCGAGCCGGGTCGATCCGCTGGTCCCCGTCGACCTGGTCATCGACCACTCGGTGCAGGTCGACGCCTTCGGGAGCGCCGATGCCTACCTGCGCAACATCGAGCGGGAGTATGAGCGCAACCACGAGCGCTACAGCCTGCTGCGCTGGGCTCAGCAGGCCTTCCGGGGGTTCCGCGTCGTCCCGCCCGGCATGGGCATCGTCCACCAGGTGAACCTCGAGCACCTCGCGACCACCGTGGCCGTGCGCGAGGTCGACGGGGTGCGCACGGCCTTCCCCGACACCGTGGTGGGCACGGACTCGCACACCCCGATGGTGAACGGCGTGGGGGTCCTCGGCTGGGGCGTCGGCGGCATCGAGGCCGAGGCCTGCGTGCTCGGCCAGCCGCTCTTCCTGCTCACCCCCGTGGTGGTCGGGGTGCGCTTCCACAACGCGCTGCCGCCGGGGACCACGGCCACCGACCTGGTGCTGACCCTCACCGAGATGCTGCGCCGGCACGGCGTGGTGAACAAGTTCGTGGAGTTCTGCGGCAGCGGTCTCTCCTCGATGACGGTGCCGGACCGCGCCACCCTCTCCAACATGTCCCCGGAGTTCGGCGCCACCGCGTCACTCTTCCCGGTCGACGAGCAGACCCTGCGCTACCTGCGCGACACGGGGCGCGACCCCGAGCACGTGGCCCTGGTGGAGCGGTACTGCCGCGAGCAGGGCCTGTTCCGGACAGATGAGTCCGAAACACCCCGGTTCTCCGAGCTCCTGGAGCTGGACCTGGCCGCCGTGGAGCCGTCGGTCGCCGGGCCGCGCCGGCCTCAGGATCGGGTGGCGCTGGGCGGGATCTGGACCTCCTTCACCGCGGTCTACGGTGACGAGCGCGATGCCCGCGCCGGCGACGGCGCCGGCGGTCCGGCCCCCGAGCCGGCGGGCACGGGGCGCGGCCCCGCGCCGCAGCCGCCCGGAGACAGCGCGCGCCCTCTCGGACACGGCTCGGTGGTCATCGCCGCCATCACCTCCTGCACCAACACCTCCAACCCCTCGGTGATGGTCGCCGCGGGGCTGCTGGCGCGCAAGGCCGCGGCGCGCGGGCTGCACCCGCCGTCCCACGTCAAGACCAGCCTCGCACCCGGCTCCCGGGTGGTGACCGACTACCTGGAGCGCGCCGGTCTGCTCGACCCCCTCGCCAGCCTGGGGTTCAACCTGGTCGGCTACGGCTGCACCACCTGCATCGGCAACAGCGGCCCGCTCCCCGAGCAGGTGGCGCGCGAGGTCGACGAGCGCAACCTGGCCGTGTGCGCCGTGCTGAGCGGCAACCGCAACTTCGAGGGACGCATCCACCCCCAGGTGCGGGCCTCCTACCTCGCGTCCCCGCCGCTCGTGGTCGCCTTCGGCCTCGCCGGCACGGTCGCGATCGACCTCACCCGCGACCCGATCGGGACGGGGAGCGACGGCCGCCCGGTGTTCCTCCACGAGATCTGGCCGACCCGGGACGAGATCGCCGGCGCGGTGGCCCGGGGTGTGGGCCGCGACCTCTTCGACCGCGAGTACGCCCGCATCTTCGACGGGGACGAGCACTGGCGCTCGCTGCCGTCGCCGACGGGGGCCATGTTCGAGTGGGACCCCGCGTCGACCTACGTTCGCGAGCCGACCTTCTTCCAGGGGATGCCCGGGGAGGCGACGGATCCGCCGGACATCGAGGCGGCCCGCGTGCTCGCCCTGCTCGGGGACTCCATCACCACCGACCACATCTCCCCGGCCGGGGCGATCTCGCCCCGCTCCCCCGCCGCCGACTACCTCCGGGAGCACGGGGTCGAGGTCCGCGACTTCAACACCTACGGGGCCCGGCGCGGCAACCACGAGGTGCTGGTCCGGGGCACGTTCGCGAACATCCGGCTCCGCAACGCCCTGGCCGGCGGACGGGAGGGCGGGTTCACGACCCACCTCGAAAGCGGCGAGGTCATGAGCATCTACGACGCCGCGATGCGCTACCGGGAGGAGGGCACGCCCCTCATCGTGATCGCGGGCCGCGAGTACGGCTCCGGCTCGTCGCGGGACTGGGCGGCCAAGGGGCCCCTCCTCCAGGGGGTCCGCGCGGTGATCGCCCGCTCCTACGAGCGCATCCACCGCAGCAACCTCGTGGGCATGGGCATCCTCCCCCTCCAGTTCCGCGACGGCGACAGCGCCGAGAGCCTGGGCCTCGACGGGCGCGAGCGCTACACCATCCGGGGGATCGGCGGCGCCCGCCCCCTGGGGACGCTCACGGTGGTGGCGCGGCGCGAGGGCGGCGAGGAGGTGCGCTTCGAGGTCACCGTGCGCCTGGACTCCGACACCGACGTCGAGTACCTCCGCCACGGCGGCATCCTCCAGATGGTCCTGCGCCAGCTCACCGCGTGAGGGGCCGCCCCCGTTGAGCCGGCCGGCGATCGCCCTCACCTGCAGCACGCTGCGCGACGCGGGCTACTACGCCGCCTATGAGCGGGCCCTGGAGGCCGCCGGCGCCGCGGTGGTGCGCATCAGCGTCGGGCCCGGACTGGAGCCGGTCGACCCTGCCGAGGGGCTCGCCGGGATGGCGGGGCTTCTCCTGCCGGGCGGGTGGGACGTCGATCCCGCCGCGTACGGCGCACGCCGCGACCCGCGGACGGGCGAGATCGATGCCGCCCTGGACGGCACCGAGATCGGCCTGGTCCGCCACGCCGTCGGCGTCGGAGTGCCGGTGACCGGCATCTGCCGCGGTCTGCAGCTCCTCAACGTCGCCCTCGGCGGGTCGCTGCACCAGCACGTGGAGGGTCACCCGCCGCTTGGTCCCCGCGATCGCATCGCCCATCCGATCGCCATCGACGAGGGCTCGGTCCTCGCGGAGATCGCCAGGGCCCGAGAGGTCGGGGTCAACAGCCTGCACCACCAGGCGGTGAGGCGGGTGGCGCCGGGGCTCACGGTGACGGGGCGCAGCCCCGACGGGGTGATCGAGGGCCTGGAGTCCCCGGACGGCGCGGTGGTCGCCGTGCAGTGCCACCCCGAGGAGCTGACCGGCGCGCACGAGTGGGCCCGGCGCTTCTTCGCGATGGTCGTCGAGCGCGCCGGGGGCGGCCGCGCGTGACCGCTCCGCGCTTGCCTCGGGCACCGGCCGCACGTAGACTCCGGATCCAAACATGCGTGCGCCACCCGCGAGCACGGCGGCCGCCATACAGAACAGTAGTATCGCGATGACATGAGACCCGCCCCGCGCCGCTGGGAGATCAGTGCCGCCGCGCCCCTGGACGGGTACCCCCCGATCCTGGGCCGCGTTCTCGCGGCACGCGGCCTGGACGGCAGTGGCGCGGCGTCGTTCCTGAGCGGCGGCATGGACCTGCTCGACCCGTTTGGCCTGGAGGGGATGGCGGAGGCGGTCGTGACCCTCGGCGTCGCCATCGGAGAGGGCCACCGCATCGCCGTGTATGGCGACTACGACGCCGACGGCGTGACCGCCTGCGCCCTGCTCACCCGGGCGCTCCGGGCCGGGGGTGCCGACGTCATCCCCTACATCCCCAACCGGATGACCGAGGGCTACGGGCTCCATGCGGCGGCCCTCGAGGAGCTGGCCGCGCGCGGGGTCCGCTGCGTGGTCACCGTCGACTGCGGGACCAGCTCGGTGGAGGTCGCCGCCGGACGGCCCCGGGGCATGTCGCTCATCGTCACCGATCACCATCTCCCCCTCGCGCCCGGCGGTGGCCCCGCACAGCTCGCCCCCGCCGACGCGCTGATCAACCCCAGGCAGCCCGCCGACGCCTACGGCTTCGACGGGCTCGCCGGTGCCGGCGTCGCCTGGAAGCTCCTCTGCGCCCTGGAGGCGGAGGGCGTGGTCCCCCGGGGCCAGTCGGAGGCGATGGTCGGCCTCGCCGCCCTGGGCACGGTCGCCGACATGATGCCGCTCACCGGCGAGAACCGCACCCTGGTGCACCGCGGGCTCCCGCGGATGCTGGACCTCCCCGGGCTCCGCGCCCTGGCGGCGGCCGCCGGTCTCGACGCGCCGCTCGCCTCCGGCGACGTGGCCTTCGGCCTGGCCCCCCGGATCAACGCGGCCGGTCGCATGGAGGACGCCCGCCTCGCTCTCGACCTCTGCCTGAGCGATGACGCCGCCGAGTGCGAGGGGATGGCGCGCCGCCTCGACGAGCAGAACCGCAGCCGCCAGGATGCGGTTGCCAGGGCCCTGGAGGAGGCGGAGGAACGGGTGGCGGAGATCCCGGACGACGCGCCCGCGATCGTGGTCGGCGACCCCGCGTGGCCGATGGGGATCGTGGGGCTCGTGGCGGGGCGGCTGATGGAGCGCTACGCCGTGCCGACCTTCGCCGTCTGCCTCGACCCGCGGGAGGCCAAGGGCTCCGGCCGCTCCGTCCCCGGCGTGCACATCGTGCGCGCCCTCGACCACGCCGCCGCGGCGCTGATCCGCTACGGGGGGCACGCGCTGGCGGCCGGGTTCAGCCTCCGCGCGGACGACCTCGGACGCTTCCGCGACCTGGTCCTGGAGGCCTGCGCCGCCCAGACGGGCGGGAGGCGGCGCGAGCGGGTCTTCCGGGTGGACAGCGAGATCGGCTGCAGCGACGCCACCCCCGAGCTCTGCCGGCTCCTCGCGTCGGTCGAGCCCTGCGGGATCGGGAACCCCGCGCCGCTGCTCGCCGTGCGGGACTGCGAGGTCCTCTCGGCCCAGACCTTCGGCGCCGCCGGACAGCACGTCAGGATCGCGCTGCGCGACGGGACCCTGGGCATCGTGGAGGCGATCGCCTTCAACAAGCCGGGCCTCGCGGAGCACCTGCCGCGAGGCCGGCGCATCGACATCTGCTTCGCGCTGGAGATGGACGCCTGGCAGGGCCAGGTCCGGGTGAGGGCGCGGCTGCGCGACCTGCGCCCCTCTCGCGCGCGCCACGAGGCCGACGCCGCGGGCCTCGCCGTCTCCGCCTGACGAGGTGCCGCGAGACCGCGGGCGCCGGAAGGGCTACCCTGGCTCCGCCGTGCTCAGCCTCGACGGCTCCCCCCTCGGCATCGACGACCTGGTGGCGGTGGCCCGCCACGGGGAGCCGGTGATCCTCGGGGACCGGGCGCGGCAGCGGATGGCGGCATCGCTCGCGCTGATCCGGCGCCTGGAGGCTGCCGGGGAGCCCGTGTACGGCGTCACCACGGGCTTCGGCGCCCTCGCCGACCGTGCGATCCCGCCCGAGGAGACCGCCCGGCTGCAGCACGCCGTGGTGCGCAGCCACAGCGCCGGGATGGGACCGCCGCTTCCCGCCGAGGTGGTGCGCGGGATGATGCTGCTGCGCGCGCGCAGCCTCGCCGCCGGCTTCTCCGGAGTCCGGCCGGAGCTGCCCGCGGCCATCTGCGCACTGCTCGGGACGGGCCTCGTGCCCTGGGTCCCCGAGCACGGGTCCGTGGGGGCCTCCGGCGACCTCGCCCCCCTGGCCCATGCCGCCGCGGCTCTGACCGGCGACGGCTGGATGCTCGGCGAGGGCGCTGAGCGCCGGCCGGCGGCGCGGGCGCTGGGCGAGGCCGGGCTCTCCGCGCTGACGCTCGGCCCCAAGGAGGGGCTGGCGCTGATCAACGGGACCGAGGGGATGACCGCCATCCTCGGCCTCGCCCTCCGCGACCTGGAGACCCTGCTCACGGCGCTGGACTGCGCCTGCGCGCTCTCGGTCGAGGCCCTGCTCGCCAGCCCCCGCCCCTTCGATGCCGACGTGGTCGCCCTCCGGCCCGCCCCCGGACAGGCGGCGGCAGCGGCGAACCTGCGCACCCTGCTCTCCGGCTCGCCGATCGTCGCGTACCACCGGGCATCGCACCACGCGGTGCAGGACGCCTACTCGCTGCGCTGCGCGCCGCAGGTGCACGGGGCGGCCCGCGACGTCGCCGGCTGGTGCCGGGCCACGGTGGAGCGGGAGATGGCGAGCGTCGTCGACAACCCCGTCGTGCTGGCCGACCGCGGAGAGCTGTTCTCCACCGGCAACTTCCACGGCCAGCCCCTCGCCTACGCCGCCGACGCGCTGGCGGCGGTGTGCGCGGACGTCGCGGCCATCAGCGAGCGGCGCACCAACCGGCTGCTGGACCCGGCGCGCTCCAGCGGGCTCCCCGCCTTCCTGAGCCGCGAGCCGGGGGTGAACAGCGGGTTGATGCTCGCCCAGTACACGGCGGCGAGCTGCGTCACCCAGCTTCGCCAGATGTCCACCCCGTACGCGGTGCACAGCCTCGACACCAGCGCGGGGCAGGAGGACCACGTCTCGATGGGGTTCGCCGCCTCGCTGCGCACGCGCCGCAGCGTCGACCTGCTGCGCCAGGTGGTCGCGGTGGAGATGGTCTGCGCCGCCCAGGGCGTCGAGCTGCGCGCCCCGGTCCACCCCGGCGCGGCGACCGGCGCCCTGATCGGCTCGCTGCGCGAGCGGGTGCGCCATCTCGACGACGACCGGCCATTGGCCCCCGACCTGGAGGCGGCGGTGGAGTGGCTGCGCGGCGGCACCTGGAGGGCGGCGGCGGAATCCGCCTGCGGGAGCCTGCGGTGATCCCGCGGGCGCCGGGGCCGTCGCATCCGGAGGGCGCGACCGCCTCCCCCACCGCCGCAACGCTGGTGCTGAGGGGAATCGGGCAGCTCGTCACGGGGGACCCGCGGCTGCCCGCGCCCGGCGTGGTGACGCACGCGATCCTCGCCGCCCGGGGAGAGCGGGTCGTGTACGCGGGCCCGGCGTCCGGGTTCAGCGGACCGGTCGCGGCGGACACGGTCGAGGTGGACGTGCGGGGCGCCGCGGTCATCCCAGGCTTCGTCGACGCCCACACGCACCTGGTGTGGCTCGGCGACCGCGCCGAGGAGTTCGCGCTGCGCGCCGGGGGCGTCTCGTACGAGGAGATCGCCCGCCGCGGGGGAGGCATTCGCGCCACCGTGAGAGCGACCTCCGCGGGCGCCCTCGACGACCTGGTGGCCGCCACGCGCGAGCGCGCGCTCCGCATGCTCTGCCAGGGGACCACCACCCTCGAGGTGAAGAGCGGGTACGGCGACGGGCTGGAGGCCGAGCTGCGCCAGCTCCGGGCGGCCGCGGCGGTCGGGTCGGCGCCGGATGCGCCCGACGTCGTCGCCACCTACCTCCCCCTGCACGGACCGGCGGAGGGGGATCGCAGCGCGCATGTGGACGCCGTGGTGCGTGAGGGCGTCGCCGCCGCTGCCCCGCTGGCCTCGTTCGTCGACTGCTTCTGCGACGCGCAGGCGTGGAGCGTCGAGGAGTGCGAGCGCGTGCTGCGCGCGGGCCGCGCCCGCGGCCTGCGCCCCAAGCTCCACGCCGACCAGCGAACCCGGAGTGGTGGTGCCGCGCTCGCGGCGCGGCTGGGAGCCGTCTCCGCGGACCACCTGGAGCACGCCTCCGACGCCGACCTCGCGGCCCTGGCCGCCGCGGGAGTGATCGGGGTCCTCCTCCCCGGCGCGTCGCTCACCCTCGGAGGACCGCCCCCGCCGGGCCGGCGCCTCCTCGCGGCCGGGGCCACCGTGGCCCTCGCCACCGACTGCAATCCCGGCACCTGCTGGTGCGAGCGGATGGCGCTGATGGTGTCGCTCGGGGTTGCGCTTGCCGGCCTCACCCCGGCGCAGGCGCTGGTCGCCGCCACGGCGGGGGGGGCGGCGGCGCTGGGGCTGGCGGACCGCGGGCGCCTCCTTCCCGGGCTGCGCTGTGACGCCCTCGTCCTGGAGACCGGGAGCTGGCTCGACGTCGCGTACCACCTCGGCGCGGACCCCGTGGCACGGGTCATCGCCAGGGGCCGTCTCGCCGGCGGCGGGGCGGCCTGAGACACGGGCGGGCCGGTTCAGGGCAGGAGCGTCTCCAGGGTGGTCGCGGGAGGCTCCGTGCGCCTGCCCCCCTCCTCCCAGAGCGCCCCGCCGTGCCGCGGGCGAACTGGCCCCGGGGGGATCCCCCCGGGGGGATGCGCCGGCAGCCAGAGGGCGCAGACCGCAGCCGCCGCGAGGCAGGCCGCGGCCCCGCCGATGAAGGGGAGCGGCTCGGCGATCCCGTAGAGGGCGCCGAGGACCCCGGCGCCCAGCGCGCCTCCTCCCGCCTCGAAGAAGCCGGCCACGCCCATCGCGCGCCCGCGCAGCTCCGCGGTGGCGCGTTCGCTCACGCTCGCGTAGAGGGTGGGCTCCAGCACCACGACGGCGATGGCCTCCAGCGTGCCGACGCCGAGGATGGGGAGGATCCAGCGGAGCTCGGGGTAGGTCACAGCGCACGCCGCCACCCCCACCAGTGCAGCGGGGATGAGGACCCTGCGGTTGGCACGATCCCCGAGCCGGCCCGCACGCCCGGCGAGGAGGAGGATGGGCACCGCATAGAGGGAGATCGACAGCCCTATCACCAGGCTGTCGTAGCCGCGGACGCGGAGGTACTGCGGCCAGACGACGTCGTACATGTTGAACATCGCCCCGACGGCGGTGAGCGCCGCGGCGGGCACCAGCAGCTCGCGAGCGCGCCACCAGCGCGCGGTGGCCCGCCGCGGCGACCCACCGGCGACCGGCAACCCCGGGGTCGCGCCGTCCGGGCGAGGCCGGACCCCGCGCAACCCGGCCCCGCGGGTCTCGGGCATCCGCAGCAGCGTCCCCAGGCCGATCAGGACCGTGACCCCGCAGACCGCGAAGATGCCCGAGTAGCGCCAGAGCGCGATGGCTCCACCGATGGCCGGGCCGACCAGGAGGCCCACCATCTCGCACGCCTGGAGCTGCGCGTACCGCGCGCTCCGTCTGCCCTCCGGGGTCAGGTCGGCCAGGGCCGCGCGCAGCGCCGGGAGATAGGCGCCGCTGCAGGCACCCTGGGCCACCCGGAGGAGCGCCAGCCACCAGAGCGGTCCCCAGTTCGCGAAGAGGGCAAAGGAGAACACCGCGAAGCCGACCCGGCTGCCCACCAGCACCGGCTTCCCGCCGCGACGGTCGACCACCCGGCCGGCGGGAGCCTGGATGAGGGTGCTGGCGACCAGCGGGCCGGCGACGAAGAGGGCGATGTCGGCCGAGCTGCCCCCGTGCGCCCTCACGTACAGGGGCACCACCGGGAAGAGGGCCGCGACCCCGGCGAACATCACGAGCTGGGCGAGCAGCAGGCGCTGCACGGGGTCGAGCCGGAGCGTCAGGGCCCCGCGGGCGAGCTCGAGCATGGCTCCTCGGGACGATAGTGGTGCGGGATGGTCACCCGAGCGGGTGCTGGGCGCTGGGGGAGATGCCCTCGAGAGGCCGCACGTGCGCCGACCTTGGAATGTGGAGGTAGTCCGCCGCAGCGGCCGGCGCTGCAGAACGAGCCGCCCTCGTCCACCGGGAGATCACGGGCCTGCGTGCTGCAAGGGGCGCCCAGCTGCTGTCCCCTCGTGTCGAGAACGGCGACCACTCGCCAGTGCGTGGCTCACCTCTCCACCGATCCTGCCAGGTGATCGGATGCGGGCGTGACCGCGGGCTGGCCCTGGTGCTCCGTATTGCTGGGAAGAACGCCGGCGCGTACCACGCACGGCCCCAACGGAGGGGCCGCCCGTGGAAGCTGATCTAGCCAGCGCGCTTTGCGCTCGGCTTGGCAGGTCGCCATGGCGCAGTCGGCAAGGGGGACGGGTCAGGAGCAGCCGGATCCCTTCTCCGGACCACAGAGAAACTCCACGCTGCCCATGAGATACCGGCTCGCGCGGCTTCCGTGCGACCGTTGCGCCCGCCGGCCACGCATTCACTGCTCGTGAACCAGACGCCCCACAACTCGCAGGTTCTCCTCGTCAATCGCGTCAGGGAGCACGCATTCGGGAGCGATGACGCACTGCGGAGCACCGCACTCCCTCAGCGCGGTCGCCACCTCGCGCTCGAGGGCCGCCCGGTCGCTCCGCATCAGCGCTCCACGTCGTGCCAGCCCTCCCACGATCGGCACCGTGGTTCGCTCCCGCCCTTCCCTGATGGATGCACCACTCGTGCTTCCCTCCCAGCTCACGCCATCAACCCCATATGCGGTGGCCAGCTCCAGAGCAGGGTCTGCCCCGTGAAGGTGAAGCACCACCAGTCCCCCTGCCGACCGGACCGCGGCGATCACCTCGCGGTCATGCGGCACTCCCCAGCGCGCGTATGTCCCGTTCTCCACCCACCCACGGCTTCCCTGCTGACATGCCAGAAACACACCGTCGGCACCTAGCTGAACGCTCTTCGCCGCAAATACTGCCATGGCCTCTCCGATGCGTCGCAGAGCCGCGTTCACCGGTGGACAGTCCACCAACCAATCCGGGGGCACCCTGGCCCCGAGCAGCTTCATCAGCACAGTCAAAGGACTGAACACGGTCTCCAGAATGGCAACACCCTCCCCACACCCCTCTCGCACCAACGTGACGGTCTCCAACTCCTGAGCCAACCGGCCGGACGTTGGGTCAAGGGTCGGCAGTTGCACGAGGTCATCCAGACTCTTCACGGGACTATCGACCACGTCGCTGGTCCCCACATCTCCGCCGCGACGCTGAATCACAGCACCACAATCCGCCGTTGCATATGCACCGTCCGGTGTGATCTTGACCAGCTCCGCACCAACCCGCTTCGCAAACCCGACTGTCTCATCGGCAAGCTTCACGGCCGCGTCCTCGGCACCCGGGAAGTGCCGCCAAAAACCGATGGGTGTCGTGTCAGGCCGGCCTCCACTGAGGACCGCGTGCACTCGCTCTCTCCCGTTCATACAGTGTCACCTCGAGCTCCGTTCCCGGACAGAAGCCGCCACGAAGTCGCTGCCAGCCACCACGCAACGCGCACTCGTCTTCTGTCCCTCTCCGAGCGGTTGCCGGTTCTCAGCGCGATCATCCCAGCAGCCTCACCGGGGTGCCGCCGCGCAAACTTCTCGGGTGTTCTCACCCTCCGACCAGGCCCCTTCCCCCGGTCATCTCCATGGCGGACCGTGCCGCCTGCGCCGCACGGATCTCGGCGTCAGTGGCCGGCCGAATCCACACCTCTGTCGTATGCGCACTACACGCCTGTCCAAGCCGCGATGACCCCCGATCTTCGGTCAGCACGTTGACGTTACCCCCCACGCAGCACGTGCCCGCGAGATCAAGTCCACTCACGGGGAGAAAGGGCGCACCGGTGGACATCTGTGCAACGCCGCGCACCATCCCATCCCCCACCACCGCTGCTGCGAGCACCGCCCCCTGACGGTTGTACACCCAGACCAGCTGATGGTGCGAGATCCCACGCATGGCGGCATCCTCCACCCCGATCCGCACCGGCTCCACTCCGCCGACGAGATTAGCTTGACTGAAACTACCAAAGTACAGCTGGCTGTGCAACCGCGAGCCCGGGTTGTTCGTCACGAGGGTCAACGGCCCGTGCCGCTCACCGAGGGCCGGCGCTGATGGCCGGGCGCGCCAGACCGCGTGACCGGGGATTTCATCGTAGCCAAAGCCATGCACCGTCTGCGAGAACAGCTCAATCTTTCCTGACGGTGTGCGCAGGCGGTGTTGATCCGGATCCTGACGAAAGGAGGCCAACGCCACGTGGTCGTCCGGCAGCATGGGCACCTCGGCCGATCCGCGATCCCAGAAGTCTTCGAACGGCGGGGCGGCCGCTCCCGCGTCCTCGACACGTCCCCGCCACTCCTCATAGAGGAACCTGAGCCATCCCATCTCATCCCGCCCCGCGTCGAAGTCATACCCTACACCCAGACGCGCCGCCGTATCCGCGAATATCGCGAAATCGGAGCGCGACTCGCCGACGCCATCCACCACCCGATGCATGGCCAGGAGCTGGGGATCCGACGGAGCTCCACCTATGTCGTTCCTCTCCAGTGTCGTGCTGGCCGGCAGTACGAGATCCGCCCGTTCTGCCATCCCGGTCCAGAATGGTTCGTGCACCACAATGAACTCTGGGCGACGCAGCGCCGCCTGCAAGCGCCCGAGGTCTTGGTGGTGATGAAACGGGTTGCCCCCGCACCAGTAGATCAGCTGGAGATCCGGGTAGCGGTACTCGCATCCGTCAAAGGAGTACCGGTCCCCGGGATTCAGAAGAGCATCGGCGATCCGGGCCACCGGGATCGCAGCCGTCACCGGGTTTGTGCCCTGTGGAAGTGTGGGAAGCTTCACCCTCGATAGCGGCGCACCGATCCCCGCAGTGCAGCCGTATCCATGAGCCACCCCGCCACCGGGGAGGCCGACCTGTCCGAGCATGGCGGCAAGGGTGATCACTCCCCACAGCATTGCCTCACCGTTAGACGCTCTCTGCACCGCCCACGCAAGGTTGACCGTGGTTCGATCGGAGGCCATCCGCCGGGCCAGGCGCCTTATCACCTCGGCACCCACTCCGCTCTGAGCCTCGGCCCAGGCGGGTGATTTGGCGACGCCGTCCTGCGCCCCGCGGAGATAGTCGCTCACCACGCCGTGTCCCACGCAGTAGGTGTCGAGCAACGCGCGATCGGCCAGCCCCTCCTCGAGCAGTACGAAGCAAAGTGCCAGAATCACAGCCATGTCGTCACCCGGGCGTATGGGGATCCACTCAGCCTGCAGGCGCTCGGGGACATCGTCTCTCAGGGGACTGAAGTAGACGATCGAGCATCCAGCCTTGACGAGGCGGTCCAGCCATCCCGGTGTCCGATGCGAACTCACGCCGCCCGCATTGACCCACTGGTTCTTCTCGGGCAGCCCCCCGAAACAGACCAGGAGTTGACACTGCGCGACGAGCGTTGACCAGCTCGTGGGACGCTCGATCAGATCCACTGAACCCAATATGTGCTGGAGCGCCACTCGGCCTGCTCCCAGGCTGTATGTCCCGACGGATCCGGTGTAGCCACCAAGGCAGTTCAGGAAGCGATGAACCTGGCTCTGCGCGTGGTGGAAGCGACCGGCGCTTCCCCAGCCGTAGGAACCGCCATAGATCGCTCGGTTGCCATGCCGCGTGATCACGCGGTCGAGCTCGCTTGCAAGAAGCTCGGTCGCCAGCTCCCAGGTCACGGGAGTGAACTGATGGCGCCCCGGGTTGCGATCACGGTCGCGGCCATGCGCCTCAAGCCACGATCGGCGCACGTACGGTTGCATCACCCGCCGACGCTCATCGAGAGCGGCGTCCCAGTTTGAAGTGAGCGGAGAGGGGCAGGGATCATCCAGACTGGGGAGGTATGTCACAGCCGCCCCATCGACCAGGGCGTCGAAAGTGCCCCAGTGGCTCGTGTGGCGTATGCGCTCCGGACTCACGTCGTCTCCCGAGCACCACCGGCGAGGGGCGCGGTCACCAGAGGGAAGTGACAGGCGGCCCGGCCGCCGTCGCCCACATCCCAGAGTTGAGGGATCTCCACAGCACACCGCTCCTGGGCGTAGGGGCATCGGGTGCGGAAGGCACACCCCGAGGGGGGGGACATAGCCGATGGCGGCTCGCCACGGAGGCGACCGTTGCCGTCGCTCCCCGGCAGCGAGGCGAGAAGACCGGCCGTGTAGGGATGGCGGGGCGCTGCGAGGATCAGCGAGGCGTCCCCCGTCTCCACGATTCTTCCCATGTACATGACGCTGACACGGTCGCAGAGGTAGCGCACCACCTCGATGTCGTGGGAAATGAGAACCGTCGCGAAGTGATAGCGACGCTGCAGCTCGACGAGAAGATCGAGGATTTTGGCCTGCAGCGAGACGTCAAGGGACGAGAGTGGCTCATCGGCAACGAGAAGCTTCGGAGCCAGCGTCAGGGCGCGAGCCAGACTGACGCGCTGCAGCTGACCTCCCGAGAGCTCGGTCGGCCGCCGCCCCCAGTGCTGGTGGGTGAGGCCCACGTCAGAGAGAAGCTGCCGCGCTCGATCGCGGATCTCCCTGCGTCGGAGCCCACCCTGGATGACGAGCGGCTCGGCGACGATGGCTTCCACTGTCATCCGCCGGTCGAGTGCCGAGTAGGGATCCTGGAAGACAAGCTGCACTTGGCGCCGCCACGCCGCTCGGGCCGTGCGCGAGAGGCTCCAGATTTCGGCGCCTTCAAAACGCACTGCACCGGAGTCAGGGTGCTCCACACCGGCGAGAAGGCGCCCTATGGTGGTCTTGCCGCAGCCGGATTCCCCGAGAAGTCCCGTGAACGCGTCGGCTGGGACATCGAGGTCGACCCCGGCCGCCGCCGTCACCCCGGCTCGTAAGTGGGTCAGGCCGCCGCCGATCCGATACGTCTTGCGGAGATCGACCAGCTCCGCCACGGGCGGGGGCGACGCGGAGGAGTGATCTCCCGTCGGCGGTCGAGGAGAAGCGACCTGTGGCCGTGGGACAATCCCTCCGAGGGGCTCGGTCTGAGGATGCCAGCATCGGTACCGTGCGGTGGCCACCACCTGCCAGAGCGGGGGAGCAGTGGAACAGGGATCGCTGGCGGCAGAGCAGCGGGGGGCAAAAGGACACCCCTCGAAGCGCTGATCGAGCCGGGGCGGATCGCCCTGGATGGAGGCCAGGGGAGCCCGGCGGGGAGCTCGCCCGGGAATCGCCTCGAGCAGCGCAACGGTGTAGCGGTGGTGTGGCCGCTCGGCCAGCTCCGCGGTCGGCCCCTCCTCAACCACCTCCCCCGCGTAGACGACCACCGTCCTCGCTGCGCGGTGCTGGACTAGGCGGAGGTCGTGGGTGATGAGCAGGACGGCGAGGTTCAGCTCGCTGCGCAGGCGGTCGAGCATGTCGAGAATCTGACCCTGTACGCTCACGTCCAAAGCGGTGGTCGGCTCGTCCGCGACCAGGAGCGCCGGGCGGCGCGCCACGGCCATGGCGATCACCACCCGCTGGAGAAGGCCGCCCGACAGCTCGTGCGGATAGCTGCCCAGCCGCTCGCGCGGATGTGGAATCCCGGCGTCGGCCAGGAGCGAGGCGGCGTGCTCCTTGGCCTCCGCTCGGTTATGCCGTAGCTCGGCGGGAAGCGCCTCCATCACCTGAGAGCCGATGGTCAGCCGCGGGTTCAGCGCGCTCATGGCGTCCTGAAAGACCACCCCCACCTGTCCGGCCCGGAGTTGCTCCCAGCCCCGCCTGTTCAATCCCAGGGCATCCGTCCCCCGAATGCGGATGGACCCGGAGATGACATGAGCCCGCGGCGGGAGAAGGCCACAGACCGCCATGGCGGTGAGCGTCTTGCCCGACCCGGACTCTCCAACGAGCCCCACCATCTCCCCGGGGCCCACGGAGAGGCTCACCCCCTTCACCGCCTCGAGCAACCCGCCCCGGGCGGCGACGCCAATGCGCAGGTTTTCCACGGCAAGGGTCGCGGCGCCAGCTTGCGGCTGAGCGGGTGCCACGGCGTTCCCTGTGCCGGATGCTGCGCTCCCCGCGCCACGACCCGATACGCTGAAACCGGTCATGTGGTGAGAAGGCCATTCTCTGTCAGCGTGAGGGACTCATAGCCGTGCGTCGTGACGAGGACGGTGTCGGAGTGCTGGCAACCTCCGATCTCAGGCATGCGCAGGTTCGGCTCGACGGTGACCGCGACCCCAGGCTCCAGCCTGATCCCGGCCCCGCGAGCGAGGCTGGGCTCCTCGTGAGGCGAGAGCCCAACGCCGTGTCCCACCCGGCCCGGGAGGTACTGGGAAACATCCTCCTTCTCGTACTGCTCCCGGGCCACGCGGGCGACGTCGTCACAGGTCGCCCCGGGTTGGACGGCAGCCTTGACGTGGGCACGAATACGAAGGATCTTCTCGAAGATCGCCCTCTGCTCGGCGCCCGGATCCACCACGATACAGCGCTCGTTCTCCACGTGCATGCCGTTGTAGACTGACCAGATCACGATCCACTCAAACTCACCCTTCCGAGCAACCCGAGCGGTCGGGGGAGCACAGTTCAGCGCGATCCGTGTGCCGGAGAGGCAGTAGCACCAGAGGCCGTTGAGCACTCCCCCCTCCGCATGCCCGAAGTCCATGGCCGAAGCCTGGGTCCCGTCCGTCTGCCACAGCCGCTGCATCTCGATCATGGCAGCACCGGCGATCTCCGCCTCGCTGCGCCGTGCCCGGGCAGCTTCGAGGGCCGCTGCCATCCCGCGATCGGCGAAGGTTGCCGCGTGACGCAGGTTGGCCACCTCGTCCTCGTCCTTAACCAGTCGGACGCCCTTGATCGCCCCACTGGCATCGCGCCAATCCACCCCGGGCAGCGCTTCCCTCAAGCCGTCCCACGCCGCGACGCTCATGAACTCCCCTTCGAACCCGACCCGCCCGCGTCCGGCTCCGACGCGGTCGAGCTCCATGGCCACCGCCGCCTGCCACGACTCGGCACCGTGGTGGACGCCCCAATGACCGAACACCGAGACGGAATCCACACGGCCCTCGGCCTCGGCGCGCACCTTTCGCAGAGCGTGAACTGCGAGCCCCACACCGCCCGCGCGTCCGAGAACCGCCACCACGGGGCGACTGTAAATCCCCGCATGGAAACCCGTCTGGTGAAACACCGACTGGGGGCGGCTGAGCACCACCGCGTCCAGGTCCTGGTCCCTCATGGCAGCCTGCAGTCGCCCAACCCTCGACCATGCCCCCG
>JAJZNI010000004.1 GCA_021847925.1 bacterium
CCGGCGTAGGCGGCGAAGCGCGCGCCCTCCAGCGCGTGCACCCGCCCGAAGTGCTTGACGATCCGGCGGGCCTCGAGCAGGGGCTCAGGCATCGTTCGCGCCTTCAGGGTGGGGAGGCAGGCAGCGGATCAGCTCGAGGCCGTCGCCCCGGAGGACCTGCTCACCGGCCGCGTGAGGAACCAGCACGGTGTCTCCACGGCGCAGCTCGGTCGCCGGGCCCCTTCCCGTCTCCAGGGTTCCCCACCCCGCGGTGACGATGAGGACCGAGAAGCTCGCTTCCAGACGCGCCTGCGGCCGCGGCCGGACCCTCTCCGCACGGAAGAAGCGGTCCGCCTCCGGCGGCAGCACCCGCTCCACGCTCGGTCCCGTCGCTCGCCCCGCGCCCCGGCTGCGCTGCAACGAGGCAAGCCGTTCCGCTTCCCAACCGCTGCGATCGACACAGGAGAGGGCGGTGGCGTAGCCGACCCCGAGATGCCCTTCGCGGTCACCGTCGAGGCCGAAGTCCCGCCACTCCAGCATCACCGAGAGGTCGCTCGGCTGCTGCAGCTCCACCACGAACACCCCCTCGCCGATGGTGTGGGGGATCCCCGCCGGGACGAGGATCGCGTCACCCGGCTCGACCCGAACCCGATGCAGCGCGCCGAGGATCGCCTTCGCGTCCTGGCGCTCCACCCAGGCCGCGAGCGTCTCCAGTGCCACCTCCTCACGGAAGCCGAGGTGCACGGCGGCTTCGGCCGAGCCGGTCGCGAGGACCACCCACGACTCGGTCTTGCCCCACCTCGTGCCGAGATGGCGGCGCGCCCAGTCGTCGCCGGGATGGCAGTGGACGGGCAGGCGCTGCCCCGCGTCCAGCAGCTTCACGAGCAGCGCGGGATCCGCGCCGAAGCGGCGGACGTGCTCGGGACCGAGCCAGGCCTCGGGGGCTGCGGCGACGGCCTGGCTCAGGAGGGGACCACCCGGCAGGCGGCTCAGGCCGAGAGCCGCCTCCCCGAAGAGGGTGGTCGTCGACGCCACCCAGTCCTCCGGCACGTGGTCGTTCGCGACCGGCTCGTCGCGGAACCGCGCGATCGCGGTGCCACCGCGGTAGAAGCGCGGCGGCAGGTTGGCTCCGAGCCGGAGCGGCCGGTGGGCAGCGGCGCCGTCGCTTGTTGTGGGCTCTTCCACTGGCCCCTTCCTTCCTGCCGGTGGATCGACGATGACTACGTTGTCATACTAGCGGGGTGTTCCGCAAGCCGGCATCACCCGTTGGGGGGAAATCGAGGAGCGCTCTCCCCGAGGTGACCGGTCGTCCCCCGGGCCGGGGCGGCTCGCGCCCCTCCGCCGTCACCGCGCGGGATGGCGGAGGCGGGAACGGGCGGCGGCCGCCCGCTGTGGTCGTCGGGCCGGTGGACGCCGGCGCGCCGCGGGCGGAGCTCCCCGCCGGGAGGGCGCCGAGCTGAGCGCGCCGGGCGTCGAGCCCCCGCCCCACACCCTCGCGGGTGTGGGTGTGGATGTGGCCTCTCCCCGGGTGGTGGTCGCGGGCGAGGCGCTCGTTGACCTCATCCCCCTCCCCGGAGGCGCTCTCCGTCCCCACCCCGGGGGAGGTCCCTTCAACGCCGCGAGGGCCATGTCCCGGCTGGGGCTTCCGGCCGCCTTCCTCGGCCGCCTGTCCACCGACGCGTTCGGGCGCCTGCTGGCGGACCGGCTCGCGGCGGACGGCGTCGACCTCTCGCTCGTCAGCGGGGCGGCCGAGCCGACCACGCTCGCGGTGGCCGAGGTGGACGCCTCCGGGAGCGCCACCTATCGCTTCTACACGGAGGGGACGTCGGCTCCCGGCCTCACCCCTGCGCAGCTCCCCCGAACCCTGCGCCGGTCGGTCGATGCGCTGCACCTCGGCACTCTCGGGCTCGCCCTGGAGCCGATGGCCACCACCCTGGCGGGTCTGGCGGTGCGCGAGGCCGGCCGGCGCCTCCTCATGCTCGACCTCAACGTCCGCCCCGGCCTCATCCGGGACCCCCGCGCCTATCGTGCGCGGCTCGAGGCCCTGGTCGCGCTCGGCGCCGTGGTCCAGGGCAGTGACGCCGACCTGGCCTGGCTGCACCCCCGTGACACCGCGGAGGCGGCCGCCGCCCGTCTCCTGGCGGGGGGCGCTCGCCTGGTGGTGGTCACCCTCGGCGCTCGCGGGGCGATGGCCGTGGACGGCAGGGGAGAGGTCCGCGTGCCCGCACCGCCCGTGGAGGTCGTCGACACCATCGGTGCCGGGGACGCGTTCGGGGCCGCGCTTCTCCGCTGGCTCCTCGGCAGCCCGGCGGGGGGCCGGAGACCATGGCGCGCGGGCCAGCTCGGGTGCGGCGAGGCGGAGCTGAGATCCGCCCTCACCTTCGCGGTCGCAGTCGCCTCGCTCACGTGCGCCCGCGCCGGGGCCGACCCTCCCCGGCTCGCGGAGCTCTCGCTGCTCCCGCCGGCCTGACCGTCCGCGGCCCGGCACCGCGGGAGCCGGACGGGGTGAGGGCGGCCGTCCGGAGAGCGAACGCCGGGCCGTGCCCTCCCCCGCCTCCGGACTCCCTTCCTGGCCGGTCTCTTCGGCTGCCGCTGCTGCGCTCATCCGGACTGCCGCCCCGTTTGTGGGGTCCCGTGCGGTCGCGCGTCGACCCCGCCACCCGTCCGTGGGGGACCTCGCGTCCCGTCCCTGGGAGACCTCGCCTCCCGTTGGCGACAACGTTGTCAGCCTAGGGCGCCGTCGCGGTCCTGTCAAGTACCGGGCTGGGTGGCCGCCGGAGGAGAGGGCGGATGAGCGCTCCCGGGGGGCCCGCCCCCCGCGTCCGAGGCTGGGCTCTTGACAGCCGGGGGCGGTCTGCTTAGCGTCGATGACAACGTTGGTCAGGAAGGGACGGGCCCGTGCCGCAGGATGTTCGCCATGCCCTCGTCGCGCTCGGGGGACGTCTGCCCCGGGCGCGGGCGCAGGGGCCGGGACGGGGCCGCGCGCTACGCGCGGGGCGCGACCAGGGAGGAACGACGCACGATGAGGCGCGTGGCGAGGACCTGCTGCGCCGCCGGCACGGCGAGGCCGTCGACGCGGGCGTAGAGGCGCCGTGCGGCCAGGGTGCCGAGGGCGGCGGGGTCGTAGCTCACGACGCTCACGCCGAGCACCTCCGCCAGCTCGAAGTCGTCGAAGCCCAGCAGCGCCACGGACGCGCGCCGTGCATCGAGGGCCCTCAGGACACCCACGCAGTTCCGGTTGTTGGCCGCGAAGATGGCGGTGGGGGGGGAGGGGAGCGCCAGCAGCTCCTCGGTGCTTCTCTCGGCGTCGCCCACCGCTCGCGACCCCAGGCGAACCAGGTCGGGGTCCTCCGGGATCCCCGCCTCGGCGAGGGCCTCGCGGTAGCCGCTCAGGCGCTCGGCCGTGGTCCACAGGGAGGCCGGGTCGCCCACCAGGCCGATGCGGCGGTGACCCTGCGCCACCAGGTGACTGACGGCGGCTCGAGCCCCGCCCCTGTTGTCGAGCAGCACGGAGTCGGCATCCAGCCCCACGGGGGGGCGGTCGAGGAAGACCACCGGTGTCCCGGCGTCCCGGTCCCGGGTCAGGAAACCGTGGTCGATCGGTTCCGGCACCACGATGAGCCCGTCGACCCGCCGGCCCAGCAGGGTGTCGATGAGCTGGCGCTCCAGGTCCGCGGATCCCTCGGAGCTGCCGGTGATCAGCACGCTCTGCCGCGCCGAGGCGGCATCCTCGACGGCGCGCGCCACCAGCGAGTAGAAGGGGTTGGCCAGGTCCTCGATGACGAGCCCTATCGAGGCGGAGGTCGTGCGGCGTCGCAGGGTGGAGGCGATGTCGTCGCGGCGGTAGCGCAGGCGCCGGATCGCCGTGGAGACCCGCTCAACCGTCTCCTCGCGGACCCCCGGCTCCGCGTTCACGACGCGCGAGACCGTCTTGAGGCTCACCCCCGCCTCTCGGGCGACATCGTTCATCGTGGGTCGCGGTGGGGTCATGCCGGGGTGGACTGTAGCGGGCTCCACGGGGGTTTTACAACGTTATCGCACTCCGCTCCGACCGGGCATCGGTCGGCAATCCGTGCCCGGCCACCGCGTCCCGTGCTCAGGAGGCTCTGATGGCGATCACAGCTCGATGGAACCGACTCTTCGCCCCCGATGGGCGCTGCCTCGACGTTGCCATGGACCACGGGTTCTTCGGCGAGCTGTCCGTCTGGCGCGGGCTGGAGGACCTGCCCGGCGCGGTGCGCACGGTCGCCGATGCCGGGCCCGACGCCGTCCAGCTGAGCCCGGGCCAGGCGATGCTGCTCCAGGGTTTGCCGGGCAAGAACAGGCCCGCGCTGGTGCTGCGCACCGACATCGCCAACGTGTACGGGGAGGTGATCCCGCGCACGCTCTTCTCCCGCCTGGTGGGTGACGCCGTGGAGCAGGCGGTCGCGCTCGATGCCGCCTGCGTCGTCGTCAACCTGCTGGCCCTCCCCGACCAACCCGAGCTGCTCCGCGACTGCGTCGCCAACATCTGTGTGCTCAAGCCCCTCTGCGAGCGATCGGGCATGCCCCTCATGGTGGAGCCTTTGGTGATGCGCACCGGCGCGGGAGGTGGGCCCTACGGCGTTGACGGCAACGCCGACAGGATCGTCCAGCTCGTGCGCCAGGCGGTGGAGCTGGGCGCCGACATCATCAAGGCCGATCCCACCGACGATCCCGGCGACTACGCCCGGGTCGTGGAGGCGGCGGGTGGCCGCCCGGTGCTGCCGCGCGGTGGCGGCAGGGTCCCGGATGCGGAGATCCTGAGGCGCACCGAGGCGCTCCTGAAGATGGGGGCGTGCGGCGCGGTGTACGGGCGCAACATCGTGCAGCACGAGCGCCCGGCGGCGATGGTCCGCGCTCTCATGGCGGTCATCCACGAGGGCGCCGGCGCGGCGCAGGCGCTCCGGACCCTGGAGGGGGAACCCGCCCATGCCTGAGGCAGTCCGCTTCGGCCTCATCGGTGGGGGTCTTATGGGACGCGAGTTCGCCAGCGCCGTCGCACGCTGGCTGCATCTGATCGACCACCCCGCGCTTCCGCGGATCGTCGCCGTCTGCGACACGGACCCCGCCGTGCTCGACTGGTATCGCACCAGGCTGCCGGCGCCGCTTCACACCACCACCGATCACCGCGACCTCCTCGCCCGAGCCGACGTCGACGCCGTCTACTGCGCCGTCCCCCACAACCTCCACGAGTCGGTCTTCACCGACGTCCTGGAGGCGGGCAAGCACCTCCTGGGGGAGAAGCCCTTCGGGATCGATCTCGCCGCCAATGGCGCGATCCTCGACGCGGTCCGGCGCCACCCCGAGCTGGTGGTCCGCTGCAGCTCCGAGATCCCCTTCTTCCCCGGGGCGTACCGGATCGCGGGCTGGGTGGAGGAGGGCCGGTTCGGGCGCATTCTCGAGGTCGAGGCGGGGATGTGGCACAGCAGCGACCTCGATCCCAGCAAGCCCATCAACTGGAAGCGCCGGGCGGCGACCAATGGCGAGTACGGCTGCATGGGTGACCTGGGCATGCACGTGGTGCACCTGCCCTTCCGCTTCGGGTGGTTCCCGCGCACCGTGCGGGCACTGCTCTCCAACATCGTCACCGAGCGGCCGGACGCGGAGGGGAGAATGGTCCCGTGCGACACCTGGGACAACGCCATCCTGGCGTGTGAGGTGGCCACCGGGGAGCAGCGGTTCCCGATGCTGCTCTCCACCAAGCGCATCGCCCCCGGGCATGCCAACACCTGGTACATCCGCGTCATCGGAAGCCGCTTCTCCGCGCAGTTCAGCACGCGCAGCCCCAAGCGCCTTCTCACCCTCGACTACACACCGGGTGGTGAGCAGGCGTGGGCCGCGCTGGACGCACCGTACCGGAGCGCCTATCCCACGGTGAGCGGCGCCATCTTCGAGTTCGGCTTCTCGGACGCCATCCTCCAGATGATCGCCGCCTTCTGCGACGAGGTGGTGAGCGGGGACCACATGCGGCAACCGTTCCGCTGCGCCACTCCCGAGGAGGCGCGGCGGAGCCACCTCCTCTTCACCGCCGCACTGCGCTCGCAGGCGCGCTCCGAGGTGGTGTCGCTGGAGGAGGCCGCCGGGACCGTCAGCAGTGGGGCGGGGGGTCGGCGGGCCCCGTGAAGACCCCGCGCCGGCCCCGGCCCCAACCCGGACGGTCAGGAGCCCGGACGCGCAGGGCGGCGATCTCCCCGCTGGCGTACGCGGGCAGCGGGCTCCGCCCCGAGAGGGTGATGGCCGCGGCGCCGGCCGCCGCCATCAGCGCGTCCTCCGGGCTCAGGCCCGCCAGCAGGCCGTGCAGGAGCCCCGCGGTGGCGGCGTCCCCGGCCCCGGTGGTGCTGAGCCGCAGGGTGGGTTGCGCCGGCACCCACAGCTCCCGCTCCACCCAGCTCGCGGGCAGAGAGGCGAGCACGCGGCCGCCGCCGCGCAGGCGATCCGCCGAGGCCGAGCGCAGGACCAGGCCCGCCGGCCCCGCCGTGAGCATGACCACCGCGGCACCGCTCGCGATGATCCGCTCCGCCTCCTGGCTCAGCGCGTCGGGCTCGGTGCCGTACTGGCGGCCGAGCGCCGAGGCGAGGTCGGCGATGCTCGGTGTGAAGACGTCCGTGAGCGGCAGCACCGTCTCCAGGATGGCCGTCCAGTCGAGGCGGCCGGCATCGCCGTGGGGATCGACGACGGCCAGGTCCAGCGAGGTGGTGATGCCGGCCGCGCGGGCGCCGGCCAGGAGGGAGCGCAGCCTCCCGGCCCCGCCGGCGGTGAGGGCGGGGAGGATCGACGGATAGCCCAGGTGGAGGAGGTCGCCGCGCGAGAGGTCGAGGTCCCGGCCGTCGAAGTGTGCGTTGGCTCCCGTGTGGTGCCAGAAGACGCGGTCGCGGCCCGGCGCCTCGATGACGACCGAGTAGGCCGTGGTCTGTCCCGGGACGGCGCGCAGGCCGTCCACCTCGAGACCTCGAGCCGCCAGCAACCGGCGGAGGATGCGACCGAGGTCGTCACCGCCGGTGTCCGCGACCAGATGCACCGCGGATCCGAGGGCGAGCAGGTCGCTCCCCGTGTTGGCGACACACCCGCCGGGCCGAAGCTGGAGCGGGCCCACGTCGATGAGCTGACCCGGGCTGAGGTCGGGAGGGCCGAGGAGCTCGGGGATGAGGTCGACGCAGATGTGTCCGGCGACCAGCGCACGATGCACGTGCCAATCATCCACTTCGCGTCACGCGCGCGACGGGGCAGCCCACCCGCCCCCGGCCCTCGGCACCGGGGATCGACGTCGCGCGAAGGGCGAGCCCGGGTCGCCAGGCGCGCCGTCCCCGACGTCGGGGCTCACCGATTGGATCACGGGGGTCACGGTCACGTCGAGGGGGAAGGAGTAGGTCCGCACCTGCACCCGGGGCGGTGGGTTGGTCGCCGGGAAGCTGGGGAGCTCCACGAGCAGGGAGAGTGTCTGGGGCGCGGAGCTCAGCTGCAGCTGCTGCGACGCCAGATCGGTGAGGCCGTTGAAGACGTCGGCGTAGACGGTGCCGCTGCCCACCATGTCCTGGAGCCGGAAGAGGTGGGTGCCCCGCTGGAGCGCGGGCTGGGGGACCCATTCCACCCAGGTGGTGCCGCCGTAGCCGTTTTCCGCGACCTCGGCCGGCGGCGCCTGGAAGCTCAGCCGCCAGCTTCCGGCGGTGGGCCCGGGTGAGGCCGCGACGTGGGCGGGGACACCGGGGGACACCGCTGGTGGTGTCGGGGCTCCACTGCACCATCCCGAAGGGGACGTCGGCCCCCGGGAAGGTGTTGCCCCCGCCGCTCGCGTAGGTCAGCGTGTTCACCAGCGCGGCGAGGTCCGGGGGTGTCCCGCCGCAGTGGCCGCGGACGCGGGCGCCACGCTCCCGGCGACCCCGATGAAGCACAGAGCGGCGATGCCCATCACGGACAGCCATGCACGGCCTGAGATCCTCATCTCGTCCATCCTTCCCCTGGTGCTCTTCCCTTCCTTGCGATACCCCCCCCGCGCGGTGGAATCGCGGGGACCGCCGAGCGGGGAGGCTGGGAGCTCCCCGCCGGCGGTGCACCCGCCACGGCTGGCCGGTTGCTAGCTCACCGTCCCCAGTGAGACGGCGAAGATGTGCATCGACGTGGCTCCGCCAGAGATGCTGCTGCTCACGAATGGGAAGGTGATGGCCGCCACGGTCTTGTTCGGATTCACCGGAACCGTGGCCGCGTACACCCAGATGTTTATCGCCTGCTGGCCGCCGAAGTAGTTGCGGTACGGCATCTCGGCGACGGAGACGTCGCCGCTGCCCGGTCCGGCCGCCCAGTCGTTGAAGGAGAGGGTGGCGGTGGACGAGGTGCCATCCGTGTAGTGGATGGTGACCGTGCCCTGGGATCCGCCATCCGTGGACGAGCCGATGAACCCGAGCGTGTTGCCCGAGCCGCTCAGCAGCATGGTCTGCCCGCTGGCCAGCATGTTGTCGTTGTTGCAGGGCTGGACGTCCGGCCAGGTGAAGGTGAGCCCGTCGGCCTTGACGGTGGCACCGGGGCTCAGCCCGGCGTTGGCCAGCGCCGTCGCCGAGTAGGCGTAGCCGACACCGTCGTAGGTGTCATACGCTCCGCTGCAGGTGGTGTTGTTGTCCGGGGTGATGCCCGCGTTGTCGTAGTAGTCAGCGGGATTGGAGGTGGGGGTGATCGCGAGGACACCACCGTCCGACACGGCGTAGTTCCCGTTGGCGCCCGCCACGCCGACGGTCACCATGGCCTCACTGCCCGGGTAGACGCTGCCGTAGGGCCCCGCCGCGGGGACGGTGAAGCTGACGGCGGTGTTGCTCCAGCTGTCGACGGTCAGGCCGGCGAGGTTGCCGCACGGCCCGCAGCCCCAGCTCACGCCGTTGTCCTGAAGCCGAACATAGCTGCTTCCCTGGGTGGCGCCGAAACCCGAGCCGTGAACGGTGACCACCTGGCCCACGGAGGCGGTGGCCGGGCTCAGGGAGTCCAGCTCCGGTGGGGTCATCGGCGTGGTGCTGGTGCCGATGGCGAAGACGTGGAGGGTGCCCTGCGTCGCTCCGGACGGCAGGGTCACGCTGGTCAGGGTCTTGGAGGGGTTGACCGGTAGCGACGTGGAGTAGATGTAGGTCTTGACGCTCTGCTGGACCGGGTTGCAGTAGGAGCAGTTGCGGTAGGGGAGGCTGATCGCGATCTGGTTTCCGTACGACGGGCCGGAGGCGCTGCCCCCGTTGAGCGTCCAGTCGCTGAGGCCGAGCCAGTACTGGCTGGTGCTCCCGTCCGAGTACGTGAGGGTTGCGATGCCCCGGCTCGGCCCGTTGCTGGCGGAGCCCAGGAAGCCGATCTGACGGGTTCCCGTGGGTGCGTTGACCGTGATGGTCTGCCCGTTGGTCATGACGTTGTCGGGGTAGCCCGGGGGCGACACCGGCCACGTGTAGGAGAGGGCACCGGAGGTGACGGTCGAGCTGGGTGTGACTCCCGTCGTCGCGAGGGCCTGTGCCGAGTAGCTCGTCCCACCGCCGTCGAAGTTGGCCTCGCCGACGTCATTGTTGTTGGAGACGCCGGCGTTGTTGAAGGCGCGGAGCAGGCTTCCGGGCGACGCCACCAGGACGGTCACGTCCATGCCCTTGAGCGAGGTGCCGTTGTCGCTGAAGCTGACCGGCATCGAGTAGAAGTTCTGCACGGTGGACGCCGCCGCCGAGACCGTCAGGGTCGCGGTGGCGCTGCCGTCCGGTGGGACGGGGATGGTCACCGAGCTGGGCGAGACGGTGACGCCCGAGGGTGGCGACGCGGTCACCTGCACCTTCTGGGGCTGGTGGGTGAGGTTCTGGGCGCCCACCGTGAAGGTGGTGCTGCCGCCCGGGGCCACCGTCACCTGCCCGGTGGAGGTGTAGCCGATGGCGGGGGGAAGGCCGGCGGTGTAGGAGGGGGGAGCGTCCATGGGGGCGCTGCCCCAGGTGCTGGGCTGGGTGCCGAGCTGGAAGTCGAGGGTGGCGCCGGCGCTCAGCTGGGAGTAGGGGACGTAGAGCTTCTCGTAGGGGCTGCCGTTGAGGAAGAGCTGCTGGACGTAGAAGTCGGTCGGCGAGGCCCCGGGAGCGTTGATGGTGATGGTCTTGCCGTTGGGCAGGTTGATGGCGGCGTGGGGGAAGCCGGGGCTGGCGAAGACGAGGTTGCCGCTGCCCGGGTTCTCGGGGTACATGCCCAGCATCTCCCAGATGTACTGGGAGCTCTCGGCGCCGAGGTCGTCGTTGTTGGGGAAGCCGCTCGGGCCGGGCTGGTAGAGGGTGTTGCGGATGTTGTTGACGACGGCCTGGGTGCCGGCGGGGTCACCCGCGTAGTCGAGGGCCATCTGCTCGCCGAGGTCGAACTCGTTGGAGAGCTCGGCGTACATGCCGAAGCCGTTGGGCTGGGAGAGGTACTTCTGGAGCGCGGGCACCACCTTGGAGTTGCCGCCCAGGGCGTTGAACAGGCCCCGGTAGTCGTTGGGCACGTCCCAGAGGTACTCGTAGGCGTCCCCCTCCACGTAGTAGGACTCGTTGCCGTTGTTGCCCTGGAGCGGGCCGACCCCCGGCACGAACTGGCCGTTCTCGTAACGGGAGGTGAGCAGCCCGTTGCTGGGGTTGAAGAGGTTGGCCCAGTTGTTGGCCATGCTCTCCAGCATGGTCGCCGTGGCCGTGTCGCCCATGGAGCGGGCCAGGAAGGAGACCGCCAGGTCGCTGGTGTCGTTCTCCAGGAGGGTGGCCACGTTGCCGTGGAAGTTGCAGCAGCCATAGGTGCCGTTCTGGGGCAGGTAGCCGTACTTCTGCTCCAGGGCGTAGCCGGGGTTGGCCTCGTTGACCGAGGTCGCCTGGGCGACGAGGTCGTGGAGCATGGTCGCCGTGTCGACGTGGGTGCCGCCGAAGGCGTAGTAGTCGGCGATGATGCTGAGCATGGGGTCGCCGACCATGACGAAGTTGTTGTCCTGGAGGTACCCCCACTGCTGGAGCAGGCCGTCCTCGGCGTAGTAGTTGAGCTGGGAGGTGATCATGTCGCTGGCCGCGCTGGGGTCGAGCATGGCCTGGAGCTGGGCCAGGGAGTGGTAGATGTCCCAGCCGGAGTAGATGCCGTACTGGTTCTGCTGGCCGCTGGCCAGGGTGTGGACCTTGAAGTCGGCGCCCATGAACTGGCCGTTGACGTCGCTGGTGACGTTGGGCTGGAGGAAGTCCTTGTAGAGCAGGCTGTAGAAGAGGTCGGTCTGGGTGGTGGAGCCGCCCGAGACCTGGATCCTGCCGAGCAGGTTGTTCCAGGTGGCCTGGGCGGCGCTCTTGACGCTGGAGAAGCTCCAGCCGGGGTTGTCGGTCTGCCAGTTGAGGGTGGCGTTGGCGCTGCTGACGTAGGAGATGCCGACCTTGGCCTTGATCACCGGGTTGGTGGTGGTGTTGAAGGTGAGGAAGACGGCGGCGGGCTTGCTGGAGGGGCCGGTGACCGTGGAGGCGGTGAAGGGCTGGCTGAAGACGATGCTGAAGTGGACGGTGTAGGTCTGCGGCTGGCCGCCGTTGTTGGACTCGCCGCAGAAGTGCCCGGTGGTGTCCGAGCCGGTCACCATGTCGTTGCCGACCACGTGGGCGGTGGTGGCGAAGTCGGTGGTCTGGCTGTCCTGCAGCTTGATGAGGAAGTCGGCCTGGGAGGTCTGGGGGAAGGTGAAGCGGCCCATGGCGCTGTGCAGGGTGGCCGTGAACTGGGAGGTGATGGTGCTGGGCTGGTTGCTCATCACCGAGTAGTACCCGGCCTGGGCCACCTCACCGGTGTGGCTGAAGGGGGTGGTGACGTTGTTCAGGTTGCCGCTCGGCATGGGGCCGGTCATGGGCAGGATCGGCACGTCACCTGCGGCCCCGCAGCCCGGCCCGGAGAGGTGGGTCAGGCCGAAGCCCATGAGGCTCGTGGAGTCGATGTTGTATCCGCCCCCGGCACCGCCGCTGGTGGTGTCGGGGCTCCACTGCACCATCCCGAAGGGGACGTCGGCCCCCGGGAAGGTGTTGCCCCCGCCGCTCGTGTAGGTCAGCGTGTTCACCAGCGCGGCGAGATCGCTGCTGGTCGCGCTCGCGGCCTGCCCCGCTGGGGTGGACGCTGCGGCCGCTCCCGCCGAGTAACCGAGCGCCGCGAGCGCGGCAACTCCCACAGCTGCCAAGCAGCTTCGCACACGGATCCTCATCGTCAGCCTCCCTTCCTGGCCTGCGATCCCCATCACATGTAAGACAACGTTGTCAGTCGGTGCGACCTCACGGGTCGTGGGGTTCTCTCGAGTGGCTCTCTCCTTCCTGTCTTATGCGATCGACAACGTTGTCGATTTCGCCAGGGGGCACGCTAGCGCGCGGGACCGGGCCTGTCAACAGGTGGGTGGACGGCCGGGTGAGCGCCGCTGCACGGCGCGCCATGGAGCCGTGTCGGTGGCGGGCGCCGCGCCCGTCAGGTGGGCGGGCCCGCGCCGAGTGTGATGCCGGTCACGTGCTGGGCCCCGGAGGTGCCGACCCAGCCGAGCTGGACGGCCCGGCCGGGACGCTCACCGCGGAGGGCGGTGGAGAGGGCGTTGACGCCGGTGATCGGGGAGCCGTCGAGGCTCACGATGACGTCGCCGGCCTGCAGCCCGGCGGCCGCTGCCGGCGACCCGTTCACCACGCCGACGATGAGGGCGCCGCCATCGGGGGCTGCCGCGGAGGGCGCGGCGTTCTGCACCTCGACGCCGATGAGAGGTCCGGAGCCGCCGAGGACCACGCCGGTGGCGGGGCGGCCGCCCTCGATCTCGTGGGCGATGCTCATGGCCGTGTCGATGGGGATGGCGTAGCCGATCGTCGCCGAGCCCCCGACCGAGGTGGTGTACCCGGGCGAGGTCGAGCCCGCCGTGTCCATGCCCACCACCTTTCCCGCGGCGCTCACCAGCGGACCGCCGGAGTCACCGGGCACGATGTCGAGCTGTGCCTGGATCGCACCGGTCAGGGTCTCCGATGTCAGACCGTCGCTGGCGGTGACCGTCTGGTCGAGGGCCGTGATCGTTCCGGTGGCGACCGCGGGCGCCCCCCCGCGCCCGTACGCGTTGCCCAGCGCGACCACCTGGTCGCCGGCGCGCAGCACCGACGCGGTGCCGATGGGCGCCGCGGTGAGCGCCGGAGCGTTCTCGATCTGCAGGAGCGCGACGTCCTGTGCCGGGTCGTATCCCAGCACCCTCACCCGGTACGCGGTGCCGCGTCCATCCACCTGGGCGGTGATGCCGGTGGCTCCGTCGATCACGTGATTGTTGGTCAGCACCTCGCCCCCGGAGTTGATGATGATGCCCGTGCCGGCCGCCGGGGAGCCGTTGATGGTGTCGTTGATGTCGACCACCGAGGGGGCCATGGCCGCGGCGATGGCGGCAGCGTCGGCATGCCCGTGCACCGAGGCGGAGCCCTCGGCGTCGGGCGACCCGGTGGAGCCTCCGCCGCGGAGCGCCAGGCCGATGCCCGCGCCCGCGCCACCCGCCGCGAGGGCGATGGCGACGCCCGCGGCGACGAGCAGGGCGGCCAGCCGCCGGAGGTGGTGGGGCAGCCCCGGGGCCCCGGGGCTGCCGGGGGGAGGCGGAGGCGGGGGCGGGGGGCCCCATCCCGGAGATGCCCACGGGGACGCTCCCCAGACAGGGGGCGCACCCGCCCCCACCGGCTCGGGGCCACCCACCGGCCCCGCGGGGGCGGGGCCCGCCGGCGCCGGGGCGCCTGCCGGCTCGGGGGCGGGAGATCCCACCGTGGCGGGTGGCAGCGCTGCGCTGACGGGCTGGGCCGCGCCGGCCGGCGGCGCGCTCTCGCCGGCGGGCACGTCCATGCTCGCCGCCCCTTCGCGGTCCGTGAGTCGGCGTTCGCTCATCTCTCGAAACCCCATGCTGCGGGCGAGGTGCGGTCCTCGAACCTCCTGTTGCTCACGGCATCAGCGTAGGCACCGACGCTTTCACGCTCATGACAGCGCCGGGTCGGCACGCGCCCGGCCACCGGGGTGGGCTCCATTCGTGGAGGGCGCGGACCGAACGCCGGGGCCGGCGCGTCCCGCGCGGCCGCCGGGTCAGACTACGCGCATGCCCGCGGCGGAGATCGCTGAGCGCCTGTCCGGCATCCGGCTCGCCATCGCCCGGGCCGCCGAGCGCGCCGGCCGCGACCCCGCGTCGGTCCGTCTCGTCGCCGTCACCAAGACCGTGCCGCCCGCGCTGATCGCCGAGGCGGTGGCCGCCGGGGTCACCGAGATCGGTGAGAACCGCGTCCAGGAGGCGCGCCTCAAGCACGCCGCCGTGCCGGCGGGCCTCCGCTGGCACCTGGTCGGGCATCTGCAGAGCAACAAGGCGGGCCTGGCGGCCCAGCTCTTCGACGTCGTCCACTCCCTCGACTCGGCGCGGATCGGCGAGGCCCTGTCGCGCCGTCGTGACCCCGCGCGCGGACCCCTTCACGGCCTGCTGGAGGTGAACCTCACCGGCATCGCCGGGCGGGCGGGGGTTCCCCCCGGCGCGGTCGCGCAGGAGGCGGAGGCGCTCCGGGGCCTGCCCGGCCTGCGGCTCTGCGGGCTCATGACCATCGCCCCGCCCGGGGACCCGGGGGCGGCCCGCGACTGCTTCCGTCGGCTCCGCGAGCTGCGCGACCGCCTCGAGGCGGGCTCAGGCCTCGACCTCCCCGAGCTGTCCATGGGGATGAGCGACGATTTCGAGGTCGCGGTCGGGGAGGGGGCGACCATCGTTCGGGTGGGGCGGGCCATCTTCGGAGGGCGGCCGCCGGCTCCCTGAGGCGGACGGGCCGCTCCCGGGATCTTGGCGGATGATCCGGTGGGTATCCTTGGCCGACGATGCCCGCCGCCTCCCGATTCGCCGCCGTCGACACCCGCGCCCGTCTCGCCGAGGGCGAGCTCGCTGTCCTGGAGCGCTGGAAGCGCACCGATCTCTTCCGCCGCAGCCTCGAGCTGCGCCGCGATGCCCCCCCCTACGTCTTCTACGAGGGCCCGCCCACCGCCAACGGACGGCCGGGAATCCACCACGTGGAGGCCCGCTCCTTCAAGGATCTCTTTGCCCGCCACCGGGCGATGTGCGGGTTCTCGGTCGAGCGCAAGGGGGGATGGGACACCCACGGCCTGCCCGTCGAGCTGGAGGTGGAGAAGGAGCTCAGGATCAGCGGCAAGCGCCAGATCGAGGAGTTCGGAGTCGCCCGATTCAACGAGCTCTGCCGGCGCTCGGTGGAGCGCTACATCGGTGAGTGGGAGGAGATGACCGACCGGCTCGGCTTCTGGCTGGACATGCGTCATCCCTACCGGACGCTGGACGGCACCTACATCGAGTCGGTGTGGTGGAGCCTGCGCCAGCTCTGGGACCGCGACCTCATCTACCAGGACTACCGGGTCGCCCCCTACTGCCCTCGCTGCCAGACCTCCCTCTCCTCCCATGAGCTGTCGCTCGGGTACCGGGACGGCGTCTCCGATCCGTCCGTGTTCGTCAAGTTCCGGCTCACCGGCGGGCAGCCCGCGTCCATGCTGGCCTGGACGACGACACCCTGGACGCTCCCCGGCAACGTGGCGCTGGCGGTCCACCCCGAGGCCGTCTACGTGGAGGTCGAGCAGGCGGGGGAGCGCCTGATCCTGGCGCGGGAGCGGCTCTCGGTCCTCGACGGCGAGCACCGCGTCGTCGCCGAACTGACCGGCCGGGACCTGGTCGGGCGGAGCTATGAGCCCCTCTTCACCGACCTGCTCCCCGAGGGGCGCGCGTTCGTGGTCCTGGCGGCCCCGGAGCTCGTCTCCATGGACGAGGGGACCGGGATCGTCCACACCGCCGCGGCCTACGGCGAGGCGGACCTGGAGCTCTGCCGGCGGGAGGGGGTGGCGGTGCGCCACGTGGTGGGCCTGGACGGGCGCTTCCTCGACGGCCAGACGCGCTACCGCGGGCTCTTCGTCAAGGACGCCGACCCCCGGATCATCGCCGACCTGGAGGCGGAGGGGCGCCTCTACAGGGCCGGGCGGGTCCGCCACTCGTATCCCTTCTGCTGGCGCTGCGACACACCGCTGCTCTACTACGCGCTCACCTCGTGGTTCATCCGCACCACCGCCATGAAGGACCGGCTCATCGCCCACAACCGCAGCGTCAACTGGCAGCCGGCCCACGTCCGCGACGGCCGCATGGGCAACTGGCTGGAGGGCCTGGTCGACTGGAACCTCTCGCGCAGCCGCTACTGGGGGACCCCGCTGCCGATCTGGGTCTGCGAGGGCTGCGACGCGCGCCGCTGCGCCGGCAGCGCCGCCGAGCTGGGCCTGACCCCTGACGACGATCTCCACAAGCCGCACATCGACGCGGTGACCCTGCGCTGCGAACGCTGCGGCGGGACCATGCGCCGCGTCCCCGAGGTCATCGACGCCTGGTACGACAGCGGCGCCATGCCCTTCGCGCAGCACCACTACCCCTTCGAGAACGTCGAGCTGTTCCAGCGCCGGCACCCCGCCGACTTCATCTGCGAGGCCATGGACCAGACCCGGGGCTGGTTCTTCTCGCTGCTCGCGGAGAGCACGCTGCTCTTCGACCAGCCGGCGTACCGCAACGTCATCTCGCTCGGCCTTGTTCTGGACAAGGAAGGCCGCAAGATGTCGAAGCGGGTGGGCAACATCCTCGATCCGGGCCAGAGCTTCGAGGAGTTCGGGGCCGACGCCACCCGCTGGTACTTCTACAGCGCGGTGGCCGCCGGGGGGGACTACCGGGTGGCGCCGGAGCTGATCCGCGACGTGGTGCGCCGCTTCATCCTCACCCTCTGGAACACCTACAAGTTCCTGTGCGACTACGCGCGCGTGGACGGCTGGGATGCGGAGGGCCCGGCGCCTCCTCCCGGCGAGCGGCCGGAGCTGGACCGCTGGTGCCTGGCGCGGCTCGGTGAGTGCGTCACCGGGGTGCGTGCCGCCCTCGACGCGTACGACGCCACCCAGGCGACCCGGCTGATCGAGGCCTATGTCGAGGACCTCTCCAAGTGGTACGTGCGCCGCTCGCGCCGCCGCTTCTGGAAGTCGGGGGACGGGAGCGACGCCGACAAGCGCTCGGCGTACGCCACCCTGCACACCGCGCTGACCACGCTGAGCCGCCTGGTTGCCCCCTTCATGCCCTTCCTGGCCGACCGGATGCACCGCAACCTCACCGGGCACGAGACCGGCGCCCCGCTTCCCGGCGCACCCGACTCGGTGCACCTGGCCGACTACCCGGTGCCGGACCCGGACTGGGACGACGCCGCCCTGGTGGCGGAGATGGCGCGGGCCCGCCGCCTCGTCGAGGACGGCCTCGAGGCACGGGAGCGGGCGGGCATCGGTCTGCGCCAGCCCCTCGCGCGGGCGACCGTGGCGGGACGTCGCCTCTCCGCGGAGATGGAGGCGATCTTCGCCGACGAGCTGAACGTCAAGGTGGTCGGATACGCGGCGCCCCCGTCCGGCGGGCACGAGGGGGTGGCGCTCGACACCGATGTCACCGAGGAGCTGCGCCTGGAGGGCCTGGTCCGCGAGGTGTCGCGCAAGGTCAACGGGCTGCGCAGGGAGGCGGGCCTCGACCTCGACGACCGGATCCGGCTCTGCGTCGACGCGGACGGTGACATCCGGCGCGCGGTCGCCGCCCATCGCGACCACCTCATGGCGGAGGTGCTCGCGACCGAGGTCACCTTCGGTCGCTGCGCCGCTCTGAGCGAGTGGTCGGGTGCCATCCGGGGCGAGGGATGCTGGCTGGGCGTGACGCGGTGACGGCGGATCCGCCGAGCGCCGCCACGGCCCCCGCGTCCTGGCGGCGGTCGACCCGGCGGCGCTACTCGATCATGCTGGCGACCGCCGCCATCGTGATCGCCCTGGACCACCTCACCAAGTGGCTGGTCACGAGCCACATCCCCCTCGGGAACCAGGTTCCCGCCACGAACCAGATCGTCAACATCCACTACATCCAGAACTCGGGTGCCGCCTTCGGCCTCTTCCCCCAGTTCACCTACTTCTACGTGGTGGTGGCGGTGATCGTGGCCGGGTACATCCTGGCCTTCGGGCCCCGGATGGGGGGAGGGCTGCTGCGGCTGCTGGCCTTCGGCTGCGTGCTCGGGGGGGCGATCTCCGACGGTGCCGACCGCGTTCTCTTCGGCCACGTCACCGACTTCATCGACTTCCACTTCTGGCCCGTCTTCAACGTTGCCGACATCGCCATCGTCGGTGGCATGCTGGTGATCGTGGTGCAGCTCGGGTTCGGCGGCGGGCCCCCGGAGCGACCTCCGGCGGAGAGGCCGTGACCGGGGCGGTCGGCGAGCCCCCGCCGCGGCTCGACCTCTGGCTCGCCCGCGACCGCCGGATCTCACGCCACGCCGCCCAGGAGCTGATCGCTCGCGGCGCTGTCCGCGTGAACGGGCGGCCGGCCGTGGCCGGGCGGCGCGTGGGTGCGGGCGACCGTGTCGAGGTGTCCGCCCCGCCCCCCGCACCGGCAGAGCAGGCCTCCCCGGGACCTCCGGTCGAGCTCACCATCCTCTACGAGGACGGGTGGCTCGCCGTG
>JAJZNI010000137.1 GCA_021847925.1 bacterium
CTCGGGGTGTGCCTGGGGCACCAGGCGATCGGCGAGGCGTACGGGGGCCGGGTGGTGCGCGCGCCCGCGCCGATGCACGGCAAGGTGAGCCCGATCCACCACGACGGGTCCGCCCTCTTCGCGGGGGTTGCCAACCCCTTCCCCGCCACCCGCTACCACTCGCTGGTGGTGGAGCGGGCGAGCCTTCCGCAGGAGCTGGAGGTGACCGCGTGGACCGCGGACGGCGTGCTGATGGGCCTGCGCCACCGCCTCCATCCGGTGGTGGGGGTGCAGTTCCACCCGGAGTCGATCGGCACCCAGGCGGGCCACCGCCTGCTCGGCAACTTCCTCGAGCTGGCGGCGGTGCCGCTGGGGGTCGGGAGGTGAGCGCGGAGCTGGGAGCGCTCGGCCCCATCGTGGAGCGCAAGCGGCGCGAGGTGGCGCGGATCGCGTGCGGCCGCGGGGCCATCTGGGCCAAGGCCGAGCTGCTCCCCCAGGGCCGCGGTTTCGAGGCGCTCCGCGGTGGACGGGTGATCGCCGAGCTGAAGCGCCGCTCTCCCAGTGGGGGGGCGTTGCGCCCCGGCCTCGAGGTGGGCCGGGTCGCCGCGGACTACGCCGCGGCGGGCGCGGCGGCGATCTCGGTGCTCACCGACGCCGGCGCCTTCGGAGGCTCGCCCGCGGACCTCGAGGCCGTCCGCGCCGTCGTGACGACGCCGGTGCTGCGCAAGGACTTCACCGTGGACCCCGTGCAGATCGCGGAGGCGCGCGCCCTGGGGGCCGACTGGGTGCTGCTCATCGTGGCGGTGCTGGGGGGAGGTCTGCTCGACGGGTGCCTGGAGGCCACGCGCCGGGCGGGGGCGCACGCCCTCGTGGAGGTCCACGACGAGGCCGAGCTGGAGCGCGCGCTCACGGCCGGAGCCGAGTGCGTCGGGATCAACAACCGCGACCTGCGGACGCTCAGGACGGACCTGGGCACGTTCACGCGCCTGCGCCCGCGCGTCCCCGCCGGGGTGGTGTGCGTCGCGGAGTCCGGTGTCCGCAGCGCGGGCGACGTCCGGAGGCTGGTGGGGGAGGGGGCGGACGCCGTGCTGGTGGGCGAGGCCCTGATGCGCCACCCGGACCCCGGTGCCCTCTGTGCCGAGCTGGTCGCCGCCGCGGCGGACGCGTCGGCTCAGCGGGCATGATGCGGGGGTGATCGTCAAGGTCTGCGGGGTGCGCACCCCCGAGATCGCGGAGTGCGCCGTCGCCGCGGGGGCCGATTGGATCGGGGTGGTCTTCGAGCCGCGCAGCCCGCGCTTCGCCGGAGAGGTCGAGGCGGAGGCGGTGCGGCGGGCGGTGGCCGGGCGAGCCGACCTGGTCGGGGTGATGGTCGAACCGTCGCCCGGGCGCTGCCGCGACCTGGTGCGCCGCCACCGGCTGGCCGCGGTGCAGGTCCACGGCCGGGTGGCGCCGGGCATGGTCGCCGAGGTCGACGCCACCGTGATCCGGGGGGTCAACCCCAGGGATGCCCACGAGGCGCTGACCCTCGAGTGGTGGCCGGACTGCCCGGTGCTGCTGGACAGCGCTCCGCGGGCGCTCGGTGCGCTCCCCGGGGGGACGGGTGTCGCCATGGACCTGGAGCTGGCCGCCGAGGTCGCGGCCCACCGCCCCGTGATCCTGGCGGGCGGGCTGACCCCGGAGAGCGTCGGCGCGGCAATCCGCCGCGTCCGGCCCCTGGGTGTCGACGCCAGCAGCGGGCTGGAGTCCCGCCCGGGGGTGAAGGACCCGGGGCGGGTTCGGGACTTCGTGATGGCGGCGCGCGAGGCCTTCGCCCGGCTGGGCCGGGCGGAGGTCGCCCCGTGATCCCGGATCCAGCCGCCGCCCCGGGGGGCGGGGACACCCCCGGGAGGGGACGCTTCGGCCTCTACGGAGGGGCGTACGTCCCGGAGACGCTCGTGCCCGCGCTGGAGGAGCTGGAGGGTGCCATGGAGGCGGCGCTCGCCGACCCGGCGTTCGTCGCCGACCTCGGGGCCTGGCTGCGCGACTACGCCGGGCGTCCCACGCCGCTCACCCCGGCGCGGCGGCTCAGCGAGGCCTGCGGCGGCGCCGAGATCTGGCTCAAGCGCGAGGACCTGGTCCATACCGGGGCCCACAAGCTGAACAACGCGCTCGGCCAGGTGCTGCTGGCACGCCGCATGGGCAAGAGCCGGATCATCGCGGAGACAGGGGCGGGGCAGCACGGCGTCGCCACCGCCACGGCCTGCGCCTGCTTCGGTCTCGAGTGCGTCGTCTACATGGGCCGCGAGGACATGCGCCGCCAGGCCGTCAACGTCTACCGCATGGGACTGCTCGGCGCCGAGGTGCGGCCGGTGGACAGCGGCTCGCGAACCCTCAAGGACGCGACCAGCGAGGCCATCCGCGACTGGGTCACCAATGTCGAGAACACGCACTACGTGATCGGCTCCGCGGTGGGCCCGCATCCCTACCCGACCCTGGTGCGCCGGCTCCAGCGGGTGATCGGCGACGAGGCCCGGGAGGAGGCCCTGCGCCGCTTCGGGGAGCTGCCCGACGCCGTCGTGGCCTGCGTCGGCGGGGGCAGCAACGCCATCGGCGCCTTCGCCGCCTTCGTGGACGACCCGGGCGTGGAGCTCATCGGGGTGGAGGCCGCGGGCCGCGGGCTCGCGACCGGCGAGCACGCCGCATCCCTGGTCGCCGGCCGGCCCGGCGTTCTCCACGGCGCCTACAGCTACCTGCTGCAGGACGCTCACGGACAGGTGCTGGCGACCCACTCGATCTCCGCGGGCCTCGACTACCCGGGGGTCGGCCCCGAGCACGCGGCGCTGCGCGATCGGGGGCGGGCGCGCTACGTCGGCTGCACCGACGCGGAGGCCCTGGGCGCCTTCCACCGCCTCTGCCGCCTCGAGGGCATCATCCCCGCGCTGGAGTCCAGCCACGCCCTGGCCATCGCCGAGCGGCGCGCCGCGGAGCTCGGGCCCGGACGCCGCGTGCTGGTCTGCCTCAGCGGGCGCGGGGACAAGGACATCGACACGGTCCGCGCGGCGGCCGCCGAGCCCGGCGGGGAGCGGGCGTGATCCGCACCGCGTCGGGGCGCTTCGGCGCCGCCTTCGCCCGCCGCTCCCCGGGCTCCCGGCCCGGCGTCATCCCCTACGTCATGGCCGGCTTCCCGGAGCGCGACGCCACCGCCCGCCTGCTGCTCGCCTGCCAGAGGGCCGGCTGCCTCGCGGTCGAGGTCGGCATCCCCTTCAGCGACCCCCTCGCCGACGGCCCGACCATCCAGCGCGCCGGGGCGCTGGCGCTGAGCGCCGGGATGACCCCGGAGATCGCGATCTCCCAGGTCGCGCAGGCCCGGTCCGCCGGCCTCGAGGTGCCGGTGGCCGCGATGACGTACATCAACCCCGTGCTGAGCATGGGGACCCGGCGCTTCGCCGCGGCCTGCTCCGCGGCCGGCATCGACGGGGTCATCGTCCCCGACCTGCCCGCCGAGGAGGCGGGGGAGCTCGCCGCCACCCTGGGGGAGCACGGGCTCGCGCACATTCCGCTGGTCGCCCCGACCACGCCCCGGGCGCGGCTCGCCCGCGTGGCGGCCACCGCCTCCGGGTTCGTCTACTGCGTGAGCGTTCTCGGCACGACCGGGGCCCGCCAGAGGGTGAGCCCGCAGGCGCTGGACCTCCTGGCCAGGGTCCGGAGCGTCAGCGCCCTCCCCCGCGCCCTGGGCTTCGGCATCTCCCGCGCGGAGCACCTGACGGAGCTCACCGGCCACGCCGAGGCGGCGGTGGTGGCCTCCGCGCTCTTGGACTCCGTCCTGGGCGCCCCGGGGCGCGATCCCCTCGAGGTGGTGGAGGGTTTCGTGCGGGCGCTGGCGGGGGAGGGCGCAGAGCGCTCGTGAGCCCTCCCGCCAACGTGGCCCCCCTCTTCCACCTGGACGGCGAGATCCGCGTGCCCGGCGACAAGGGCATAAGCCACCGCGCGCTCATCCTCGGGGCGCTCGCCGCGGGACGCAGCCGCGTCACGGGGCTCGCCCCCGGCGACGACGTCGCCCGCACCGCCTCGTGCCTCAGGGCGTGCGGCGTCCGCATGCGGTTCCTGGGCGGCGGGCGGGTGACCGTCGAGGGGCAGGGCCCGGACCGGCCGCTGCGGCAGCCCCCGGGCCGCCTGGACTGCGGCAACTCGGGGAGCACCATGCGCATGCTGGCGGGCGTGCTCGCCGGCCAGCCGATGACGGCCGGCCTCGACGGGGACGCCTCCCTGCGCCGCCGTCCGATGCTCCGGGTCGCCGAGCCGCTGCGCCGCATGGGGGCCGCCGTGCGCCTCGCCGCGGGCGGCACGGCACCGATGACCATCGAGGGACGCCGGCCGCTCGCCGCGATCACCCACGCGCCCGAGATGGCCAGCGCGCAGGTGAAGACGGCGGTGCTGCTCGCCGGTCTCTTCGCGGACGGGGCCACGACGGTCGTGGAGCCGGTGCCCACCCGGGACCACACCGAGAGGCTGCTGCGCCTGTGCGGTGCCGAGGTGACCAGCGGGGGTGGACGGGTGACGGTGCGGCCCGGGGTGCTCCGAGCCCTGAGCCTGCGGGTCCCCGGTGACATCAGCTCGGCCGCCTTCTTCCTCTGCCTGGCCGCGGTCCGGCCCGGCTGGCGCGTGCGCTGTCCCGGGGTGGGGCTGAACCCGGGTCGCGACGGAGTGCTGGAGGTGCTGCGCGGGATGGGCGCGGGGGTGGAGGTCGAGGAGCGGGCGGCGGCGGGAGGCGCGGAGCCCGTGGGGGACGTCGAGGTGCGCGGAGCCGACCTGAACGGAGTGCGCATCGCCGGACCGCTGATCCCGCGCCTCATCGACGAGCTGCCGGTCATCGCGACCATCGCCACCCAGGCCGAGGGGACCACGGAGATCCGCGACGCCGCCGAGCTCAGGACCAAGGAGTCCGACCGCATCAGCCGCCTGGTGGCGGGCCTCCGCCTGATGGGCGCTGCCTGCGAGCCGCTGCCCGACGGGCTCATCGTCGAGGGCCCGACCATCCTCCACCCCGCCGCCGTCGACGCCGCCGGCGATCACCGTCTGGCGATGGCCTTCGCGGTGGCCGCCTGCCTGGCGGTGTCGCCCGGGGTCACCCGCATCGCCGGGTCGGAGTCGGTGGCCATCTCCTACCCGGGCTTCTTCGAGGACCTGGCGTCCCTGGCGCGCCCCTCCGGGTGAGGCCGGCCCGGCGATGATCGGCACGATGCTCTTCGACCTGCCGCTCCGTGCGGACGTGGACGACCCGGCGGCCTTCGCCCGGGCGGCGGAGGCCGCCGGCCTCGACGGCGTCTGGTCCGCGGAGACGGGCCACGATCCCTTCCTCCCGCTCCTCCCGGCCGCGTCCGCCACGCGGCGGATCACCCTCGGGACGGCGGTCGCCGTCGCCTTCCCGCGCAGCCCCATGGTCCACGCCCAGGTGGCCTGGGACCTGCAGCGGGCCTCGAACGGGCGTTTCGTCCTCGGCCTCGGGTCCCAGGTGCGAGCTCACAACGAGCGCCGCTACGGGGTACCCGGCGACCGGCCGGCCGTGCGGATGCGGGAGACCGTCCGGGCCATTCGCGCCATCTGGCGGAGCTTCCAGGAGGGGGTGCCCCTCGACCATCGCGGCGAGCTCTGGACGCTCAGCCTGCTGCCCCCGTTCTTCAACCCCGGCCCGCTCGACGTCCCGCCGCCGCCGATCGCCATGGCCGGCGTCGGGGAGCCGATGCTCCGAGTGGCGGGTGCCGAGGCCGACGCCGTGCACGTGCACCCCCTCCACACCGAGCGCCATCTGGACGAGGTGGTGCGTCCCACCGTGCGGGGAGCCGCCCGCGCGGCGGGCCGTGACCCCGACCTGATCGCGTTCATCGTCCCGGCGATGATCGCCACCGGGCGCACGACCGCCGACGTGGAGCGCGCCCGCGAGGGCATCCGCGCCCAGGTGGCCTTCTACGCCTCGACCCCGTCCTACCGCGGCGTGCTCGCCATCGAAGGACGCGGGGAGACCGCCGACCGCCTCCACCGCCTCAGCGTGCGCGGCGCCTGGGCGGAGATGGCGGAGCTGGTCGACGACGGGCTCCTCGACGCGGTGTGCACCTCCGCGACGTGGGATGAGCTCCCCGCCGCGCTGGCGCGCCGCTACCGGGGGCGGGCGAGCCGCCTCATGCCGTACGCGGCGCTGGATGCCGCGGCGTGGGGGGAGGTCGCCGCGGAGGTGCGCCGGATCGCCGCCTGACATCACCCGAACAGGGGTCAGAATCGCACCGATCGGGCCGAGACCTCCCGCTCGGCAGGGGGCGGGGAGCCCCAGCCTCCAGCGGCGCGGCGCGCTCGTGGCCGGGCGCCGCAGCCGCGCTATCGCAGCAGGCGGGAGAGCCGGCGGTCCGCGTAGACACGCCCCCCCGTCTGGCAGCGCGGGCAGTACTGGAAGGAGCGGGACGCCAGCGAGACCTCCCGGATGGTGTCGCCGCAGACGGGGCAGGGCTGGCCGGTCCTGCCGTGGACGCGCATCCCGCGCCGCCTGCCCTCCCGGAGCTGGGAGATCTCCAGCCCGCGTGCCCGCTCGAGGGCGGAGCCGACCGTCTCCCGGAGGGAGCGGAGGAGCCTCGACACCGCATCGCCGTCGAGGCGGTCGGCGCGTGCGAACGGGGAGAGGCCCGCCGCATGCAGCACCTCGTCCGAGTAGGCGTTGCCGAGGCCTGCCAGGAGGGCCTGGTCGGAGATGGCCGCCTTGAGGGTCCCCGGCCGGCTCCGGAGCAGCTCGGCGAGGGCGTCGCCGTCGAGCCCGGGGTCGAGGGCGTCGACCCCCAGGCGGGCGATCGCGGGGACGTCGCGCGGCTCGCGCACCACGTAGAGCGCGAGCCGCTTCTCGGTCCCCTGCTCGGTGAGGTCGATCCCGGTGCCGTCCTCGAAGCGGAGCCGGGCGGCGAGCGGCCCGCGCTGCTGGAGGCGCGCCGTCGAGGCCGCGTCGAGCCAGCGCACCCAGCCCGCCCGGGCGAGGTGGACGGCGAGGTGCAGGCAGCCGGGGCGGGAGGCATCGGCGGGGGCGCGCAGCTCGAGGTCCAGGAGCTTGCCGCGCCGCCCCACCCCGGCCACCTCGAGCCCGGCGAGCGCGGCGGCGGGGGGGTCGTGGGTCTTGAGGGCGGCGACCGACGCCACGGTCAGGGATGCCACGCGCCGGCCGCGCAGACGCCGGTCGAGCGCCTCCGCGAGCGCCGCGACCTCGGGCAGCTCGGGCATGGAACAATCGTCGCGCGCACGGGCACTCGGGGAGCGGAGATGGCGGAGCTGAGCCGGCCGGGGAAGATCGTCTGCGTGGGGCGCAACTACCGCGACCACGCCGCGGAGCTGGGGCACGTCGTGGAGGCCGAGCCGCTGCTCTTCCTCAAGCCACCCTCGGCCGTGATCGGCGACGGGGCCGCGATCCTCCTCCCGCGTCTGCCCGCCGACCGCTCCCGGGTCGACTACGAGGGGGAGCTCGTCGCCATCATCGGAAGCCGGCTGCGCCATGCGGGTCCCGGCGAGGCGCTGGCGGCCGTCCTCGGCTACACGTGCGGCAACGACGTCACGGCCCGGGACCTCCAGGGCGCGGAGGCCCAGTGGACGCGCGCCAAGGGGTTCGACACCTTCTGCCCCCTGGGACCGGAGGTGGTGGCGATCGACCCGAGCGACGTCCTGGTCACGACCCGGGTCAATGGCGAGGTGCGCCAGCGCGCCCGCACCCGCGAGATGGCCGTCGGGGTCGGTGACCTGCTCGCGTACATCAGCCGGTGCATGACGCTGGAGCCCGGCGATGCCGTCTTCACGGGCACGCCGGCCGGGGTGGGCCCGCTCCACGACGGGGACGTCGTCGAGGTCGAGGTGGAGGGGATCGGGGTGCTCCGCAACCCGGTGCGCGCGGAGCCGTGACCCTGTGCGAGGCCGGCGCCGCGGTGTACTGTTGCGGGCACCGCTGGGTCGGGTCGGAGGCACGGAGGGCGGAAGCATGAGCGTCTCGACGTCCACCCCGCCGCAGCGCGCATCCCGGGTGCGGGGGGTGGAGCACGTCCTCTGCGTCCCGCGCACCACGATCTTCCCCGACGGTGCGTGGCACGGGCTCGTGACCCGAGGGCTGGAGCGGGTGCTGCGGACCATCCGCGCGACCAGCGAGTACCGCCCGCGGCACGTGGTGGAGGAGGACCCCTCGCAGCAGCAGGTGATCCCCTACTGCATCGTCCACCACCCGGCCCAGGGCACCTACCTGCTCACCCGCAGGCTCCGCCGCTCGACCGAGCGGCGCCTGCAGAACCTCTACTCGCTGGGGGTCGGGGGGCACGTCAACCCCGGTGACGGTGAGGCCCTCGAGCCGGTCGTCGGCGGCCTGCGCCGGGAATGGGCCGAGGAGATCATCTGCCCGTCCTCGGCCGTCGCCCGCCTGGTGGCGGTGCTCAACGACGACTCCACCCCGGTCTCCCGCCATCACCTCGGTCTCGTCTTCCTCGTCGAGCCCGCCGCGGAGCACGTCCGCGTCCGTGAGACCGACAAGCTGGAGGGGGAGGAGCTGGGCCTCGACGCCATGCGCCCCTACTACCTCGAGATGGAGTCCTGGTCCCAGCTCTGCTACGACGACCTCATCGCCGGGGCGGCGGAGCGAGCCGTGCGCAGCCCGCTGGTGGTCGAGCTGCCGGCGGCTCCGTAGCGACCGGGGGGCTCCGTATACTCCGCGGCGTGTCTGTGAACATCCGCGTCCCCGGTCCGCTCCGCCGCCTCACCGACGGCAGCGCCCAGGTCGAGGTGGACGGCTCCACCGTGGCCGAGGCCCTGGCCGACCTGGACGCCCGCTACCCGGGCTTCAGGGAGCGCCTCTACGACGACTCCGGCAACCTCCGCCAGTTCATCAACATCTACGTGAACGACACCGACATCCGCTTCGGGGGGGGGATGGAGACGCCGGTCGGCGAGCGGGACGACATCTCCATCATCCCCGCCGTCGCGGGCGGCTGAGCCCAACCCCGACCCCTGCCGAGGCCGGCGCCGGCCGGCCGCCGGGGGGGCTCCCGGGGGCGCGCGGTACGCTTGTCACCCGTGCCCGCCCCGTCCGCGCCGGCCCGCCGCCTGCCCCCGGCCCACGTCCCCGACGACCCGTTTGACCTCGTCCCCGACGACGCGGTGGTGGCGGTGGCGATGTCGGGTGGCGTCGACAGCAGCGTGGCGGCCGCCCGCTGCGCGGCCAGGGGGCTCCGCACCATCGGCATCACCCTGGCGATGTGGCCCGCGGGCCGGGAGCGCCTGCGCGACCGCGGCTGCTGCTCGATCGACGCGGTCGAGGATGCCCGCCGGGTGGCCGGCCGGCTTGGCATCCGCCACCTCGTGTGGAACCTGGAGACGGAGTTCGGCGCCGCGGTGATCGCGCCCTTCGAGGAGGCCTACGCGGCCGGTCTCACTCCGAACCCGTGCGTCGGCTGCAACCAGAGGGTCAAGTTCGGCGTGCTCCTCGATCGCGCGCGGGCCATCGGGGCCACGCACCTCGCCACCGGCCACTACGCCCGGGTGGGCACCCGCGGGCACGCGCGGACGCTCCACCGCGCTCGCGACCCCCGCAAGGATCAGTCGTACACCCTTCACCGGCTGGACCAGCGCCAGCTCGCGCGGGCCGTCTTCCCCCTCGGCGCCGACGAGAGCAAGGCGGCGGTCCGGGCCGAGGCGGCCCAGCTCGGGCTCGCCACCGCCACCAAGCCCGACTCCCAGGAGCTCTGCTTCGTGGAGGACGGTCTCGCGGCCGAGCTCGGCCGGCGGCTGGCCGGGCGCTTCCGGCCCGGGGAGGTGCGGGACCGCAGCGGGCGGCTGGTCGGCGAGCACCGCGGCCTGCCCTTCTACACGGTGGGCCAGCGCAGCCGCCTCGGGGTCGCCCCGGACCGGCCGGACGCCACGCCCCTCTACGTGCTGGAGATCGACGCCGCCTCCAACCGGCTGGTGGTCGGGCCGGCCTCGGCGCTGCGGCGCACGCGGGTGCGCGCTCGCGACTGCCGCTGGGTGAGCGGCCTCGGTCCCCCCGCCGGGGGCCGCTGCACCGCCCAGCTCCGCGCTCACGGCGGCGTCGCCGCGGCGCGGGTGGAGCAGAGCGGGGCGGGCGGTGTCGAGCTGAGCTTCGGCGAGCCCGTGAGCCACGTCTCGCCGGGCCAGTCGCTGGTCCTCTACCGGGAGGATGAGGTGCTGGGCGGCGGTATCGTCGAGGCGGCGCGGTGACGGGTCCGACCTGGTACCAGATCCTTCTCGCCTGCCTCTTCGTGGCGGCCGGCTGCACGCTCGCCGCCTTCTCGTTCTGGTATGGGGCCCGGCAGCGCAACTGGCTCCTCCACGTCGTCGGGGCCGGCTGCGCGCTGTTCGTGGTCGGGCTGGTGGGGGAGCGCACCGTGGTCGCGGGAACGGGGAGGCCCGCCAGCGTCTGGGACCTCTCGATCGCGGTTCCGCTCGTCCCCCTGAAGCTCGACGCCCTGAGCGTGGTCGGGATCATCCTCACCCTGCTCGGCGTGAGCGTGGTGCTCTTCCTGGAGAGGGGGGGGCCCGCGGAGCGTTGGCGCCCCCCGGCTCAGGGACCGCTCGACGAGGACGACACCGTCTGAGGTGGGGCGCGTCCCCGCCTCCCGTGAGACGGGGAGCCGAGAGGCGGCGCTCGCCCCGGTACAATGCCGCGGCGATGTCCGAGGCCGCGGTCACGTCCGAGCCCCGTCCCGCCCGCCGATGAACGCCGCCGGCTTCTACGTCTGCGCGGTGCTGGTGGTGCTGGCCTGTGCCGCGGCTGTGGGGCTGCGCGAGCCGCGCGCCGCGGCGGTCGGGGCCCTGGCGCTGGCCGTCGCGGTGGGTCTCTTCCTGATCGTGAGCGGTGAGTACCTGCTGGCGGCCCTGGAGCTGGTCCTGCTCCTGGGCACCCTGGCGGCCGTGGTGCTGATGGATCGCAGCGGCCTGTTCGGCCCCCGCTCCGGCGTCGTGCCCCTGGCGGCCTGGGCGTACGGGCTGGGGGTCGCGGTGGTGGCGCTGGTCGTGCTGGACGGCGCGGCGATCGCCGCGGGGGGCCACTGGCACCAGGGCGGCCCCCTGGCCGGGCTCTCCGGGGTGCTCCGCCAGCAGGCTCCGGTGACCGCCGCCGTGCTCGGTGTGGCGGTGGCGGTGGGCGCGTGCGTCGCCGTGGTCGTGGCGCGGGTCAGCGCCGACGAGGCCGAGCAGCGGCAGCGCCGCCTCGCCCGGCGCGAGCGCGAGGAGCGGATGCGCCGCCGCCGTGAGGACCGCGCCGCCGCGCGCGAGCGCCGGGGCTCGGCGCGCGACGGGGAGGGGGCGTGAGCGTGCCCGCACCAGGCCGAAGCTCCGGGGAGCCCCGTCCGTGAACGTGGGGCCCGGACCGGTCGCGCTGCTGAGCGGCGCCGTCTTCGCCATCGGCGTCTTCGGCCTCGCGTGCCGCCGCGACGCCTGGGGAGTGCTGATCAGCCTGGACGTCCTCATCCTCGCCTCGGTGATCGCCTTCGCCGGCTTCACCGCGACCGGGGGGGGGCGCTCGGCCCCCCCCCAGGGTGAGGTGGTCGCCCTCGCAGGGGTGGTCGTGTGCGTGGTCCAGACGCTGGTGGGCGCGTCCCTCATCGCCCTGCTCCACCGCCGCCGCGAGACCCTCGACCTCGACGCGTACGACGCGCCCGAGGCGGAGACCCGGTAGATGCAGTTCGCCGTCTGGGTCGCCGTGGCGCTGCCGCTCGTCGGGGGCCTGCTCTCCTTCGTCGCCGAGACGCCGCGGCGGGCCGCGCAGGTGTGCATGACGCTCCTGGCCGGCAGCCTCGTCGTCGGCCTGATCCTGCTCGGGTACCGCTTCGCCCATCACACCCAGAGCGGGATCCCCGGCTACTCGCGCCTCACCTTCTTCTCGGTCAACAGCAGCGCCACCGAGAGCAGCATCTTCGGCTCCAGCCTGTCGGCCGAGGTGGGGGTCATCTACGACAACCTCAGCGCCAGCTTCCTGCCCCTGGTGGCCTTTCTCTTCCTGGTGGTCGAGGGGCTGGGCACGGCGATGCTGCGCGGCGACGACGGCTACCGCCGTTTCTTCTGGGTCACGTCGGCGCTCGCCACCGCGGTGCTGGGGATGGTCGCGAGCCCCGGTCTCTTCCAGGCGTGGATGGCGCTGGGGCTCATGACCGTGGTGACCCTCGTCCTCACCCTCCACCGCTGGAACCGCGACGAGACCGCGGCACCCTCGCGGCGGGCGTTCCTCCTCCTCCTGGGCGCGGACCTCACCATGCTCATGGGTCTCGTCTACCTGGTCTGGCAGGTGGGCGCCCGGGTGGTCGCCGTGGCGGTGCCGCCTGGCCTCTCGGCCACGCCCGTGGACGACCTCCAGGTGCTGGGCCCGATCTGGCAGCAGATGGCCCAGGGCCACATCGCAAACCACGGCTACCAGGGGCTCGTGGTGATGTGCCTCCTCTTCGGGGTGGCGGCGCTGATCCGCTCCGCCCAGGTGCCCTTCACCGGCTGGCTCAGCGCCCAGCGCGAGGCGCCCCTCCCGGTGCTGGCCGCGCTCGCCGTCTCGCTCCTCGCGGGCGTGATCCTGGTCGCCCGCGTCTACACCCTGCTGCTCGTGACCCTCCACGCGCTGAGCGTGCTCACCCTGGTGGCCGCCGCCGGCGCGGTGGTGCTCGCCCTGGCGTGCCTGGGGGCGCGCGACATCTACCGGATCGCGCTGCTCGCCGCCGCGGCCCAGACCGCCCTGGCCCTCGCCACCCTGGGAGCCGGCGGTTACAGCGAGGGCCTGCTCATCGCCTTCGTGAGCGCTCCGCTGAGCCTCCTGCTGTTCGCGGTGGCCGGGAGCGTGGCCCGCTCCTACCGCACCCGCGACATCCACCTCATGGGCGGGGCGTGGCGGCGGATGCGCCGGACCAGCCTGGGCCTCGGCCTGTGGGCGGTCCTCACCGCCGGCCTCGATCTCACCGGCTACGACGCCCTCTCCACGCTCTTTCACAACCGCTTTCCCAACGCCGGGCACCTCGCGATCTGGGTGCGCGACCTGGCGGCCGGCCTCGTCGTCGTGGCGCTGGTGCTCACGGCGCTGTACGCGGCGCGCCTGCTCATCCGGGTGTGCGCGGGCACGCCCGCTCCGCGGCGGGGCGGTGTCGTGGAGCGCATCGCGGAGGCCGAGCCGCGACTGCGGGCCGTCCAGGCGTGGGCCGGCGCGGCCGCGTGCGTCGCGGTGATCGTCGGCCTTCCCGGGATCGAGGGGTTCGGGCACGGACGGTCGCGCGTTCCCGGCCTCACCTTCAGCCACTGGGTCTTCTACGGGGGCATCAAGCAGAACCTCCCCTTCGAGCCCCTCGCGCTGCTGCTCGCACTGGTCGTCCTGGCCGGCGGCCTGGCCGCCGGCGTTCTCGCCGCCCGGGTCGACTGGAGCCGGGTGCGAGCGCGGATGCGGATGCCGGCCGTGGGTGGCGCCTCCTGGGTGTGGCTTCCACAGCGGCTCGCGGCGCGGGCCGGCATGGTGGTCGCCGCTCGCACCGTGGACACCGACCGCCTGGTCATCCAGCCGCTCTACGACGCCCCCGGCGAGGGGATCGAGGAGGCGGCCTGGGCCCTGGGTCGGGCCCCGGGGCGCCGGCTGCGGGTGGGGCTCCTCGTCGCGCTGGTGGTGATCCTGGCCCTGGTCGGGCTGAGCGTCCTCGCGGCCGGGGGACGCGTTCCGGTGCACACCACGTGAACCTCCTGGCTCAGGCGGCGCCCTCGACCGCGACGACGACCGCGGGCGCCAACTTCCCGACCATCGTCTTCACGCTCATGGTGTGGCTGCCCGTCGTCCTCGCGCTGGCGGCCCTGGTGATGCCCGAGCGCACCGCCGAGCAGCGATCGCGCATCAGGGCGCTGGGCGCGAGCGGCGCGGGCGGGGCGCTCTTCTTCGCCATCTGGGCGGTCCAGACGCAGGCCGCCGCCGCCGTGGCCGGCAACGGGGGCGGCATCCCCTCGACCGACCAGCTTCAGGAGACGCACGGGTGGCTGACCGCGCTGCCCTTCACCTCCAGCTACCAGCTCAACGCCAGCGGCGTGAGCCTGGCTCTCGTGCTGCTCTTCGCGGTGGTCTTCTTCGCGCTCGCGCTGGCCGCGTGGAAGAACCAGCACCGGGTCAAGCTGCTGACCGTCTGCCTCCTGACGGTGGAGACCTCGTTCCTCGGCGTGCTGGTCTCCTTCGACTGGGTCCTCTTCCTCCTCTTCTGGCTCCTGCCGGTCGCTCCCGTCTACCTGCTGGTGCGCGGCTTCGGTCGCGGCGAGCACCCGAGGGCCGCCGGTCGCCACGCGGCGGGCACGCTCGTCTCCGCGGCCCTGCTCACGCTGGCCGCCACGCTCATCTCCTTCCAGGGCGGCGCGCGCTCCTTCAGCATGGGCGGCACGCCGGTGACGCTGCACGGCGCCGGCACCGGCGTGGCGTTCTGGCTGCTCACGGCCGCGTTCCTTCTGCCCATGGCGGTGGTGCCGCTGCACGGCGCTCTCCTCGACCTGGAGGAGGACGGGACCGGCGTGCTGGCCGCGCTCTTCGCGTCCCTGCTCCCGAGCCTGGGCGCCTACGGCCTTCTCGAGGTCGCGGTGGGCTTCTTCCCGACCACGGCCGTCGATCTCTCGCTCTTCTTCGCGGTCCTGGCGGTGGCCACCGTGCTCTGGTCCGCGCTCGCCGCGCTGCGCTGCGACGACCTGCGCCGGCTCATCGGGTACGCCGGCAACGCCCTCATGGGCGTGGTGCTGCTCGGGGTCGCGGGGCACACGACCATCGCCCTGACGGGGGCGCTGTACCTGCTGATCGCGCGCGGCCTCGCCATGGCGGTGCTGATGCTGCTCGCCTCCGGGATCCAGGAGCGCACCCGAAGGACGCGGATCTCCCAGCTCGGCGGGCTGATGTGGCAGATGCCGCACACCGCCGCCTTCTGGCTGGCCGGCATCCTCACCGCCGCGGGCGTACCGCTGCTGGGCGGCTTCCTCGGCATGTTCCTCCTCTTCGCGGGCGCCTTCCCCGCGCACCGGTGGGCGACGGCCGCCGTGCTCGCCGGCATGGTCCTGGTCGTCGGCGGTCTCGTCTGGGCGGCGCAGCGCATCTTCATGGGAGGTGAGCGCGAGGCGTTCGCGCGGGTGCGTGATCTGGGCCCGCTGGAGCTGACCTACCTGGGGATCCTGGTGGCGGTCAGCTTCTTCTTCGGCATCTACCCGGACCACTTCACCGCGCTCTTCATCAACGGCGCGGATCACGTCCTGTTCCCGGCGACGTACGGATGAGCGTGGCCGGCGCACCCAGCCTCCTCCAGGCCACGCTCCCCACCTGGATCCTGCTCCTCGGCGCGCTGCTCACCGCGCTCCTCGGGTGGCGCGTCGAGCGGTTCCCCCTCGGGGGCCACCGCGTCATCGGCACCGTCGCCGGGGCCGCGGCGATGGCGGCGGCGGTGGGGGCCTTCCACGGGGTGACCCCGGCCACGCAGGTGGCGCTCAGCGCCGGCTCCGGTGCCGTGGTCGCCGACCGCTTCTCCCTCTTCGCCGTGATCCTCGTCTGCTCGGTGGGGATCGTGGCCGTGCTGGGCAGCGGCACGGCCACGGAGCGCCTCGGGGCGCGGATGCCCGGCTACCACGCGCTGCTGCTCACGGCGACCGCCGGCGGCACCGTGGTCGCGCTGCAGTGGGAGATGGGGGCGCTGGTCGCCGGCCTGGCCCTGCTCCTGCCGAGCCTGGTGGGCATGGTGGCGCTGGAGAAGACCACCGAGGGCGCGGGTGAGGCCGCCCTCGCTCAGGTCGCGGTCGGCGGGCTCTGCCTGGGCGTCCTCCTCTTCGGCCTGTCGATCATCTACGGGGCCACCGGCACCACCGACCTCGCCGTGGCCCGCACCGCGCTCGCCCACGCGTCGCCCCCCCTCGAGGGGCTCGGCCTCGCCCTGACGCTCCTCGGCCTCGCCTTCCTGGTGGGGGCGGCACCCCTTCACCGCGGGGTGCTGGCGGTCGCCCGATCGAGCCAGGGCGCGGTCGCCGCGAGCGTCCTGGGGATCTCCGTCACGGCCGGCGGCATCGTGCTGGTGCGCGTCCTGGTGAGCGGCTTCACGGCGAGCCTTCGCCCCTGGGTGGTGCTCGCCGGTGTTCTCGCGCTGGTCGCCTCCCTCTATCCCGCGCTCGTCAGCCTGGCGGCCACCAGCGTGCGCCGCGTCATCGGGCTCGGTGCCAGCCTCCAGGGGGGATTCCTGCTCATGGCGCTGCTGGGCAGCGGCACCGGCCGGGACGGCCGCCCGGAGGGCGGCGTGGAGGCTCTGCTGTTTGGTCTGCCCGTCTTCGTCCTCTCCCTCATGGCCAGCCTCCAGGCGCTGGGCATCCTGGAGGGGGACGGGGTCGGCGCGAGGGTCGCGGACCTCCGCGGCCTGGCACGGCGATCCCCGCTCGCGGCCGGGCTGCTGACCCTGGGGCTCGCCGGGCTGGCCGGCCTGCCCCCGATGGCCGGCTTCCTGGGGCGCATCCTGATCGTGCAGAGCGCCGTCGGGGGCGGGTACCCGTGGGTCGCCGCCGGGGTGCTCGCCGCGTCGCTGATCTACGCCATCCCCATCCTGCGCATCCTGGCCGCGATCTTCGTCGAGGACGACGAGGAGCCTGCCCTGGTCTCCGGGGCGCCGCTGCTGGGGGTGCTCACCGCCGGGGCCACCGCGTTCCTCGGCGTGGTCGCCATGGTCCTTGCCGGGCCGCTCACCTTCGCTGCTCACCTGGCCGCCCTCAGCCTGCGCTGAGGGTGGCTCCGCCGTGCTCGGGGAGGGCCCGGCGCGCTACTATCGGGGCGGTCGCGCTAGACGGGGAGCCAGCGGTGCCCTGTACCCGCAATCCGCTACAGCGGGGTCGAATTCCCCACCGAGGGGGTGCGCAACCGGGTCCGCTCCGGTCTCATCGGCGTTGACGGTCGGGTCCCGCGCAGCTCGGGCCCGTGAACCGCGTCAGGTCCGGAAGGAAGCAGCGCTAAGCGGTCTCCCGGGGGTGCCGCGGAGCAGCCTGGCCCGAGCCGGGGGAACGGGTGAGCGCCGGTGGCGTGCCAACGACGTGGGGTGCGCGACTGCCCCCGGGCCGGGGGTGGGGCGCCGCCGCACCCGTCCGTGCCGTGGCCGCTCCGGCCCCCGACCCGGGCCGGGCCGCGGTCAGGTGGTGCGCCCCGCGTATCGTGCGCAGTCGTGACGGCGCTGTACCGCAGGTACCGTTCGGCGGTGCTCGGGGACCTCGTGGGACAGGACCCCATCGTGCGCACGCTGAGCAGCGAGCTGCGCCTGGGCCGGCTGGCCCACGCCTACCTCTTCGCCGGGATCCGCGGCACCGGGAAGACCTCGACCGCGCGGATCATCGCGCGTGCCGTCAACTGCCTGGAGCCCGAGGACGGCGAGCCGTGCAACCGCTGCAGCGCCTGCCGGGAGATCCTCGACGGCTCGGCGGTGGACGTCCTGGAGATCGACGCGGCGAGCAACCGCGGCATCGACGAGATGCGGGACCTGCGCGAGCGGGTGCGATACCTGCCGGCCCGGCTCGCGGTGAAGGTCTACATCATCGACGAGGCGCACATGCTCACCTCGGAGGCGTGGAACGCGTTCCTCAAGACGCTCGAGGAGCCACCGGGGCACGTGCTGTTCATCCTCTGCACGACGGAGCCGCACAAGGTGCCCGAGACGGTGCGCTCCCGGGTGCAGCGCTTCGACTTCCAGCGCGTCGCCGCGGCCGTGATCACCTCCCACCTGAGCGACATCAGCGCCCGCGAGCAGGTGGATGTGGACCCGGCCGCGGTCCGGCTGATCGCCCTGGCCGCCCAGGGCAGCGTGCGCGATGCGCTCTCGCTGCTCGACCAGTGCCTGGCGACGGGCGAGCGTCCCCTCACCCTTGCAACCTGCCGCGCGGCCCTCGGGCTGGCCGACCCCGGCCTGGTCCAGCACCTCCTGGAGGGACTGGCATCCAGCGACGCGGCCGCGGCGCTGCGGGCCGCGACCGCCGCGCTCGACGCGGGGGCGGACCCGCGACAGCTCCTCCGTGAGGGCGCCCGGCTCGCGCGCGCCGCGGAGCTGCGCGCCGTGGGGTTGGGCGATGACCTGGGGCTCGACCCCGAGGAGGATGAGCTCTGCCGCCGGCTCGCCGGGCAGCGACCGGAGGGGTTCTGGCTGCGCGTGCTCCAGGAGGCCGGCGCCACCGAGCTGGAGCTGCGCCAGCCCGTCGACGCCCGTCTCCAGGTCGAGGCATGGGTGCTTCGCCTCTCCCGCGAGCGGTCCGCGGACACCGCGGTCCAGCTCAGCCGCCTGGAGGCGCGGCTCCGGGCCATGGAGCTGCGGCTGGAGGGCGGACCGGGGGCCGCCGGGCCGCCGGCCGTCCCGCGGAGGTGGGAGCGGCAGGCCACGGCGCGCCCGGCGCCGGGGCCATCCGGGGCCGGCGCCGCGGCACCGAGCGGTGGCACCGGACCGTCCCGCGCGGACGGCGGTCGGGGGCCAGCGGACGCTCCCGCG
>JAJZNI010000076.1 GCA_021847925.1 bacterium
TCCGGACGTCCCACTACCCTACGCCGAGGAGGTGATCGACTACGCCGACCGCCACGGCCTCGTGGTGATCGACGAGGCACCGGCGGTGGGGCTGCACCTCGGCCTCGGCGCCGACCGGCGCGGCGTCCCCGCCCGCGCCACCTTCGGACCGGGCGCGGTGGACGAGGGCACCCGGGAGGCGCACCTCGGCGCGCTGCGGGAGCTGGTGGCGCGGGACCGCAACCACCCCAGCGTGGTGATGTGGTCGCTGGCCAACGAGCCGGATTCGACCGATCCCGCGGCACGGGCGTACTTCGCGCCTCTGGTGGAGGAGATGCGCCGCCTGGACCCCACCCGGCCCCTCTGCTTCGCCAACGCCCGCGACCCCCGGTCGCCGTCCGGGGACGCCATCAGCGACCTCTTCGACGTCCTCTGCCTCAATCGCTACTTCGGCTGGTACGTGGACACCGCCGACCTGGTGAGCGCCGAACGCCACCTCACCGCCGAGCTGCGCGCCTGGGCGGCGCGCTACGCCAAGCCGATCGTTGTCACCGAGTACGGCGCCGACGCCATCGGCGGGCTCCGCTCCGTGGAGGGTGCCCTCTGGTCGGAGGAGTATCAGCGCGACGTGCTGGCCATGTGCCACCGCGCCTTTGACCGCGTCCCCGCGGTGATCGGGGAGCAGGTGTGGAACCTCGCGGACTTCGACACCGGTCCCAGCCTGATGCGCCCCGGCGGCAACCGGAAGGGCGTCTTCACCCGCGACCGCCGACCCAAGCTGGCCGCGCAGCTTCTCCGCGAACGCTGGCGGGGGAGCCCGTCAGCTCCGGGACCGGGCCAGGGTCAGGTTGCTGCAGGCTTCGCAGACGGTGGGGGGGATGACCCCGAGGCGCATCAGGATGTCGAAGGCGTGGCAGCCGATGCAGAAGGCGAAGACGGACTCGAGGGTGGCGGCCGCGCCGAGGATGGCGACGATCACCAGGGCGGCCAGGTGGAGCCCGGCCACGAACCATAGGAGGGTGGCCGCCACGCTGAACACGGCGCCGATCCCCTGGGCGAACCTCTTCGGGGGGCCGGCGACGGGCCGTCCGCGGGCGGAGATGCGCGGGGCCACGACGCGGGTAGCCACCTGCCCGAGCGGGCTCAGCGACGGGCCGGTGAGGACACGTGCCAGGAACCCGTACGCGATCAAGGGGAGGAGCCACGGCCAGCGCGTCCCCAGGGTGATCCAGGCGCCGGCCGCCACGGTCCCGGCGACCACTCGGGCCGCGACCTCGTTGACCGGATTGGGGAAGCGGAACAGATCGGCTCGCGTCATCGTGAGAAAGTCTAGCCGATCGGTCGGGATTTCCCGGGCGGCGGCCGCGCGTATACTCGTGCCTCGGGTCACCGGGCCCGATCGAGTGTGGCGCTGCACCGGTACGGCCGGTGTCGGCAAGCGCTGGGTCCCGCCCGTACAGAGAATCCCTGGAGGTCCTGTTGGGTGCAGACGTTCCTCGTCGCGGTGCAGATGGTGCTCGCGATCCTGGTGATGCTTGGCATCTTGCTCCAGACCCCGAAGGCGACCGGTCTGGGAGGGGTCATCGGTGGTGGCGGCGACACGGGCGGGGGGTACCGCCGGAGGAGGGGCCTCGAGGTGGGGCTGCTCCGGGCGAGCGTCGTCTTCATCGTCCTCTTCGTGGCCGTCTCCGCCATCAACCTCTGGGTGCTCGGGGGCAGCTGAGGGGGGGGCGGCAGGAGCCGCCCCGCGGCTCCGGCTGGACCCAGGCGCCCGCGGAGCTCCCGGCGGCCGAGAGCTGGGGCGACCGGCTCCGGCACTCAGGCGCTCTCTCCGGCCCGCGACGCCACCCGGGGTCGTCACGGCGCCGGCGCCACCGCCTCGAGCTGGTCGCGGCGGGCGCGCTGGCCGCGCTCACCGCGGGCGTCACCTCGCTGGTGCTGGTGGGGCGGGCCTCCACCCCGCCGCCCCCTCCGATCGCCTACCGGGCGGCGGTGATCACCGCGAGCCTTCCATTACCCTCCGATCCACTGGTCGATCCGACCGATCCGGGCGTCGCCGCGATCACCCCGCTCCTCTACAGACCGCTGCTGACGCTCGGTCCGACCGCCTACCCCGTCCCCGACCTGGCGTCGGCGCTCAGCGAGAGCACGAACGGCCTTCGCTACACGCTGCCGATCCGACCCGGGCTGCGCTGGTCCGACGGGCGGCCGATCACCGCCGCCGACGCCGAGGCGACGATCGCCTGGGTCGAGTCGGCCGGCTTCCCGGCCCCGGCTTTCGCGGCCGCCTGGAAGGGGGTGTCGGCGGCCGTCGCGGGCAACGACCTGCTGCTGACCCTGGAGAGCCCGCGAGCGGCGCTGCCCGCGAACCTCACGCAGCTTCCGATCCTCCCCCTGGGCGGCCTCTCACCCGGTGCCGTGGCGCGTCTGGCCGCCCATCCCACCTCCCCGCTGCCCACCTCGGGGCCCTACGTCGTCGCGGCGAGGCGGGGACCCGACCTGATCCTCGCCGCGAACCCCCACGCCGCGCCCGCGCCGCACCTGGGACGCATCGCCCTCAATCCTGTGACCAGCTTCGGGGCGGCGGCGGCGGCCTTCGCCGGGGGGCAGGTCAACGCCGTGCTCGCGACCACGGGGGCGCAGAGCGCGCAGCTCCTCCGCCACCGGGGAGCGGTCGCCCATGACCTGCTCACCTTCAGCTTCGTCGACCTCCTCTTCAACGAGCGGACCCCCGGTCTCGGCGACAGCGCCGTCAGGCGCGCGATCGCCGACGCCGTGGACCGGGCGGGGATCGTCTCAGGCGCCGTGGGCGGCCTGGGCGTGCCCCAGGCCGGCCCCATCCCGGCCGGTGTCCTCTGGCTGGGTGCGCCGCCCTCCCCACCCGCGGCGAGCCTTGCCGATGCTCGATCGGCGCTCAGC
>JAJZNI010000031.1 GCA_021847925.1 bacterium
TCTGCACGACCCGCGTGGGCGACGGCTCCTTGGCGAGCACCGCCGCGGCGCCGAGCTGGTGGGCCCGGTCCCGCGCGCCGGTGTCGCCGGGCTCGATCAGCACCAGGACGCCCGCCGGCGGGCACAGGGGCGCGAAGCGGAGCGCCTGGAGGAGCTCCAGGCCGTCGGTGTCCAGGCTGACGTCGAGGAGGAGGAGCTGCGGCTGGAACTCGGGGAGCTGGGAGCGCACGTCGCGGACGGCTCGCACCCAGCGCACCTGGTGGCCGCGCTCGCGCAGCGCCGCGACCAGGGGGGTGGCCACGGGGCCCTCGTCCTCCGCGATCAGGATCCGCGCTCCCGGCATCGCACGGATCGTAGGCGCTCGGCTCATCGGGCCGCCCGCCTCCGGGGCTGTGCCCGCCGTCTCGCGCGGGTGCCGGGCAGCGAGTATGCTCAGCCCCGCATGGGATGGGGCCAGGCGCTCCGCGGGGTGGCCGCTCGCCGGCGCGCGGCGGATGACCCTGGGAGGGCGTCTCCCGGTGCTGACGGGGCCGAGCCGGTCCTGCGCTCCCCGGTGGACGCGGGCTCGCGCACCTACTGGGTGCGGGGGGCCGACGCCCCCCTGACGCTGGTGGAGGCCGAGGGCGCCGCCCGTCCCCGGCCGCTGCGCGATCGCGTCCGGGACCTGCTCGCCGACCACGAGCGCGGCCGGGGTCGCCCCGGGCGGCCGGCGGGGGACCCCGCCTTCACCGAGATGCTCCTCGTCGAGCTGATGCGCGGCGGGCAGCTCACCCGCGCCTTCGCCCTCCTGGCCCCGGAGTGCCAGCGGCGGTGGGGCGGCGAGGAGGCCTTCGCCGCCGCCCACCGGGAGGGGGCTCAGGGCCGGCTCCTGGGAGCGCGCGTCGCCGCCGTCCGCCACCTGGAGGCCTGGGTCGACCCCCGGACGCAGACGCGCCACTGCGGGGTGGCCGAGCTCGACGTCGAGTACCGCGTCGGTGCGCCCGAGCAGCCCCTCGTGCTCCGCCGCACCGTCCACCTGGTGGCCAGCGAGGGGAGATGGCGCTCGCTCTGCTACCCGGCGGCGGCCGCCGTGGCGTCCGACGCCGGTCAGGCCGCCGCCTGAGACCACGCCGCCCGGTGCCGCTCCCCGTGGCGGTCCCGAGCTTCGTCACCGTACGGAGACCCATCCCGGGGCGGAGGCCTCCGTAGAATGCGCAGATGATCTCCGCCGCGCTGCTCGCGAGCCGCCCCGGCCCCCTGGCGAGGACCCGCCAGGAGGTCGTGGACATCGAGCGCCGTGCGCGCTGGCGCCGGGAGCGCCTGACCCGGGCGCGGCTGCGCCTGCGCGAGTCCGACGCCCTGCTCGAGCTGGTGGAGCAGTGCCGCCTGCGCGATGTCCGCCCCCTCCCCCCCGCGCTGTGGGGGGCCGTGGCCCGCCTGGTGGGAGGCGTCGAGCCGGAGCTTCGCGAGGAGCTGGGGATCAGCCGGGATGCCGACAGCGTCGCCGACGCGCTCTTCGCGGCCCAGGAGCGCCTCCAGGAGGAGGCGCGGGCTCGCCGCCGGCCGCAGCTCGCCCCGATCATCCCGCTCTTCCCCGGGACCGCCGGCTGAGCGGCGCCGCCGCGCATCCCGGGACCGCCGGGCCACCGATCGCCATGGGCTGGGAGGTCACGGTCGCCGGCACCGTCCACCTTGATGACATCTCGTCCCCGGCGGGCCGGCGTGAGCGTCTCGTCGGAGGCTCGGCGCTGTACTTCAGCCTGGCGGCCGCCCCCCACGCGCCCGTGCACCTCCACGCCATCTGCGGACGCGACGCCGAGGCGGACGTGCGCCGTGCCGTGGAGGGCCTCCCCGTCGATCTCGCCGGCCTCTGCGTGAGCGACCGGCCCACCTTCCGCTGGCACGCCGTCCAGGACTTCCGGCGCTGGGTGGCCGAGACCGTGGCGGAGGAGCCTGGTTGCGACCCGGAGTGGCGCCCCCGGCTCACCGCCGCCGCCGCCGCCGCCCCCGTGCTCTTCCTCGGCAGCATGAGCCCCCGCCTTCAGGCCGAGGTGCTCGGCCAGTCGCGGGCGCGCCTCATCGGCTTCGACACCATGACCTCGTTCATCGATCCCGAGAGAGACGCGGTGCTCGAGGTCGCGTCAGGCTCCGACGTCCTCTTCCTGGACCGGGCCGAGCTTATGGCGATGGTCCCCGGGTCCTCGGGGTGGCGCGCCGCCGCCGGGAGGCTCCTGGAGCTCGGTCGCCCCCGCGCCCTGGTGGTCAAGGCCGGCCCGGCCGGAGCGGCCCTGGTCACGCGCGGCGGCATCCGCGAGCTGCCCGCGGCCCGGGTGGAGGAGGTGGTCGACCCGACGGGCGCCGGGGACAGCGTGGCGGGCGGCCTCCTCGGCCTCTGCGCCGCCGCGCGGAGGGACGACGAGGGCTTTCTCATGGAGGCCCTGGAGGAGGGCCTGCGCGCCGCGGCGGCCGCCATCTCCCGCTTCGGCACCGCCGGGCTGCGCGAGCTGGCGGTCCCACGCACCGCGGCGCGTCCGTCATCGGAACGCAAGGGCCGAGCCCCTAGAGTCGGCCCATGATCTTCGGTGGTTGGGGCTACGGCTCCGGGGTGGGGTTCTCCTGGGTGGGAGTCGTCGGGCTGATCCTCTTCGTGGCGCTGATCGGCTCCGTGGTCTGGCTCGCCATCTCCCTGGCCCGCACGCCGCCGGTGGGGCGCCGCCACCCGGGCCCCGGGCCCGGCTGGTATGGCTGGACGCCGCCGCGCAACCCGGCCCTGGAGGAGCTGGACGTCGCCTACGCCCGCGGCCAGGTGAGCCGCGAGGAGTACATGCAGCGCCGCGCCGACCTCACCGGCTGGGGGCCTCCCCCGGGTGGCCCCGGCGGCTTCCCCGGGCCTCCTC
>JAJZNI010000036.1 GCA_021847925.1 bacterium
CACGGCGCCCATGCAGGGGCTGATCCTGAAGGTGACGGCGAAGGTGGGTGACCGCGTGGAGGCCGGCGCCGTGGTGGCGGTGCTGGAGGCGATGAAGATGCAGAACGACATCACGGCGAGCCGCTCCGGGACGGTTGTCGCGGTGCACGTGAGGGCCGGCGACATCGTCGGCCCTCAGGCACCGATCCTCGACATCGGCTAGGCTCGTCGAGGGCGGCGCTCGTAACGCCGCCGGCCCCTCCCGCGTTGTGGTTGGCACAGCACATGCGCTTCCGCAGAGCAGCCAGCGCCATCCTCCTCGCCGCCGTGGTCGCCGGGGTGGCCGCGGCCGCGCTCATCGCCGAGCAGCGCTCGGCCTCCTTCGCCGCCCGTGCCGGGCAGCTCCAGCGGACCTGGGCCCACGACCTCGCGGTGGGTGTGCCCGCCTCCGGGATCGCCCCGCTGCGCGCGGAGCTCGGCGCCGAGAGCCCGCGGGGCGGCTGGTGGTCGCCCGCCTGGTGGACCACCGACGGGAGCTCGCTGCTCGCGCGCCTGGACCGGGACACCGCGTCCGTGTACGCGTCGGCCATGAGCGCCGCACGAGGGCGGGCGGCGACGGCCCTCGCCGCCTGGCAGGGGGAGGTCAGCACCGAGCGGGCGTGGCTCGCTCCCGCGCAGATCGCCGCCGTGACCCGCTGGAGCGCGGATCTTCGGACGGCGACCACCCCGGCGCGCCTCGACTCCCTGGCCGCGAGCTGGCAGGGGCGGCTCGCCCTGGCGCGCACCACGGTGCTCAGCGCGCAGCGGGAGGCGCAGCAGCGCCAGCTCGCCGCGGCCGTCGCCGCCGCCGGCGGGCCGTCCGGGCTCCTCGCCACAGCCGGCCAGGACCTCAGCCGAGCGCAGGCCGACAACCTGGACCCCGGCGAGGTCCCGACCCTGGTGGGGCAGCTCCAGGGCCAGATCGCCCGCGGTGCGGCCACCGCGCAGGCGGCCGGCGCGCTCTACGGCGGCCTGCAGCAGCTCGACCAGCTCCTCGCCCTCAACGACCAGCTGAACGGCGAGATCCGCCCGCTGGAGCTGCTCGCCGACCAGGCGGCGGCGGAGGGCACCCCCGGTGCCGCCGGCTTCCTCGCCGGCTACGCGGCGATCCACACCGCGTTCCTGGCGGGGCGGGACGACGCGGCCCTCGCACCGCTGCAGGAGCGGGTGACGACCCTGCAATCACAGATCCAGTCGGCGCTCGCCGCGGATCGCTGCGGCCACGACGTGGGCGGCGGCAAGGTCATCACGGTCAGCATCAGCCTCGAGGAGATGGTGATGTACGACGGCGGGTGCGTGGTCAACGCGACCCCGGTCACGACCGGCCGCCCCGGCTTCCCCACCCTCCCCGGGTCGTTCCACGTGATGGCCAAGTTCTCGCCCTTCCAGTTCATCTCCTCGTACCCGTACGGCTCACCCGGCTGGTACCCGCCCACCTGGGTGCAGTGGGCGATGCTGTACGACTACGGCGGCTACTTCATCCACAACGCCTGGTGGGAGGCTCAGGACGCCTTCGGCCCCGGCAGCCAGGACGAGGTGGCCCAGGACTACGCCAGCCACGGCTGCGTGCACGTGCCCACCGCGCTGATGCCCTGGCTCTACGGCTGGACCCCGATCGGAGCTGCGGTCATCATCAGCGACTGACCGGCGGCGCGGAGGGCACGCGCCGGGCCCGGCGTGACAGCTCGGCGAGATCGCCGGTCAAGCGCTCCGCCTCGGCGGCGTCGCGGCAGAGCGCCTCACCCACCCAGCGGTGCCCCGCCGTGTCCACCCGGACCTGGGCGAGGCCCAGCGCGCGCAGGAGCGGTCCGCTCGACCAGCGGATGCTCTGCACCTTCTCCAGGGGGAGGAAGACGGTTGCCGGCCGGACCCGGCCCGTCTGGGTGACCAGGTAGCGGGCGTCGTGCACGGCGCGCAGGTAGTGGTACGCAAGCGGAGACCGGAGGGCGGCCCTGGCGGGCGGCCGCCGCGCGGTGGCGGCGAGCGCCGGGGCTCCCGGCATCAGCCGCGCGATCAGCCACTCCGCCTCCCCGCGGCGCGCCACCGGGGCCAGCAGGCGGGCGACCTGATGAGCCTCGCGGTCACGGCGCGGGCCGGCCTGGCGGGCGACGTCCAGCTCCACCCGGGCCCATCCGAACGGGCGCCACAGGAGTGGCCGGAGCAGCCGGACCGCCTGCACCCGGGCGAGGGGGACCGTCTCGTGCCGCTTCTGGAGCAGCCCGCGATGGAGACGCAGCCCGTCCGCGGCCTCGCCCACCGTGAAGTCGAAGTCCGTGTTGACGCTGCGCCACGTCTCGAGGCCGGCGGCGACGAGCACCGTGAGGGCGCCGCTCAGCAGCGACGCCGTCCGCTCCCCGGGGCCGCCGCCGGCGGTGGCCGCCGCCGCGGTCGCGGCGGCCACGAGGAGGAGGACGCCGAGCACGTGCCCGCGCAGCAGGGTTGCCCCCACGAGGCGGCCGTTGGCGACCCGGAAGAGGGGGACGGCGGGCGGCTCCGGGGTCTCCGGCGCGAGGCCGTGGGCCAGGGCGAGCAGCTGCGCCCTGAGCGCAGCCGCGTCCTGGTCGCGCAGGAAGGCGAGGCTGCCGCGCAGACGGTGACCGGTCCCCGCCGAGATGACCCGCACCTCGGCCAGCCCGAGCAGGCGGGCGGTGAGGGGAGCCACGATGTCCACGGCCTGGACGCGGCGGAGGGGGAAGCGGACGGACTGCCGCACCACCAGGCCGCTGTCGATCTGCAGCTCGTCCCCCACCACCCGCCAGCGCGTCACCAGCCAGGAGATCACCCCGGAGAGCAGGGCGAGGCCGGCCAGGGCCGCGAGGACGGCGGCCGAGATGAGCGTGTTG
>JAJZNI010000085.1 GCA_021847925.1 bacterium
CCTTCCGCATCCTCCCCGGGGACCCGCTCCCCACCAGCTACGGCCGTGACCTCTACGAGCGGATCTTCGCCGAGAAGGGTGGGGCGCTGGCGACTCCCCCCGGGCCGCGGCGGTGAGCGCCGGCGCCGCCGGGGTGCCGGGGGTGCGCCGGGAGGCGGGGGAGCCCTACTACGAGAGCCAGGGGGACGAGATCGCGGTCTTCGAGGCCGCATACTCGAACCGCCTGCCGGTGCTGCTCAAGGGGCCCACCGGGTGCGGCAAGACCCGCCTCGTGCGCCACATGGCGTGGCGCCTGGGCCGTCCCCTGGTCACGGTCGCCTGCCATGAGGACCTGACCGCCACGGACCTGGTCGGACGCTTCCTGCTCCGCGGCGGGGAGACGGCGTGGTCGGACGGTCCCCTGACGGCGGCCGTGCGTGATGGCTGCATCGTCTACCTCGACGAGGTGGTGGAGGCACGCAAGGACATTATCGTGGTGATCCATCCTCTGGCCGATGACCGCCGCACGCTCCCGATCGACAAGCTCGGGATCGTGCTCGAGGCGCCCTCAGAGTTCATGCTGGTCGCCTCCTTCAACCCGGGCTACCAGAGCGCCCTCAAGGACCTCAAGCAGAGCACTCGCCAGCGCTTCGTGAGCATCCCCCTCGCCTACCCGGAGCCCGATCTCGAGAGGCGGATCCTCGTCCACGAGACCGGGATCGAGACGGCCACCGCGGCGCGGCTCGTGACCCTGGCGAGCAGCATCCGCCGGCTGGTGGAGGAGGGCCTGGAGGAGGGCGCCAGCACCCGTCTGCTCGTCTACGCCGCCGCGCTGATGCGGTCCGGCGTCCCGCCCCTCGAGGCCTGCGCGGCAGCCATCGTGGAGCCGCTCAGCGACGACCCCGACCTCCGCGCCGCCATGCAGGCCGCCGCCGCGTCCATCCTGGGATGAGGCCGCTCACGGGAGAGGCGGGCGTGCTCCGGCAGGTCGAGGCCGCGCTGCACGCGCTGCTGGGGGCGCCGTACCGGGTTCGCTGGGGTCCAGTGCTGGCCGGCCTGGGGAACGAGGTATGGCTCCCTCCGGACCGTCTGCCCCTCCTGGCCCACCTGGTCCGGGCGCTCCACGCCGCGAGCATCGGGTCGGCGCAGCCGCAGGGGGCGATGGGGACGGGGATCTCCACGGGCTGGGAGGAGGCCCTCCTCACCGTGCGTGCGGAGGTCCGTCTCCGGGACAGGTTCCCCGGGCTCGGACCCACGTACGACGCGCTCCGCACCCTCATCATCGCGCGTCCCGGCGCCGACCCGGAGCCGGGCCCCGGTGACCTCCTGCTCCAGAGGGTCGCGTCCGCCGGTCGGGCGCGCCCGGAGCTGCCGGAGGAGCTCGCGACCGCCCTCGGAGGGTGGGTCGACCGCTGGCGGGGATGGGTCGGCGGTGCCCCGGGCCCCCCGCCGCTGCCGCCGCTTCAGGCGCCCGCGTGGCGCCTGTGGAACCAGGCCGCGCACCGCTCGCTCGACGGTCTCGACGCCACCCGCGCGGAGAGGCCGGCCCCCGGGGGTGGCGCAGCGGGCGAACGCTCCGCGCCGCTGACGATCCCCGGCGTCGAGGTGGTCTTCCCCACATCTCCGTCCGAGGCGGCCGCGGCACCCTCCGCCGCGGGCCACCCCGATGGCGGCCCGCGCGCGCTGCCGCCTCCACCGGGGGGCGGAGCCCCCGCCGAGCCCGACGCCCCGACGGCCTGGTACGACGAATGGGACACGCAGCGCGGCGCCTACCGAACGCGATGGTGCGCCGTCCGCGAGCGGGCGCCGTCCGCCGTGAGGGCGGACGCCCGGGACCCGGCCGGACCCACGCCGGCGGCGGTGCGCGCGGTCCGGCGCGCCTTCGAGCGCTATCACGCCACCGGGCGCTGGAGCCGAGCCCAGGTGGAGGGCACGGAGGTGGACCTGGAGGCGGCCGTCGCGGCGCGGTCCGAGGCGGGTGGCCGCGGGTTCGCCAGCGATCGCCTCTTCAGCTCCCGAGACCTGCCGCGGCCCGACGCTGCGGTGGCGGTGCTCGTCGACCTGAGCGACTCGGTCCTCGGGATCTTCTGGCGGATCGAGAAGGACGCCACGCTGCTGCTCGCCGCCGCTCTGGACGCGGCCGGCGACTCCTGCGCGCTGTATGGGTTCCACGGCCGCTCGCGGCTCGGGTGCGAGCTGATCCGGATCAAGGGCTTCGCCGAGCCCCACCGCGCGGTGCCGGACCGGGTGGCCGCGCTGACGCCCTCGGGGTACACGCGGATCGCGCCCGCCGTCCGCCACGTGACCGCCCGGCTGTGCGACACCGGTGCGCTGCACCGGCTTCTCTTCGTGATCACCGACGGGATGCCGTTCGATGTCGAAGGCTATGGAGGCGCGTACGCGGTCGAGGACACCCGGCGGGCGTTCATCGAGGCGCGCGCGCGAGGGGTCCGCCCGCACTGCCTGGACGTCGATGTCACCGCCAACCGGTATCTTCCGCGGATGTGCGGCCCCGCGGGGTGGACGGTGGTCAGCGAGCCCCACCGCCTCCCGGCGGCCCTGCTGACGCTGTACGGTCGGGTCCGCCAGTGAGCCGGCCCCGGCGGGAGGCCGCGACGAGATCCGGGCCCGGCGCCGCGCCGGCGGCCTGGCGACTGCGAACCCGGGGGTGCCCCGCCTGCGCCGCAGCGAGGGAGGCGGAGGCGGCGTCGTTCGCGTGGTTCCTGCGCGAGAACTATCGCCAGGCGGAGACCCTGGCCGCGCTGGCGCACCGCCACTTCTGCCGGGAGCACCTGCGCCTCCTGCTCG
>JAJZNI010000033.1 GCA_021847925.1 bacterium
GGCGCGCTGGCCACCTCCGCGGGGGCTGCCGCAGGCTCGGGAGCGGGCGCCGCCGCAGGCTCGGGAGCGGGCGCCGCGACACCGCTCGGGGCCGCTCCCGCCGGCGCCTCGGCGGCCCCCTGCTCGATGGTGCAGATGGGCTGGCCCACGCTCACCACGGTCCCCTCCGAGGCGATGACCTCGCCGAACGTCCCATCGGTGGGCGAGGGGATCTCGGCGTTGACCTTGTCGCTCGCGACCTCGGCGATGGACTCGTAGCGGGCCACCGGCTCTCCGGGTTGCTTGAGCCAGCGCGCCAGCGTCCCCTCCGTGACCGACTCTCCGAGCTGGGGCATGTTGACCGTCACTGCCACGTCCTGATACCTCTGCTGTGCTCCGGGTGCTCCGGCTAGTAGCGGGCGAGCTCGCGCAGCTTGGCGGCGAGCCGTTCCACGTCGACGAGATAGAAGTCCTCGAGCGGCTTGGCGAAGGGCATCCCGGGGACCTCGGGCCCGCCGACCCGCATCACCGGAGCGTCAAGGTACTCGAAGGCTTCCTCCGCAACGATAGCGCTGACCTCGCTGGCGACCGACACGGCCAGGTTGGGCTCCTGGGCCACCAGCACCTTGCCGCAGCGGCGGGCGCCGCCGGCGATGGCCTCCCGGTCCAGCGGGCGCAGCGAGCGCAGGTCGACGACCTCGACGCTCACCCCCTCCGCCTCCAGGAGGTCGGCGGCACGAAGCGCCGTGTCCACCATCATCCCGTAGGTGAAGAGGGCGATCTCCTCGCCCGCCCGCGCCACCCGCGCCCGGTCCAGGGGCACGGTGTAGGCGCCGTCCGGCACCTCGCCGCGCAGCGACCGGTAGGCCCTCTTGTGCTCGAAGTAGAGGACCGGGTCGGGGTCGCGGACGGCGGCGACCAGGAGTCCCTTCGCATCGTGGGGGGTGGAGGGCACCACCACCTTGAGACCGGGCACATGGCAGAACATCGCCTCCAGCGACTGGGAGTGGTAGAGGCCCCCATGCACCCCGCCGCCGAAGGGCGCCCGCACCACCAGGGGGCAGTGCCATTCGCCGTTGGAGCGGTAGCGGATCTTGGCCGCCTCGCTGACGATCTGGTTCACGGCCGGGAGGATGTAGTCCTGGAACTGAATCTCGGCGATGGGTCGCATGCCGTTGAGAGCGGCCCCGATCGCGACCCCCACGATGCAGGACTCGGCGAGCGGGGAGTCGAGCACCCGCCACTCCCCGAATTCGGACTGCAGCCCCTCGGTGGCACCGAAGACGCCGCCCTTGGCGCCGACGTCCTCACCGAAGACCATGACGCTGGGGTCGCGGCGCATCTCGTCGCGCATCCCCGCGCGGATCGCCTCCAGGTAGGTGAGGAGCGGCATCACCCCGCCTCCGCGCCCTCCCCCACCACGTGGAGGAGGGCGGTCTCGGGACGCGGCTCGGGCGCCGCCTCCGCCTCGCGGGTCGCCTGGTCCACCTCGGCCAGCAGCTCCACCCGCATCGCCTCGGCCGCCGAGGGTGTCAGGACGCCGAGCCCGGCGAGCCGGTGGCCGAAGGCGATCAGGCAATCGCGCTGCCGCTCCGCCTCGAGCGCCTCGGTCGTCCGGTAGCGGCGCTGATCGTCGTCGGAGCTGTGGGAGGTGAGCCGGAGCACCTTGGCCTCGATGATCGTCGGCCCCCGCCCCCGGCGGGCTCGGGCCACCGCCTCGCCGCAGCGCAGGTAGCAGAGAACGGGATCACACCCGTCGACCACCACCCCGGGGATGCCGTAGCCGCGGGCGCGGTCGGCGACGTCGGGCGTGGGCATCTGCTTCTCGATGGGCACGGAGATCGCGTACCCGTTGTTCTCGACCAGGAAGACGACGGGCAGCCGGTGGATCGCGGCGAAGTTCACGGCCTCGTGGAAGTCGCCCTCGCTGGTGGCCCCCTCCCCGACGCAGGCGACGGTCACGGCGTCCTCGCCGCGCATCCGCGAGGCGAGGGCGACCCCCGCGGCGTGGAGGAGCTGGGTGGCCACCGCCGAGCCCGTGGAGACGATGTTGAGCCGGCGGCTGCTGAAATGGGCGGGCATCTGGCGGCCGCCGGTCGCCGGGTCGTCGGCCCGGGCCAGGGCCGCGAGCAGCTGCTCGCGGGGGGTGATCCCGAGCACCAGGGTCATGGACAGGTCCCGGTAGTACGGGGCCAGCCAGTCCACCCCGGGCCGGAGGTGGAGGGCCATCGCGACCTGGACGGCCTCGTGGCCCATGCCCGAGATCCAGAAGGGGGCCAGCCCCTGGCGGTTCAGGATCCACATCCGCTCGTCGAGCAGACGCGAGCGGAGCATGTGGCGGTAGATGGTCCGCAGCGTGCCGGCATCGACGCCGGTGGCCGCCCGGACGTCCTTGTTCGCGACTACCACGACGTCTCCCTCTGGCCAGCCCCGGTACCTTGCCATATCCGGGGGCTCTCGCGGGACGGTGCGGCTCGGCCGCTGGGCACGTTGTGATGGTATGCCTCGGGGAGCCGCACGCAAGCACGCGACCCCACGGCTCCTCGGCAGGCCCCTAGATGTGGATCGCCTCGCCGTTGGCGGCGAGCGCGGCCTCCATGACGATCTCGCTGACCGTGGGGTGCGGCGCGACGGCCCGGCCCATCTCGAACGGGGTCGCCTCCAGCAGCCCGCCCAGCGAGGCGGCGTAGATCAGCTCGGTCACCTCGGCGCCGATGATGTGGACGCCCAGGACGGTGTCGTCCGCCCCGGCGACGATCTTGCAGAACCCCCGTTCCCCCCAGATGATCGAACGCCCGTTGGCGGTGAGGGGGAACGTGCCCACCCGGACCTCGTGGCCGGCGGCCCGCGCCTCCTCCTCGGAGAGACCCAGCGACGCGATCTGCGGGGTGCAGTAGGTGGTGCGGGTGACCAGGTTGGGGTCGAGGGGGTGGGGATGGCGCCCGGCGATCGCCTCGGCCGCGATCATCCCCTCGTGGCTCCCCTTGTGGGCGAGGAGGAAGCCGCCCGCCACGTCGCCGATGGCATAGACGCCGGGCTCCGCGGTGCCCTGGTCGGGGCCGGTGCGGATGAATCCCCGCTCCAGTTCCACGCCGGTGCCCTCCAGCCCGATGCCGTCGCTGCAGGGGGTGCGCCCCACGGCGACCAGCAGCACCTCGGCACGGAGCCGCTCCTCACCGCCATCGCGCGAGATGGTGACGGAGACCCCGGCGTCGTCGCGGGTCACCGAGGCGAGGTCGAGCACCGCCCCCACCCGGCAGTGGATGCCCCGGGCCTCGAAGTGCTTCTGGAGCTCGACGCCGATGGCGCGGTCCTCGAGGGGGACCAGCCGGTCCAGCATCTCCACCACGGTGACCTCGGCACCGCAGCTCCGCCACAGGGAGGCGAACTCCACCCCCACCGCCCCCGCGCCGAGGACGATCGCGGAGGCGGGGACGTGGTCGAGGGTGAGCGCGTGGTCGGAGGTGAGCACGGCGCGACCGTCGGCCTCCGCCCCGGGGAGCTGCTTGGGGCGCGAACCGGTGGCGACCACCAGGGAGGCGGCCTCCACCTCGCGGGCGCCGCCCTCGCCGCCCGCGACGGTGAGGCGGCGCGGACCGTCCAGCCGCCCCCGTCCCCGCACCACCTCGATCCGGTTCTTCTTCATCAGGAACTCCACGCCCCGGTGGAGCTGGGCCACCACCTGGTCGCGAAACCTGCCGGCCTGCGCCCAGTCCAGCTCCAGCCCCGCCGCGCGCACCCCGAGGCGCTCGCCACCCCGCGCCTGGTCGAGGACGAAGGCGGCCTGGAGGAGCGCCTTGGTGGGGATGCAGCCGCGATGCAGGCAGCAGCCGCCCAGCTTGTCCTCCTCCACCACGGCCGTGCGCAGCCCGAGCTGGGCGGCGCGGATGGCACCCACGTACCCGCCCATTCCCCCTCCCAGGAAGACGGCATCGAAGCGATCGGTCATCGGGAGGCGAGTATATTCGCCGGGTCCCCACCCGGCGGCCGGCACCCCGGCAGCACCAGGGAGCCATGACCCCCCTCGAGATCCTGATCGCCATCGTCGAGCTCGCCCTGGGCGTCTGGGTGGGCTACGACGCCGAGCGCTGGGACCGGAGCGTCAACCTCTGGGCGCTCGCCGGCGCGGTCCTGAGCGTGGTCGGGCTGGGGCTCTGGCTTGCGGTCCGCCACGCCGAGGCGGAGCGCCGCCGCGCGGCAGGGGTCGCTCTTCCCCCGGGCATGTGGCGCTGGTTGCGGATCCGGCACCGCCCCGAGCGCGTCGCGTAGCCGCCGGGAGGACGGCCGCCGTCCGGATGGCCGCCCGCCCTGAGGCGGAGGGACCTCCGGTCCCGGACTCGCAGGGTCCAATGGCCCTGGTCCGGCACCATCGCGGGACCCATAGTGACCATCGGCCCATCCCCCTCCTGCCGAACGGTCCGAAGCGCACCAGGGAGACCCACGATGGCAACGCTGCCCGTTCACGAGCGCCCCGAGGCGGAGACGGTCGGGACCTCCCCCGCGCGACGGCTCGGGGAGGTCCAGCGGGACGGCGCGCGGGAACACTTCCAGCCGACCGACTGCCGCGTCGACCTGCTCCGCCTGCCGGTGATCGGAGAACCCCTGACCCGGGTCGTGAAGAAGCGCCGCTTCCAGTTCGCGGCCATCCTTCCCAACCAGATCATCTTCTGGCTCGTGATCGTCACCGGCCTGGTCGGCGCCGCCCTCCCCTACCAGAACTTCTCGACGGTGATCACCTGGTTCGTGTGGTTTTGCGTGGTGTTCCTGCTCATGGTCGGGGTGGGCCGGGCGTGGTGCGTGATGTGCCCCTTCGGCGGGGCCGCGGAATGGCTGCAGCGGCGCAGCCTGTGGCGCCGCCACCCCGTCTCGATCGGCCTCCACCGCACCTGGCCGGAGCGGTGGAGCCGCTTCGGGCTGCTGCCCTCTCTGGGCGTGTTCCTGCTGCTCACCTGGGCGGAGGAGTTCTTCAACATCGCCGGCCCCGGGAAGCCGATCTTCACCGGGGTGATGGTGCTGTTCATCATCGGCCTCGCCGTCACGACCTTCCTGGTCTTCGACCGCCGGAGCTTCTGTCGCTACCTCTGCCCCCTCTCCTGTCTGATCGGCTCGGTGGGAGCGACCGGCATGGTCGCCGGCATGCGCACCCGCGACCGCGAGCGCTGCCTGACCTGCCCCACCAAGGACTGCATGCGGGGCAGCGAGCGTGGCTACCCCTGCCCCTGGTACGAGTGGCCCGGCAGCGCCACCTCCAACCTGATGTGCGGCCTCTGCACGGAGTGCGTCAAGAACTGCCCCTATGACAACGTCGGGATCTACGTCCAGAAGCCGCTCACCTCGGTCTTCGCCCCCCTGCGACGCCGCTGGGACGTCGCCGCCATCGTGGTGGTCCTCTTCGGGCTGGTGGTCTTCCAGCAGCTCAACGCCCTCCCCTTCTACGCGCCGCTGGATCGCACCCTGAACAGCTTCACGCACTTCCCCGGCTACCCCAACCCCCTGGACTACCTCGGGATCATCGCGGTGATCGCGGGTGCGGTGGTGGGGTGCATCGCGGGCCTTCGTGCCGTGTTCGCGCGCCGCTCCGCGTCCGGCGCGCCCAGCGCCACCGCATCGCGCCACTTCGGGGCCTGGTTCGTTCCCCTCGCCTACGCCCTCATCCCGCTGATGGCCGTGGACTACCTGGCCCGCCAGCTCCCCAAGTTCTGGCTCGACTCCCCCAAGCTCATCGCCGCCATCTCCAATCCCTTCGGCCTTGGCTGGAACCTCTTCGGCACCGCGCACCTCCGGATCGCCCAGGCTCACATCCTCGGCACCCAGGGCGTCATCGACAGCCAGGTCGCGCTGGTGGGAATCGGGACCCTCGGCGCCGTGTACGCCGCCTCGAGGATCGTCACTCGCGACCTGGCGCCGCTCACCCGGCATCCGCGAGCGCTGGCCGCGGCGACCGGAGCCGTCATGACCATCCTGGGTGCGGCGGTGGCGGTGCTCTACGTCGCGATGAGGGCCGCCACATGAGCGTCACCACACGCGAGACGGCCGCCGGCCTGCTCCCGCTGCGCCCCGGCCACGGCGACCACGCCACCGTCCACGTCAACTCCGAGCGCTGCGCGGGGTGCGAGGAGTGCGTGGTGCGCTGCCCCACCCGGGCCCTCGGTATCGACCCGGCGCGCTGGGTCACCGTCGCCGACGACGCCCTCTGCGTCGGCTGCCGGCAGTGCCAGCGGGTGTGCCCGTACCAGGCGATCACGGTGGCGGGCCCTCGGGCCGTCGCGCCGCGGAATGACGTCCCGCCCCTGCACCCGACCCGGCTGCGGGGCAGCCACGCGGAGATCCGGCCCGGGTTCGCGAGCTGGGAGGACGTGCTGGCCGAGGCCGGCCGCTGCCTCGACTGCCCGGACCCCACCTGCGTGGAGGGCTGCCCAGCCCACGTCGACATCCCCGGTTTCATCCGGGCCCTGCGAGACCGCAACCTGGCGGATGCCCGGCAGGTCCTGCTGGAGGCCTCCTTCCTCTCCGGGATCTGCAGCCGCGTCTGCGACCAGAGCATCCAGTGCGAGGGCGCCTGCTCCTGGTCCCTCGCCGGGGGTGAGGCCGTCTCCATCGGCCGCCTGGAGCGGTTCGTGGCGGATCGCGGCCCCGAGCCCGTCGTGGAGCGGACCTCGGCGCGGGGCGCCGGCCTCCGCGTCGCCGTGGTCGGGTCGGGCCCCGCCGGGATGGCGGCCGCCTGGGAGCTGCTCTCCGCCTCCGCGCACGTCACGGTGGTCGAGAGGGGAGCGCGCCTGGGAGGCGTCCTGCGCTGGGGCATCCCCTCCTTCACGCTTCCGGAGGCCGTGGTCGAGGCGCACGTCGACGCCGTCACGGGGCCGGGGTTGGAGCTGCGCACCGGCTGCGAGCTGGGGCGGGACGTGACCCTGGACGCCCTGCTCGCAGACCACGACGCCGTCGTCCTCGCTCACGGCGCCTCGGTGCCCCTCCTGATGCCCGTCCCCGGGGCCGACCTCCCGGGTGTGGAGGAGGCAACCGCCTTTCTGAGTCGGGCCAAGCCGGTGCTGGAGGCCGGTGGGCTGCTCGACGACCTGGGGGAGAGCGACCACGTGCTGGTGCTGGGCGGCGGCAACACCGCCATGGACGTGGCTCGAACCGTGCGGCGCCTGGGGGCGGCGGCGACCGCCGTCGAGTGGATGGACGAGCGCTTCGCCAGGGTGCGCCCCGACGAGCTGGCAGAGGCACGGCACGAGGGGGTCGTGATCCGCTTCAGCACCACCCTGGAGCGGCTCGAGGGCGACGAGGGCGGCGTGCGCGCCGCGTGGCTGCGCCACACGGTCCAGCCCGAGGTCACCCGCCAGCCCCGGCTGACCTCGCAGCCCGCCCAGTCGCTGCCGGTCACCAGGGTGATCATCGCCCTGGGATACCGCGTGGATCGCGAGGTCGCCGCCGGCGTGGTCGCGCTTCCCCTGCGCACGGCCGAGCCCGGCCACGCCATCCCCGACCGGCGCTGGACCGCCAGCGGCATCCCCACCGGCCCGGTGCGCGCCGTCGGTACCCAGGCGCTTCAGCGCGAGCTGGGCCTGGCCGTGGCGGGCTCCCCCGTCCACAGCGGCTGGTGGGCACGGCTGCGGCGGCGCACCCCCGAGCCCGCCGGGCGCTTCCGGACGACGTGGTGGGCGCGCCTGTGGAGACGGCAGGCGGAGATCGGCTTCGCCGCGGCACCGACCGCGTACGCGGGCCGGGTATGGGTGGCGGGCGACGCCCTGGTGGGGCCGTCGACCGTCGTCGGAGCCATGGCGCAGGGCCGGGCGGCCGCCAGGGCCGTCCTCGACACGCGCCCCTCGCGCCCGGAGGCCGAGCGCACCGGACCGCCCGCCTGAGCAGGGGACCGGCGATCGACCCCCTGCCGTCGCGACCCCGGCGCGGCCCTCAGCCCGCCTCGCCTCGCGCGATCGTCAGCGCCGCCTGCAGCTGCGGGTCCCGGGCGGGGCTCGCCGACTCCGCCTGGAGGGTGAAGAGGTCGTCCGGGGTGGGCAGGCTCACCGGGTCGGTGGGCGTGATCCCCGTGCCGTCGATGCTCTCGCCGTCGGGGCCGTACCAGCGTTCGACCGTGAGGTGCAGCGCGTCCCCGTTGGGAAGCGTGTAGGTCACCTGCACCGAGCCCTTGCCGTACGTGCGGGTGCCCACCACCTGGGCGCGGTGGTAGTCGCGGAGCGCCGCGGTCACGATCTCCGCCGCCGAGGCGGTCCCACCGTTGACGAGGACCACGACCGGAACGGACGGCGCGACCCCGCCCGGCTGGATCGGGTCGCGGATGACGCTCTGCGCGGAGGAGGGGGTGCCCTGGGTGTCGAGGCGCCCGCGGCGCACCACCACGTCCTGCTCGCGGCCGTGCCGGGTCAGGAACTGGCTGGCGAGGGTCACGGCCGCGCTCACGTAACCGCCGCCGTTGCCGCGCAGGTCGAGCACCACCGCGCTGGCGCCCCGGGCGAGCCCTGAGCGGAGCTGGGCCACGGACTGCCGGGCGGTGTCGGTCCCGAAGCTGACCACCTGGAGGTCGAGCACGCTGCCGAACATCCGGCTGTACACGGTGGGGAGGGTGAGGTTCCGGCGCGTGAGGGTGAAGTCGAGGGGGCGCCCGCCGCGCACCACGCCGAGCCGGACCGTGGTCCCCGCCGCGCCGTCGATGCGACCGGGGAGCCTCTGGAGCTGCTGGCTCAGGGTCCCGAGGCTCGCCACCCGGACGCCGCCGACGGAGATCAGGATGTCGCCGTTGCGCAGGCCCGCGTCCCACGCGGGCTGGCCGTAGAGCACCTGCTCGACGGCGAGCACGCTGGGACTCTGCCCGGCGGCGCAGAGCACCGCGCCGGCGCAGCGCTCCTCCAGGCTCAGGCCGACGCTCCCGGAGCGCTGCTGGTTGAGATACCGGTCGAACTGCTGGTACTGGCTGCTCGTGAAGAGGGTGGTGAAGCGGTCGCCGTAGCGCTGGTCGAGGGCCTGCACCAGAGCCTCCTCGCTCGACTGCTGGGCGAGGCTGCTGGGCACGCCGCGCAGCACGTAGTCGTGCTGGATGTCCTGCCATTCGACCTGCAGCGAGGTGTCGTCGAAGCCCCCGAGACGGGGGAAGATCGCCCCCGCCAGGCCGCCGAGGGGAACGCTGGTCGCGTTCGTCGCCCACAGGCCTCCGAGGTAGAGGCAGACGATGGCGGTGGCGGCGTACCGCAGCCAGGGGGCCCGCGCCGCGCCCCCAAGCCGCGCCGCCCGGGTGAGCGGCCGGCCGGGTCCGGCGGCTTCCCCCGCCCCCGTCCGGGCGCCGTCCTTCCCGTCGCTCATCGGCCCCGACCCGCGCTGCCGGCGCGGCCCCGGCGCGCCCTCCGTCACACGTGCAGGAAGCGGCGGACGCCAAGGAAGGAGCCGACCCCGCCGAGACCCGCACCCACCGCCACCAGGACCACGATCAGCGCGGTGAGGAAGGGGCCGTCGGCGGTGACACCCAGGAAGACGTGCGCATTCGCCTGCTCCAGCACGAAGTTGTAGGTGAAGCCCACGATCACCGTGCCGAACGCGGCGGCCAGGATGCCCCCGAACATCCCCTCCAGGATGAACGGCCAGCGCACGAACCAGTCTCCCGCCCCCACCAGCTTCATGATCTCGATCTCGGTGCGGCGGATGTAGACCGCGGTCCGGATGGTGTTCATGATGATCACGAGGCTGATCACCGCGAGCAGCGCCGAGAGGCTCCAGCCCACCACCTCGGTCCAGAAGATCACCGCCTGCAGGGTGGGGATGACGTTGGGGTTGTAGCTGGTCTGGTGCCCGGTGCTGGTGTCGGTGATGGGGTAGGTCTTCACGATCCTGTTGAGCTGGGTCAGGCCCTGCAGGCTGCGCGCCTGCAGCTTGAGCGACGCCGGCAGGGGGTTGCTGCCCACCGTGCTGATGGCGCTCTGCATGAAGCCCTCGCCCTCCTGCTCGGCGATGATGACCGCCTCGTCCTTGCTGATGAAGGAGACGCCCGCGACGCGCGGGTCCTGGCGCAGCCGCTCCTCGTAGTCGGCGATGGTGCGCATCGACACCGAGTCCTTGAGGTAGACGTTGATGACGTCGGCCTGGGACTCCTGCCGGGCGAGGACCTGGTCGACCGTGTGCGTCAGCAGAAGGGTGACCCCGACCAGCAGCATGATCAGGCCCATGGTGAAGACGCCCGCCATGGACACCCCGAGGTTGCGGGTGAAGTTCTGGGCGGCCGCCACGATCGCGAAGCGGACCGAGGCCAGCAGTGACCTCATATGGTCGCCTCGCCCTCGCGCAGGTAGGCGCCCTCGGCCTCGTCGCGCACCACCCTGCCGTTCTCGATGGCGATCACCCGGCGCCGGCAGAGGTCCACGATCTCGCGGTTGTGGGTGGCCATCACCACGGTGGTGCCGCGGTGGTTGATCTGGAGCAGGAGCTGGACGATGCCCCAGGAGGTGTCCGGGTCCAGGTTGCCGGTCGGCTCGTCGGCGAGGAAGATGCGGGGCCGGTGCACCAGGGCCCGAGCGATCGCCACCCGCTGCTGCTCGCCGCCGGACAGCTCGTCCGGGAACTTGTTGAGCTTGTCCTCGAGACCCACGATCCAGAGGGTCTCCTCGACCTTCTCCCGGAGGTGGCGCTGGCCGGGCCGGGTGACCCGCAGCGCGAAGGCCACGTTCTGGGCCACGGTCAGCCTGGGCAGAAGCTTGTAGTCCTGGAAGACGATCCCGAACTTGCGGCGCAGCTTGGGCAGGCGGCGGCGCGGCATCCGCGTCGTCTCCTGGCCGTCGATGAAGATGCGGCCGGTGGTCGCGACCTCCTCGCGGATGAGGAGGCGGACCAGGGTGGTCTTGCCGGAGCCGCTCGCCCCCACCACGAAGCAGAAGTCCCCGTGGTAGATCGCGAGGTCGAGGTCGCGTATGGCCTGGGTCCCATTGGGGTAGGTCTTGCTCACCCCGTGGAACGAGATGACCGGGCGCAGCCCGGGCACCGGGCGCACCGCAGGCGGGGGTGGAAGGATCGCCGCCAGGCTCACGGCCCGGTTCTCGGCTCGTACGACATGGGTGTCACGGGTGAGGCTTGCGCTCCTGGGGTGCGCCCCGGTGGTCCAGCCGGAGAATCCCGAACCGGCCGGGGAGCACGTGAACGGAGATCAGCGACCCGATACGGGACCGTTCGCCAGTATACCGGCGAGCGGCCGCCCGTGGGGTGGCGTGACGGGGGCGGAACGGTCGCGTCGCCTCGCCGGGCCGCGCCGCCCCGGCGGCCCTCGCGGCCTCGGGGCGGGGGGGTCACGCGGAGGCCACGGGCGTGGCGGCGCCCCCGGAGCCGGTCGCCACCCAGTGCAGGTACGCCTCCTGGAACGCGTCCAGGTCCCCGTCCAGGACGGCCTGGGCATTGCCCGTCTCCTGGCCGGTCCGGTGGTCCTTGACCATCGTGTACGGGTGGAGGACGTAGGAGCGGATCTGCGAGCCCCATTCCGCGGGCAGGGACTCGCCCTTCAGCTCGCTGATCCTCTCGGCGTGGGCGGCCTCCGCGAGGGCCAGCAGACGCGACCGCAGCACCTGCCAGGCCACGGCGCGGTTCTGGTGCTGCGAGCGCTCGTTCTGGCAGGTGACCACGATTCCGGTGGGGAGATGGGTGAGCCGGACAGCCGAGGACGTCTTGTTCACGTGCTGCCCGCCGGCGCCGCTGGAGCGGTAGACGTCCTCGCGGACATCCTTCTCGTCGATCTCCACGCTGACGTCGTCCTCGATCTCGGGGGTCACCTCCACCAGGACGAAGCTCGTGTGGCGCCGGTGCGCCTGGTCGAACGGGCTGAGCCGGACGAGGCGGTGCACCCCGCGCTCCGACTTGAGCAGGCCGAAGGCACGGCGTCCCGAGACGCGGATGGTGGCGCCCTTGATCCCCGCCTCCTCGCCGGGGGCCTCCTCGATGAAGTCCACGTGCATGTGGTGGCGCTCCGCCCAGCGCAGGTACATGCGCAGCACCATCTCGGCCCAGTCCTGGCTGTCCGTCCCTCCCGCTCCGCTCTTGACCGAGAGGATCGCCGCGCGGTCCGCGTGTGGGTCGCTGTAGAGGAGGTCCACCTCGCGCGCGTGCAGCTCCGCCTCGAGCGCGTCCAGCTCGGCGGCGAGCTCGGCGACCATGGCGGCGTCGCCGTCGTCCCCCTCCCCGCCCTCAGGATCGGGCAGCAGCTCGGCCAGCTCCCGGGCGTCCTTGGCGCGCCTGCCCAGCGCCTCCCAGCCGGTCAGCTCCTCGCGGATGCGGGAGAGCTCCTGGGTCAGCGCGGCGGCGCGGCGGGGATCGTCCCAGAGGTCCGGCTCGGCGACCTCCGCCTCGAGCTCGCGGGCGCGCGAGCGGCGGGCGTCCAGGTCAAAGGTGGCCCTGTAGCTCGGCTACGCGGGCGGCGACCTCCTTGGCTCGAACCGACAGCTCGCTCACGGCGTTTGCAGTGTAGTGCAGGGCGCCACCGGGGCCCCGCCCCGGGGTCAGTCGAGGTGCTGGAACCGCCGGCCGTGCCGGACCGCGTTGCGGACCCCGCTCACCAGCTCGTCGGCGGGCGTGTCCTTGAGCAGGTAGCCGACAGCGCCCGAACGCAGCGCCTCCTTGACCCTCTCCTTGCCGGAGAAGGAGCTCAGCATCAGCACCCGCGTCCCGGGGCAGGAGCGGAGCAGGAAGCGGGTCGCGTCCATCCCGTCCATGTTGGGCATGGAGAGGTCCATGAGGACCACGTCCGGCTCATGCTTGAGGCTCATCGTCACGGCCTCGACGCCATCGGACGCGAGCCCGACGACCTCGATGTCCTCGGTCCGCTCGAAGATGTCCGCGAGCCCGCGGCGGACCACCGGATGGTCGTCGACGATCAAGAGCTTGATCCTGCCGCCGCCGCCCATCTGTCAACCTCGCTGAACGCTGAGATCCCCTGGCTCAGCCACCGGCATTGTAGGTGCGCCCGCGCGGCGTGGCCCGCCTTCGTAACCGCCGGGCGACCGGACCGTGCCCGCCCCGTTCGCGGCCGTGGACCGACCCCCGGCCGCGGGCGCGGTGGCGTCCTCGGAGGTCGCCGCCCGGAACGCGGAGAGGGTGGCCTCGACGGCCGCGTCGTCCGGCTCCGCCTCGTCCTGGCCATCCGCGAGGTCGCCGTCGTCGGCGGCCGGCGGGAGCAGGACCGGGAGCACGAGGGTGACGGTGGTGCCGTGTCCGTCCGCCGATTGGATCGAGAGGCGGCCCCCGCCGTCGCGCACGGTGCGCTCGAGGAGGGTCAGACCGCTGTGCCCCTGCTGCCGGCGGTGGGCTCGGGTGTCCGGGGAGAACCCGACGCCGTCGTCCCGCACCGAGGCCACCAGGCCCGCGCCGACCGCGCGCACCGTGACCCGGACCTGGCTGGCCCGGGCGTGCTTGATGACGTTGCGCACCGCCTCGAGGACCACCCGGTGCACCAGGCGCTGCTGGCGGGGCTCCATCCTCTCCTCGGTGCAGTCCAGGACCCAGGCGATCCCCTCCCGGTCCAGCCGCGCCAGCATCAGGCGGAGCGCCGCCGCCAGCCCCTCCTTGTCGAGCAGCGGGGGAGCCAGCTCGACCATGAGGGCGCGCAGGTCGCGCGACGCCCCGGCGGCCACCTGCTTGCTGTAGTCGACGAAGCGCTGCACGCTCGCGCGGGACCAGGCGGCCTCATCCCCGTCGGTGAGGCGCATGCCCAGGGCCCCGGCCGTCATGAAGAGGCCGTACACATCCTGGATGACCCCGTCGTGCAGGTCGGCGGCGATGCGGTGGCGCTCGTCCTCGGCGGCTGTGGCCGCCCGCTGGAGGGCGGCCGCGGCCACCCGTGAGGCTCTCGCCTCGCTGCGCAGGAGCCGCTCCCGCTCGCGGGCCTGGGCCTCCTGCTCCATGGCGTGCTCGTGGGTGCGCCGGGCAAGGAGAACGAGCGCGCCCTGGACCATGGCCAGCGGCAGCAGAAGGGTGAGGATGCCAAAGGTGCGCTCCCTCGCATAGAGAAGCGTCGCGCTCGCCGCCGTGACGCCGAACATGGCCGCCAGGGGCATCTGCTTTCCGAGGCTTCGCACCCAGCCCCAGAGACGCGATGGTTCTCCGGCGAGAGACACGACGGCGGCGAGGAGGCTCACGTTTACGATGGACGCCACGACGCCGCCCGCCGCCCCCCGCAGGGCGAGCTCGGCCGCCACTGGGCCGCCGGCCACAAAGTGGTGGAACACGTACCACGCGGCCGTGTTCTCCAGCAGGTGGTTGGCCACGTTGAAGATGGTCCGGAACGTGCCGGGCCGCCGTCTCAGTGCGGAGCCGGCCGACTGTCCCAGTGCCATGGCCACGATGGCGGGTGGGCCGATCGTGTAGCTGAAGGCCAGGTTGAAGAATCCGGAGGCCGACCACTGGCCCTGGACGCCGCCGAAGGCCGGGATGGCGTACGCGGCCATCCCGCCCACGACCACCCCGGCCACGACAGCGGCTGCCGGATCACCATTCCAGGGCACCACGACGGCAAGGCCTCCGGCGAGCACCCACAACCCAGCCACGAAGGCGACCAAGCCGGGGCGCAGGAGTACCGGCCGCTGCGGCGCCCAATCCGGCAGGTCCCACACCTGGTGCCGGAGGCGTGCCAGCGCGGCCCGCATCCCGGTCACTGCCTCGCCGCGGAGCCGACCACGTTGTACAGCCTAAATGCAGAGAGACCGATCGCCACGCTCGTGACCGCGTCGTTGTCCACGCGTGGCACGCGCACCCGCCCCGCCGAGCCCATGTAACAAACCTGTGACATGAATGTGACATCGCAGTGGCCGACGTGGTGCCGAACGGTGGGGCCCAAACTCGGAGAAGACCACAGAAACGTCACTTTGACGCAATGAAATCGTTGCAGGCGGCAGCGCCTTGTGGCAGAGTCGCCACAACGGCTCGCGAGCCATTGGGATTCTGGAGGGTAGTGCGGTGTACCACAGCTGCGACTGGTAGATCAGATCGACTGACGGAGTGACCGGCGGAGTACTCCTCCCGCCCCGGGGTTGTCGTCTCGCTATCCATCGAGGTGACGGATGACCATCCCGCCGGAGAAGGGCGGATACTCCGCTGGTGCGCCGTCTCGCTTCGGTTCGGTTTCTCACCGGGGTCGGCATCTCCAGCTACGGCGACTGGCTGACCACCTTTGCGCTGGCGGTGGTCCTCTACGGGGCCACCGGGAGCGTGGCGGCAACCGCCGGGTACTTCCTGGTTCGCGTGGCCCCCCGTCCGGTCGGCGCGTGGCTCGGTGGGCCGGTCGGCGACTACGTGAGCCCCCGTGTCGCCATACTCGGGGCGGCGGTCGCCCAGACGGGGCTGACCGCTCTCTTGGCATTGCCCCTCGCGACCCATCGGGCGCTGTGGTCGGTGTACATCCTGGCCGGGCTGTCGCAATTCGTCGGTGGCTCGTGGCAACCACTGACGGCTGCGGTCATGACCCGCCTCGCGACCGGGAGGGAGCGGCACACCGTCAACCTGGTGTACATCCTTCTGGGCGGCTCCTCAATGCTGGTCTCACCGGCGATCGGCGCCCTCCTGCTCCCCGCTCTGGGCGCGGTACCGCTGGTGCTTGCCGATGCCGCCACCTTCGCCGTGGCCGCCCTTCTCTTCCTGTCGCTGCCCGCGATGCCGGGGGGCGCCGCCCACCGCCTCACCCTCCATGGCGCCGCCGTCGGGGGCTTCGCCGCCGTCTCCCGCATGCGGATCCTCCGGGTCATCGCGCTGGGAGCGTTCGGCTCAACGGTCGCGATCACCGCGCTGCAGGCCGGGCTGCCGGCCCTTGCTCTCCACCGCTTCGGGAGCTCGGCCGACGCCGGGTTCCTGTACGCGATGGTCGGCCTGGGGAGCGTGGGCGGGTCGCTGATCGCCCTCTGGCCGCGGCTGCGCCGCCCCGCGGTCATCCTCCCCGGGATCGCGCTCGAGACCGCGGGGATCGGCGCCACCGCCGCCCTCGGCGCCCCGGTGGCGGACCTCCTCATCCTCGCCGTCAGCACCGCGGCGGCGAGCCTGGCCCAGGTGGAGGGGGGCGTGGTGATCCAGAGCCAGGCCATCGAGATCGTGGGGCGCGTGCAGGGGGCGGTGTCCACCAGCCGCTTCCTGGGCATGACGGGCGGGGCCGCGCTCGCCCTCCTCTTCGCCCTCGTGGACCAACGCAGCTGGGAGCCGCTCGTGCTGGCCCTCTCCCTGGTGGGGCTGCTCATCCTCTTCGCCTCGACCCTCGGGCCGCGCGGCGCCACCGTGACCACGTCGGCTGCCGAGGCCTCCCCCCTCGCCCAGGTCGCTGACTGACGGTCCCCCGCGGCCCGCGGTGCGGCCGGCCGGCGCGGGTCAGCGGGCGAGGAGCGGCGTCGCCGTGGCGACGATCACGGACGCCTCCAGCTTCGCGTCCCGGACCACCCGTGCGGAGAGCCCCGCACGCCCCAGGATCCCCACCAGATCCGGCACCTGGTGCTCCGCGACCTCGACCACCAGATGGCCGCCGGCCGCGAGCCACGCGGGTGCCTCCGCGGCGATGCGCCGGTGGACATCCAGGCCATCCTCGCCTCCATCGAGCGCGCGCCGGGGCTCGTGGAGGCGCGCCTCGCGGGGCAGCAGGTCGATCTCGGACGTGGGCACATAGGGCGCGTTGGCCGTGAGCAGATCGACATGCCCGCGCAGAGCGGCGGGCAGCGGGCCGAAGAGGTCCCCCTCGTACACGTGCGCGTCGAGACCCGAGAGGTTGCGAGCGGCACAGGCCACGGCCGCGGGGTCGATGTCCACGGCATGCAGCCGGAGCCGGCGGACCCGGGCGGCGAGGGCCATCCCGATCGCCCCGGACCCGCAGCAGAGGTCGACGGCCAGCGCCCCGGGCGGGCAGACCGCGGTCGCCTCACGGACGAGCAGCGCCGTGCGGTGCCGCGGGACGAAGACCCCAGGGCGCACCCCCACCCGTATGCCGGCGAGCTCGGCCCAGCCCAGCACCTGCTCGAGAGGAAGACCTGAGGTGCGGCGCCCGACCATCTCCTCCAGGATCCGCTCGTCGTGAGCCGCCGCGACGAGCAGCCGCGCCTCCTCCTCGGCGAAGATGCACCCCGCCTCGGTCAGCCGGCGCACCGTCCGCGCCCGCACGTCCCGTGCCCGGGCGGCTCGGGCTCGGTGGCCCGATCTGGCGTACATGCGTTTGTCATCCAGCGCCACCGCGGCGACCAGCCACAGGGCTCAGCGGCCGTCGCGGTGGAGGGTGCGCACCAGGGCCACGGGCCGGAAGCCCACCTCGGCGTAGAGGTGCTGGGGCCAGTCGTTCTGGTCGGCGACGATGAAGACGACCCGATGCCCCTCGTCGAGCGCCAGCCGGACGGCGTGCGTGACCAGGGTTCGGGCGCACCCGTGGCGCCGCCATTCGGGCACCGTGTAGACGTCCTCCACCTGTGCGGTGCTCCCATCGGAGCGCAGCTTGGCGACCGCCGCCAGGTTGCCCGCCGCGTCGCGGGCCCCGAAGCGCCGTTCGGCCCAGGCCGCCCCCAGCCTCCGCCGGTGCTCGCCGAGCTCGTCGAGCACCGAGCTCGGCATCTGCGGGAAGTCCTCCTGATGCCACCAGCTCATCAGTCCCACGGTCTCGTCCTCCTCCGCGGCGATCACCGGGCCACCGCGGGACGCCGGCGGAGGCTCGGCGGTCAGGATCATCACCAGGAGCGCCTGCACTCTCCACCCCGCGCCGGTGAGGTCGGCCTCGAGGCGGTCTCCAGTCGGCT
>JAJZNI010000009.1 GCA_021847925.1 bacterium
AGCCGGATCCTCGACATCCTCGTCGACGCGGAGATGCCTCGGGCGGCGGTGGGGGAGGCGGGAGGCGGAGCGGCGGACACCGCCGCCGCGGGGGTCGCGGAGGCGGTGCGCAACGAGGCGCCGCCCAGCGCTCGCGAGCCGGAGCGGCGGCGCATCCGGCGGCGCCTCGCGGCGCGCCTGCGCGATCGCAAGCTCGAGGATCGCTACATCGACGTCGAGGTCGAGGAGCCGTACCAGCCGGCGTTCGAGGGCTTCGCGGGCACGGGGCTGGAGGAGGTCGGGTACTCGCTCTCCGACTTCTTCTCCCAGCTCGCGCCGGTGCGCAAACGGCTCAAGAGGATGCGGGTCTCCGACGCCCGGACCGCCCTCGCGGAGGAGGAGACCGACCGCCTGATCGACATGGACCGGGTGTACGACGACGCCATCGGCGACGTCGAGGAGGCGGGGATCGTCTTCGTCGACGAGGTGGACAAGATCTGCGGACCGGCGCCCGACCGGGGTCCGGACGTGAGCGGCGAGGGCGTGCAGCGGGACCTGCTGCCCCTCCTCGAGGGGTCCGTGGTGCACACGCGCTACGGTCCGGTGCGGACCGACCACATCCTCTTCATCGCCGCCGGCGCGTTCACCGCGGCCCGCCCCAGCGACCTCATCCCCGAGTTCCAGGGCCGCTTCCCCATCCGCGTGGAGCTCAGCCCGCTCAGCGAGTCCGACCTGCAGCGCATCCTGGTCGAGCCCACCAACGCCCTCACCAAGCAGTACCAGGCCCTGCTGGAGACGGAGAACGTCGAGCTGGTGTTCACCCAGGACGGCGTCGCCGAGCTGGCCCGGCAGGCCCACCGCGTCAACGCGGAGGACGAGAACATCGGGGCGCGCCGCCTCTTCACCATCACAGAGCGCGTCCTCGAGGAGGTCTCCTTCCGCGCCGAGGACTACGCCGGGCAGCGGGTCGTGATCGATGCCCGCCTGGTGGCGGAGCGTCTGGACGGCCTGGTGGGCAACGACGACGCGCGCCGCTACGTCCTCTGAGAGGCGGGGGGTTCGCGGCCGCGGGTCCGCCCGCCGCCCGCGGGCCGGGGGTAGACTCTCGCACCGGCGGCCGGCCGGCGGCGCACCGGAACGGCCCGCAGCCCACGCCGCAAGGAGCGAGAGAGTGGCCGCAGAGCCCCCCGCCCATCCCCCGCAGCCGGCCGCTCCCGCGCCGTCACGGGGCGCGACGCCGCCGGTGACGCAGCCCCCGTCGATCGACGTCGCCGGCCTGGTCCACCGGATCCCGCCCGGGGACGCCCTGATCGGCGGGTCGCTCCTCGTGCTCCTCATCCTCTCCTTGGTGGGAGCCTGGATCCGCGTCTTCGGCGTCTGCTCGCCGGGGGCCGGCTGCACCACCGGTTCGCTGAGCTTCGGCTCGCTGTGGGACGGCTTCGGGGTTCTGCCCGCGCTCCTCCTCGTCGCCGCGATCGTCTGGTTCGTCGCCCGTGCCGTCCCGGCGCTGCGCGCCGCGGCCGTCCTCCCGGTCCCGGACCCGGTCGTCTGGATGGGCTTCGCGGCTTTGGAGATCGTCCTCTTCCTCCTCCACTGGGTGATCGACAACCAGGCCTCGGATTTCACCCAGCCCAATGCGACCATGCCCGGGTGGGCCGCCTTCTGCGCCATCGTCGTCGCGGGCGTGCTCGGGGCGGGCGCCCACCTCAACCGCCGGGCGGTGCCGCCCCGCGCCCGCCCGTCAGCCGGCCGCGAGGCCGCGCCCTCCGGCGCGACGGGGGTGGCCGCCGGGGCCCTCTCCGCCGATCGGTCCCAGTGGTTCGACGGGACCGCCTGGCGCCCCACGACGGAGAGCGTGCCGCCCGCCGCCCCGCGCTCTGAGGACGGCTACTACTGGTGGGATGGGGGGGCCTGGAGGCCGGTGCCGCGCTGAGCTGCGCGCGGCGGCCACGTCCCCGGACGGGGGGCGCGCCAGGGAGCAGCCCCCAGCGAGCGCTGACCAGAGCGCCGCCCGCCGCCCGCCGGGGTCTCGCCCGGACATTGACGACGATCGGCGCGTTCGGTTAGCATCCCGGCACCGCGCGCCGGGGATCCGGACAGGGGATGACGGTGGCCCTGGCGCGAAACCCACACGTCCACACGCCACCCCACGGGGGGAACCCCCGATGCCCGCTCATCCCCGCCCCGGTCGCCTGGTCCGTCACCTCAGCCGCCCCGTCCTGGGGGTGCTGCTGGCGAGCGTCGCTCTTCCCGCCTGGGCGTACCTCTCGACGATGGTGCGGGCGGCGACGCTCAGCTCCGAGCCGGCGGCGGTGGCCTGCACGCTCTGCGTCCTGGACCAGCAGGGCACCGGGGGGCAGATGAGCGGCAACGGCCAGCTCCTGGTGCACTGGGGGTCGATGGTCGTCGACTCGTCCTCGTCCTCGGCGGTGCAGCTCTCCGGGAACGCCCAGGTGCAATCCTCGGAGTCCGAGGTGGTGGGAGGGCTGCAGGAGTCCGGGAACGCGAGCACGGTGCCGGCCTTCGCGGAGGTGCCGGCGCCGGGTGACCTGGACCCCTTCGCGGCGCTGAGCGAGCCGACCCCGGGATCGACCCCGACCACCTTCCAGGCCACCGGCCACCAGAGCGAGACGGCGAGCCCGGGCACGTACTCGTCGTTCCAGGTCTCTGGGCAGGCCTCGGTGACGCTGTCGCCGGGGGTGTACGTGATCACCCAGGGGTTCCAGGTGTCGGGCCAGGCGACGGTGAGC
>JAJZNI010000179.1 GCA_021847925.1 bacterium
GACGGCAGCCATGGACGCGGCCATGCCCATGCAGATGGTCCCCACCCGCGGCTCGACGTACTGCATGGTGTCGTAGACGGCGAGGCCCGCGTACACCGAACCTCCCGGTGAGTTGATGTACAGCCAGATGTCCTTCTCGGGGTCCTCGCCGGCCAGGAACAGGAGCTGGGCCATCACCACGTTGGCGACCTGGTCGTCGATGGGGGTTCCGATGAAGATGATCCGGTCCTTGAGCAGCCGGGAATAGATGTCCATCCCGCGCTCGCCCCGGTTGGTCGTCTCGACAACGTAGGGAATGAGGGTCATGCCAGGCCAGTATACCCACGGGCTGCCGGCGCGCCCGCGCAGCGGGCCGGGCCCCCGGCGGGGCGAGGGCCCGGCCCGCCCCGCCGTCCCCCGCGAGGAGGCCGCCGGGCGGCCGCGGACGGCCTCATGGGAGGCGCCGCGACAGGATTCACCTTATAGCGACGTTATCAGTCATAGTGACAGCTCGTCCTGGACGAGGAAGGGGTACGCGGAGGAGATCGCGGCCATGGCGAGGAAGTACAAGCCGGTGGTGCTGCCTCTGAGGGAGGTGCCCGCCGCTCTGACCGAGGAACGGGCCCGGTGCCCGATCTGCGAGGACCGCAGCTCCGGGGTGATCGGACGGCTGGGGCTCCGCCTGGTGTTCCGCTGCGAGCGCTGCCGGGTGCGCTTCTACCGCCCCTCGCCTGCCATTCGCTTCGGCTGACGCCGGGCGTCCCGGCCGGGCTCCCCCGGGCGAGAGGGGGCCCGGTTCAGCCCCGGCCGCGCGCTATCTCGACCGCGCGCTCCGCGGCGGCCCGGCGGAGAAGGTCGTCCCTGGTGAGGGCGCGGAGGCGGCGGCGCTGGTCGGCGGTCAGGGTGCGCGCCCCGCCGATCTCCGCCACCTCGCGATCCACCTGGGCCTCGTCCACCTCCAGCTGCTCCGCGACTGCCAGGGCGCGAAGGGCGAGGTCGAGGCGGACCTGGTCCGTGGCGGCCTGGCGACGCTCGGCGCGGAACTGCTCGCGGGTCGAGCCCGCGTACCCAAGGTAGGTCTCGAAGCGCAGGCCCAGCGTGCTGAGGCGCTGCCGCAGGGCGGCCTCCTCCTCGTCGAGCTCGCGCTCGACGAGGAGCGCGGGGATGTCCACCTTGACGCGCTCGCGCAGGGCCACCAGCACCTGCGAGCGGAAGGCCTCCTCGTCGTGACGGGCCGCCTCGGCGACCAGCAGCCTCCGGTAGCGGTCGCGCATCTCCTCGAGGGTCTCGCCGCTCCCGTCGCGGCGGGCCAGCTCGTCGTCGAGGGCGGGCAGGAGCCTCTCCCGCACCGCCAGGATGTGCGCGTCCGCCTGCACGGTGACCCCGCGCAGCTCCTCCCGCGGATAGTCGGCTGGCAGTGTGAGCGGGAAGGTCCGCTGCGCGCCCGCCTCGAGGCCGAGCAGGGCGTCGACCAGCCCGGGGACGAGGCGATCGCGATCCAGCTCGAGGTCGCGCTCGTCGTCGGCGGAGTGGACCTCCTCCCCCCGCCCCATGGTCAGCGTGCAGCGGAGGACATCCCCCGCCTGGGCGGGCCGGGACACCTCCCGGAGGTCGGAGTGGCGGCGCCGGACGTCCTCGAGGGCGGCGTCGAGGTCCGCGTCGGCGACCTCGGTGTGCTGCTCCTCCACGCGCATCTGCGCGTAGTCGCCGAGGTCCACCTCGGGACGGACGGTCACCTGCGCCGTGAAGGTGACCGGCTGGCCCCTGTCCACGGTGCCCAGGGTCAGGGAGGGGTCACCGACCGCGTCCACACCGGCCTGCTCGAGGGCCCTGGCGTACAGCTGCGGGATGAGCGTCTCGGCGGCCTCCTTGCGGAGCGCCTCCCACCCCACGGCCCGCTCGACGAGGGCTGCGGGCGCCTTGCCCGGCCGGAACCCGGGGATGCGAAGCCGGGCACCGATCCGGCGGCCGGCGGCCTCGACCGCCCGGTCCATCTCGGCGGCCGGAGCCTCGACGCTCAGCTCCGCGACCCAGCCCGGCTTGCGCTCGACGAAGACGGACAGACCGGGATCGGCGACGGTCACCCTGCACCTCCTTGCACGACGCCGGCCCGACCCGGCCGGCCCACGTCCGTGCGCGGACCGAGAGTCGAACTCGGACGGGTTGCCCCACGGGATCCTAAGTCCCGCGCGTCTACCGGTTCCGCCATCCGCGCCCGGTGATGTCCGGCCAGTGTACGACGCTTGCCGCGGCGGGCGAGGCTCGCGCGGGGGCCGGCGTGGCCGGGGCCAGCCTCGCCCAGCCGGGGGCCCGCGGCCCCTTGTGACGGCCAGATCTGGACAGGGGCCGCTCCGGCCCCTAGGCTTGAGGCAGTCCGGCACCCGCGCCGGACCGCCCGCCGGCTGCGCCCACGGAGGTCAGCGTATGGAGCCGAGCCAGGGAGCCGCAACGGTCGCATCCCCGCAGGAAGCCGTTGCGAAGATCGATCAGAAGGCGCTTCGGCTGTCGGCGCTGCTGCGGGAGATCGACAACCACCCCATCGAGCTTCCGGCTGACCTGGTGGGCCGCCTCGATGAGGTCCTCGAGATGCTGGCGTGGCGCATCGCCGCCACCCGAGCCCTCCTCCACCAGAGGCGTCCCGAGGAGGTCGCCGGCATGGGCGTCGCGTAACCAGGGAGCTCGCCCCTCACCAACCGCCCCCCGCCAGAGCCATGCGGCTCTGGCGGTCCGTCAC
>JAJZNI010000173.1 GCA_021847925.1 bacterium
CGGTGCACCACCGCGGCGAAGCGCCATCCCTGCCCCCGCCGCCGCACCACGGCGTCGCCGAGGGCCTGCTGGACGGCCATCCACGCTCCGCTCTGCATGAAGTGGCCGCCGCTCTCGAAAAGCTCGCGGTCCCACTCGGCATCCGGGGGTCCGAGGGAGAGGCCCGGCACCCGCCCACCCTATCACGCCACCCCGATGTTTCGCGGAGTTGGCAAAACCCCTTGCCCCTGCTTACAATTCCGGGATCGCTCGCGTTCACGGAGAGATGCAATGGCAGAGGTGGTGACACGCGACTCCCTGGCCGCCCAATGGAAGCAGAAGGTCGAGGACGACGAGGGCGGGACCTACGCCATGACCCGCGCGCGTGACGACGTGCGCTGGTTCTTCGATCGGCTCGCGGCCTCGCTGGCCAGCGGCGACGAGGTCCACATCCACGGCTTCGGCAACTTCCGCATCGTCCAGCGGGCGGCGCGGATGGGCCGCAACCCGCGGACCGGCGAGGAGGTCAAGGTGCCCGCTCGCAGGGTGGTCCGCTTCACGCCGTCGACCAGCCTCACCGCTTCGCTCAAGGGAAGCGGAGGCCGCCGGGCCAAGAGGTAGCGCGGCGAGGGGATCGGGGCGGGTGGCCCTCCCCGCGCGGAGGCGCCCGCCCCCGCCCCCCGGACGGCTCGGCTCCCCGGGGGGCGGGGCCGAACCTCCGATGGGGGACGCACCCCGCCGCCACCCGTGGGGCATCCTGACGGCGTGTCCGGCACCCGACCCCTCCGGCGGCCCCGCCACCTCCTTCCGGTCGCCTTCTCCCTCCTCGCCGTCCTGCTGGTCCTCGCGGGCGGCTACGCCGGCTGGGCGCTGACGCGCATCCCGCCCGCTCCGGCTCTCCACCTCCGCCTCCCCGCCACCCTGGCCGTGGCTCCGGGCGCGCCGCCCTCCATCCCGGCGCCGGCCCAGGGGAGCTGGGACCTCACCTCGAGCGAGGGCGGACGGCTGGCGAGCCACGACGCCCGGGTCGCGACCCCCATCGGCTCGATCGCCAAGGTGATGGCGGCCCTGGTCGCCCTCCAGAGGATGCCGCTCACCGGCACCGACGCCGGCCCCACCTACACCATCACCGCCCAGGACGTCGCGCTCTACCAGCAGTCGGTGGCCCAGAACGGCTCCAGCCTCTTCGTCTCCGTCGGCGAGCGGTTCACCGAGCGGCAGATGCTGCTGGCCCTCCTGCTGCCCTCCGCGGACAACCTCGCCGAGACCCTCGGTGACTGGGTGGCGGGGTCGGACGCGGCCTTCGTCGCGGAGATGAACGCCCAGGCCCAGACGCTGGGGATGCACGCCACCCACTTCGCCGACGTGAGCGGGCTCAGCAACCAGACGGTGTCGACCGCCGCCGACCTCGTCACCCTCGGCGAGGCCGTCCTCGCCAACCCCGTGCTGGCGGGCCTGGTGGCGACCCGGAGCGCCGTCATGCCCGACGGCACCCGGGTCGACAACCTGGACACCGACCTCCAGAGCGTGCCCGGGTGGCTCGGCATCAAGACCGGCTCCACCCCCGCGGCCGGGGGGTGCCTCCTCTTCGCGGCGGAGCACCCCGCCCCCCTCGGAAGCCCGCAGCCCGAGGTGCGGGTGGTCGGCGCCGTCCTCGGCCAGCCGCTCACGGGCGGCGGCTTCGGCACCGGCGCCGTGCTGGCGACCTCGGCGGAGATGGTGAGGGCGGCGTTCGGCGCCTACGCCACGGTCGCCCCCGTCACCCTCGCGCTCCCCCCGGACCCGGGAAGCCTCCGCTCCGCCTGGGGGACGTCGGCGGGCCTCCGAGCCACCCACCCGTCCGGGCTGCGCTCCGCCGTGGTCCGCCGCGGGACGGCGCTGCACCTGTCGGCGGTGGCGCTGCGTCCCTCCGGCCGGGTCCGTGCCGGCACCGGCGTGGCGCGCGTCACCGGCAGCATCGCCGGGACCACGGTGGTCACCTGGACGCTGGACGCCCTCCCCGGGCTGGGCGAGCCCTCCTGGCAGTGGCTTCTGACCCATTGACCCGCCCCGGGACGGCCCGGCGCGCCGCCTACCAGGAGGCGTCGGTGCGTTCGGCGGCGGTCCGCAGCGCCTCGACCGCGGCCGCCGCCTGCGACGCCAGGTCGGGGGCCACCCGGACGGTCTCCAACCTCTCCCTGGCGACGACGATCTCCACCTCGTGCAGACCCAGGTGGGGCCGCACCGACGGCTGGCCCGCGTGGGCGCGGAGCGGGGCCAGCCACTTCTGGCGCAGCGCCCGGGGGGAGATCTCCCCGGCCGCGACCCGCAGCCCGGCGCCGCCGGCGGCGGGGACGAGACGGAACCGGAGGGCCATGCGCCCCGCCCTGGCGCAGGCCTCGCAGCGCCCGTAGCGCTCGTCGGGGATCTCGGGGCGCCTGCGACAGACCCGGCACATGGCACGCAGGCTACCGCGCGCGAGGGGCGGGCCGGGCGCCCGCACGCCTTCGGATGACGGCCTCCGGGACGTCCACACCCAGCCCCGCCGAGAGCTGGCTCGTCTGCCCGCGTTGCTTGGCTGGCGTGGAGCCCGTCCGCTGTCAAACCGTCGCGAGGCTGGTCACGACCGCCTGCTCGTCGGTCGGAACCGCTCCCGGCTACGACGCCCGCGAGACCGCGTGCGCTCTCGTGATGAGCGGTGGTGGCGAAGCGGCCGCCGAGCCCACGCCCACGCCCGTCAGATCCACTCG
>JAJZNI010000100.1:0-18606 GCA_021847925.1 bacterium
GGCGCTCCGCGACTCCCTGGGCGGCGACGAGGTGGGCTCCATCACCGCGGTGATCAACGGGACCACGAACTACGTGCTGGGGCGGCTGGAGGCCGGGGCGAGCCTCGACGAGGCGGTCGCCGAGGCGCAGCGCAACGGCTTCGCCGAGGCCGATGCGAGCGCGGACCTCGACGGTCACGACGCCACTCAGAAGCTCTGCATCCTGGCCTGGTTCGGGCTGCATGCGCGGGTCGAGCCCGGACAGGTCGACCGCACCGGCATCCGCGCCGTCACTCCCGGGCACGCCGCGGCGGCGGCGCGGGCTGGAGCGGCCATCCGCCTGGTGGCGAGCGCGCGGCGCGGCCCCGGCGGGCTGAGCCTCGGCGTCCAGCCCCTGGCCGTCCCCCGCGAGCACCCGCTCGGCAGCCTGGCGGGGGCAGACAACGCGGTGGTCGTGGAGAGCGACCTCGCCGGCACGCTGGTGCTGCGCGGGCGCGGGGCCGGGGCGGAGGCGGCCGCCAGCGCGGTCCTCGGCGACGTCGTCCAGGTGGCGCGCGCCCGCAGGGAGGGGCGCAGGCTGCCCCTGCCGCCGGCCGGGGCGGCCTCCGTGGTCCCCGGGCCGGCGCCCCCCCCGGGCCTGCGCCGCCTCGACAGCCTGGAGCGGGTCCCGTGACCGCCGGCCTCGGGTTCCGCGGACGCGGCGTCATCGACCGCTACGCCGAGCGGCTGCCCCTGACCGAGCGGACCCCGCGCATCACCCTCGGCGAGGGCGGGACCCCGCTCATCGAGTCCCGCACCATCGCCCGCGACCTCGGCCTGCGCTCGCTGCACTTCAAGTTCGAGGGGCTGAATCCCACGGGGTCCTTCAAGGACCGCGGCATGGTGGTGGCCGTGGCCAGGGCGATCGAGTCCGGAAGCAGGGCCATCATCTGCGCCTCCACCGGCAACACCAGCGCCTCGGCCGCGGCCTACGGCGCCCGCTTCGGACTGCGCACCGTGGTGGTGGTGCCGGCGGGCAAGATCGCCATCGGCAAGCTGGTCCAGGCCCAGGTCTTCGGGGCCACCGTGCTCATCATCGAGGGCAACTTCGACGCCGCCCTGCGTTCGGTGCGCGAGCTGGCCGAGACCCACCCGGTGACGCTCGTGAACAGTGTGAACCCCAACCGGATCGAGGGGCAGAAGACGGCGGCCTTCGAGGTGGTCGACGAGCTGGGCGACGCCCCCGACGTGCTCGCCATCCCGGTGGGCAACGCCGGCAACATCACCGCCTACTGGCGGGGCTTCCGCGAGTACCACGCGGCCGGGCTCTCCACCCAGCTCCCCCGCCTGATCGGGGGCCAGGCGGCGGGGGCCGCGCCGCTGGTCCACGGTGCGCCCGTCGCCGACCCGCAGACCTTCGCGACCGCCATCCGCATCGGCAACCCCGCCTCGTGGGCGAGCGCGATCGCGGCCCGCGACGAGTCCGAGGGGCTGATCGACTCGGTGACCGACGCCGAGATCGCCGCCGCGCAGCGCGACATGGCCGCGATGGAGGGGGTCTTCTGCGAGCCCGCCTCGGCGGCGTCGCTCGCGGTGCTGCGCAAGGCGGTCGCCGAGGGGGTGGTGGCGCGCGGGACGCGGGCGGTCTGCGTGCTCACCGGCAACGGGCTCAAGGACCTGCCCGCGGTGAGCGGCGGCCTGCCCTCGCCGCTCTCGGTGGTGGGGACGCCCCAGAGCATCGCCGACGCCATCGGCCTGGGACCGCGATGAGGGTCACGGTGCGGGTCCCGGCCACGGTCGCGAACCTGGGCCCGGGCTTCGACATCCTGGCCCTCGCCGTGCAGCTCCAGAACGAGGTGGAGGCTGAGGAGGGCTCCGCTCCGGGGCTCAGCATCGACCCCGGGCCGGGCGCACCGGCCGAGCTCCGCGACCCGCGGACCAACCTGATCACCCGCTCCTACGCCGCCGCCTGCGCCGCCGCCGGCGTCGAGCCCCCGCCGGCCCGGCTGCGCTGCCACAGCGCGATCCCCTTTGCGCGCGGGCTCGGCTCCAGCGCCGCGGCGGCTCTGAGCGGCGTGCTCATCGCCGACGCCCTGGCCCGGCTGGGCTGGGACGAGCAGCGGGTGATCGAGCAGGCGGCGATCGTCGAGGGTCACCCGGACAACGTGGCCGCGGCGATGCTCGGCGGGCTCGCCATCTGCGCGAGCCCCGCCCCGGCCGTCCGCGTGGCCGTTCCCGACGAGCTGCGGGCGGTGCTCTTCATCCCCGACGCCACGATGAGCACCGGGGCGGCCCGGCGGGTGGTGCCGCTGTCCTTCAGCCGCGAGGACGCCGTCCACAACGCCGCCCGCTGCGCCCTCCTGGTCGCCGCGCTGCTGGAGGGGCGGCTGGAGCTGCTGGCGGAGGCGATGCGCGACCGCTGGCACCAGCCCGCCCGTGGCGAGCTGATGCCCCACGTTCCCGTGCTCATCGAGGCGGCTCTCGCGGCGGGCGCGCACGGGGCCTGCCTCGCCGGTGCCGGTCCGTCGGTGCTGGCGCTGGCGAGCGCCGACGCTGGGGCGGCCGGGCGCGCCATGGAGGCGGCCGCCGCGCGGCTGGAGGTGCCGGGGCGGGCCGCCGTCCACGCCGTGCGCAACTTCGGGGCGCGGGTGGACCTCGCGCCATGAGCCGTCACTGCGTGGTCCAGAAGTACGGCGGCAGCAGCGTCGCCAGCGCCGAGCTGATCTCGCGCGTCGCCAAGCGGATCGCCGCCACCCGGCGCGAGCGGGACAGGGTGGTGGTGGTGGTGAGCGCGATGGGCGACAGCACCGACGAGCTGCTGGCCCTGGCGCAGAAGGTCAACCCCGCCGCCCCGAGCCGGGAGATGGACCAGCTCCTCGCCACCGGGGAGACCACCACCGCGCCGCTCATGGCGATGGCCCTGGAGCGGCTCGGGGTGCGCGCCATCTCCCTCACCGGCCTGCAGGCGGGGATCCGCACCAGCAGCACCCATCGCAGCGCCCGCATCGTCGACATCGTGCCGCAGCGCATCATCGACGAGCTGGAGGCGGGTCGCGTGGTGGTGGTGGCCGGCTTCCAGGGCGCCACCGAGGACCTGGACATCACCACCCTCGGCCGGGGGGGCTCCGACACCACCGCGGTGGCCCTGGCGGTGGAGCTGGAGGCGGAGCGCTGCGAGATCTACACCGACGTGGCCGGCGTCTACACGGCGGATCCCCGCGTCGAGCCGCGCGCCCGGCCCATCCCCGAGATCGCCTACGCCGAGATGCTAGAATTCGCGGCCGTCGGCGCCAAGGTGATGCACCCCCGCGCTGTCGAGATCGGCGAGACCTACGAGATGCCGATCGTGGTGCGCTCCACCTTTGGGGACGGTCCCGGGACCCTCATCTGCAAGCACCCGGCCATGGAAGATCGACAGAAGATCCGCGGCATCGCCCATGACAGCGGGGTGGCCAAGGTCATCCTCACCCGCGTCCCCGACCGGCCCGGCATCGCGGCCACGGTGTTCGGCGCCATCGGCGCCGCCGGCATCAATGTGGACATCATCGTCCAAAACGTGAGTCACGACGGGCTCACCGACCTCTCCTTCACGATCGCGGAGGAGGACCTGGCGCGCGCGCGCCCCGTCCTCGACGAGGTGGCCCGCAAGGTGGGCGCCACCGAGATCGTCGCCGACACCGCCATCGCCACCGTGTCGGTGGTGGGCACCGCCTTCCTGGGCACCCCCGGCATGTTCGCGCGCATCTTCCGAGCCCTCTCCGCGCGCCAGATCAACGTGGAGCAGATCACCACGAGCCAGATCCACGTGACCGTGGTCATCGCCCGAGACCGCGTGGCCGAGGCCGTGCAGGCTCTGCATGCCGAGTTCGAGCTCGAACAGGACTAGAGCATGGCGCTGAGCGTGGGGATCGTGGGGCTCCCCAACGCGGGCAAGTCGACGCTCTTCAACGCCCTGACCCGGGCGGGCGCGCAGGTGGGCAACTACCCCTTCACCACCATCGAGCCCAACACGGGGGTCGTTCCCGTGCCCGACGCGCGGCTGCAGCGTCTGGCCGCGATCTTCACGCCCCCCAGGGTGATCCCCGCGACGGTCACCTTCACCGACATCGCCGGCCTGGTGCGCGGCGCGAGCCGCGGCGAGGGGCTGGGCAACCAGTTCCTCGGGCACATCCGCGAGTGCGACGCCGTCTGCCTGGTGGCGCGTGCCTTCGAGGACCCCGACGTGAGCCACGTCGAGGGCGAGGTGGACCCCGTCCGCGACCTCGAGGTGGTCGACCTCGAGCTCCAGCTCGCCGACCTCGACACCGTCGGGCGCCGCCTGGAGCGCGCCGAGAAGACCGCCCGCCTGCAGCGGGAGAAGGGGGAGGAGGCGATCGCGGCGATGCGCCGCGCCCGCGACCACCTGGACTCGGGACAGCCGCTTCGCACCCTGGAGATGACGGCGGAGGAGCGGGCGCACCTGCGCGACCTCTTCCCACTCACGCTCCACCCGCTGATCGTGGTGGTCAACGTGGCGGAGGGGGATGCCGCCTCGGAGCCTCCGGCCGCTGTCCGCGAGGCGGCGCGCCACCACGGCGGCGACGCCCTGGTCATCTCGGCGCGCATCGAGGCCGAGATCTCCGAGCTCTCGGTGGAGGACCGCCGTGAGTTCCTGGACTCGCTGGGGCTGCGCGAGGCGGGCCTGGACCGTCTCGCCCGCGAGGCGTATGCGCTGCTCGACCTGATCACCTTCTTCACCGCGGGTGAGAAGGAGGTGCGCGCCTGGACGCTGCGCCGCGGCGGCACCGCGGTGGAGGCGGCGGGCACCATCCACACCGACTTCGCGCGCGGATTCATCCGCGCCGAGGTGACCGCCGCCGAGGAGCTGATCGCGGCGGGCTCCTACGCCGCCGTGCGCGACACCGGCAAGCAGCGCCTGGAGGGTCGCGACTACGTCGTGCGCGACGGCGACGTCGTCCACTTCCGGTTCAATGTCTAGCCCTCCCGGGTCCCGCGCCCTGGGCGTGGTCGGCGTCGGGCTGATCGGCGGCTCGGTGGGCATGGCGGCACGCCGTGCCGGATGGACCGTGCTCGGCGTCGACGGCGACGCCGTCCTGGACCAGGCGGTCGAGCGCGGGGCGGTCGACCGGCGCAGCACCCTGGACGAGGTGCGCGGCGCCGACTGCGTGATCCTCGCTCCGCCGGTCTCCGCCATCCCCGGGCTGCTGCGCGACCTCGCCCCCACCGACGCGCTGGTGAGCGACACCGGCAGCGCCAAGGCGGCGGTCGTGCGCGCGGCGGCCGAGGCGGGCATCCGGCGTTTCGTCGGCGGCCATCCCATGGCGGGAAGCCACGCCACCGGCGTCGCGCACGCCGCCCCCGACCTCTTCCGGGGCGCGCGCTGGTTCCTCACTCCCACCGGCGACACCCTGCCCGGCGCCTACGCGCAGCTCACGGCGCTGGTCCGCGACGACCTGGGCGCCGTCCCCACCGCGGTGGACCCGGAGCGCCACGACCTGCTCATGGCGGCGCTCTCCCACCTGCCCCATCTCCTGGCGGTGGCGCTGCTGCGCGTGACCGCCGGGATCTCACCGGATGCGCTGAGCTTCGCCGGGCCGTCGTTTCGCGACCTCACCCGGGTGGGCGCCGCCAACCCCGGTCTGTGGGCCGACATCCTCGCGGAGAACGCGGGGGCCGTGCACCGGGTCACCGAGGCCTTCGCCGAGGCGCTCCGCCGCGTCGAGGGCGACATCGGCGACCGCCCCGCGACCGAGCGCCACTTCGAGGAGGCGGGGGCGGCGTACCGGGCCCTGGGCGGCATCCTCATCGAGTCCAGCGGGCACAACGTGGACATCGCCATCCCCATCGAGAACCGGCCCCGGGTGCTGGCCCGCGTGACGACGCTCATGGGGTCGCACGACATCAACATCCTCGACCTCTACATGGAGCACGCCGACACCCGGCACGCGGCCCTGGTCCTGACCCTGGACGGCGGCGCGGTGGAGCGGGCGCTGGGGCTCCTCGAGCACGCGGGCTTCCCCGCCGAGGTGGTGGGCCCCGGCTGAGATCGCCCCGGAGGGCGGGGCGCGGCAGGGTCTGCGGGAGGGCGGCCATCCGCCCGGTGGCGCCGAGCGGTCCTACTGTCCCGACGGCTCCGCCGCGAGGCGCAGCTGGCGCGGCTGGGAGCCGGTCACGACGTCGCGCCGCATCATCAGGTTGAGCCACGTGACCGCCGCCACCAGCACCACGGCGCCGGCCACCTCCAGCGGCTGAAGGGGCAGGGCGTACCCGTACGGCGCGGGCAGCGAGAACACCAGGAAGAGCGCGGCCGGGTAGCCGAGCTCGGCGAAGCTCGACACCGAGGCGCGGGTGCTGGAGAGGGCCCGGTAGTAGAGCACCATGGCGATCAGGCCCGGGATGAGGGCGATGCCCAGGAAGGCGGGGAGCTGGGAGACCGAGTACCCCGAGAACCCGCCCGAACCCGGCGTGGCCACCAGCAGGATGAGCAGGACGGGCAGGGCCACCACGAAGCGCATCGCCGAGGTGGTGGCGAAGGAGACGCCGGCCAGCGTGTACCGTCCCACCACCGTCCCGAGGCCCCACAGCACCACGGCCCCGAGGACGTAGGCGGCGGCGACCAGCTGGGCCCGCGGGGCCGCCTGGTTGGTGGCGAAGATGATCATGGCCGCCCCGCCGAGCGCCAGACCCGCCACCGGCCAGAAGCTGCGGCGGCGGCGCTCGCGCAGCACCAGCCAGGCCATCCCCGCCCCGAAGACCGGCTGGAGGAGGTAGAGGAGGTAGACCTCGGAGAGGACCCCGGGGCTCTCCGCCCTCGGGACGGCGGTGGCGATGCTGATCGACTGGGTGAAGAGGACGGTGGCGATCGCCTGGGGGCCGACGCCGATCACCGCCAGACCCAGCAGGGTGCGCCAGGGGGCGCGGCGCAGCTCCCGCGTGACCCGCCGGGCCACCGGGAGGAAGCACAGGCTGATCAGCAGGTCCTCGACCAGCACGATCTGGCTGGCGGAGAGCTGGCGGGTGAGCGTCGGGCGGAAGTAGGCGTCCGCCGCCCACATCGCGGCCGCGACCGTGATGAACAGCGCCGAGTAGCGATCGATCAGCCCGGTGCGCTCGCGGGTCCCGGTCTGCGCGGCCATGCGCCGAAGGTATCAGGGCCACGCCAACCCGCGCCGCGGCGGGGGGGATCCCCCGCGCGGGGCCTCGTGCCGGCCTCCCGTCCCCCGTGCCCCTGATACCCTTGCCGTGAGGACCGATGGCCAGAAAGACCCGACGTCAGAAGCAGCGCGCGGCCGCGCGACCGACCGCCCTCGCCCAGACGCGCCTCGGCGGCGCGGCCACCGGGCGTCCGGGCGTGCCGGGCCAGGCCGGGCTGCCGGCCGTCGCCCCCGGGAATGTCACCCCGGAGGCGGGGGCCGCCGCGCCGGTGGGCCAGCCGGGGCCGCAGGTCGAGCCGGGGTACGCCACCGAGACGGGGCCCGCCACCGAGCCGGCGGTCGCGACGGGCTCCGCCCCGGTTCCGGGGGAGGTGCCCGCGCCGGCACCCGCCCGGCGCCGGGTCGAGCGGATCGTCCCCGGAGCGCGGCCGGCTCCCGCCGCCGCCGGGCGTCCGGCGCAGCGCGGGCAGAACCCCCGCGCCACCAAGTTCGGCAGCGCGGCGGCGCTGGTGGCGCCCCTGGAGACCGAGGACCCCGCGATCCCGTTCGATCGCGTCCCCTACGTCCCCGCCGACCTGCGCCGGGTCGCGGTGATGGCGGGCCTGATGGTGGTGCTCATCCTCATCGCCTGGGTCGCGGTGGCCCGCTTCACCGGCGGTTGAGCTGCGGATGCGGGTCATCCTCTACACCGGCAAGGGGGGCGTGGGCAAGACCTCGGTCGCGGCCGCCACCGCGGTGCGCTGCGCCGAGCTCGGGCAGCGCACCCTGGTGATCAGCACCGACGCCGCCCACAGCCTGGGTGACGCCCTGGACCGCGAGGTGGGCGAGAGCCCCACCGAGATCAGCCCCAACCTCTGGGCCCAGGAGGTCAACGCGCTGCGCGAGCTGGAGAGCCACTGGGACCGCATCCACGTCTACCTCAGCACGCTCTTCTCCTCGCAGGGGGTCAACGACATCGTCGCCGAGGAGATGGCCTCCCCCCCGGGGATGGAGGAGGTGGCGTCGCTGATGCAGATCCGCAGGCACAAGGAGGAGGGCCGCTTCGACACCCTGATCGTCGACTGCGCCCCGACCGGAGAGACCCTCCAGCTGCTCGCCTTTCCCGACGTGGCACGCTGGTACCTGCAGCGGCTCTTTCCCGCCTCGCGGGCGGTGATGAGGGTGGCGCGCCCGGTCGTGCAGCCCTTCGTCTCCATCCCCCTGCCGCCCGACGACATCTTCGGTCACGTGCGCAAGCTGCTCCTCGACCTGGAGAGCATGAAGAGCATCCTCGGCGACCCCAGGACCTGCACCGTGCGCCTGGTCCTCAACCTCGAGAAGATGGTGCTCAAGGAGGCGCAGCGCGCCTTCACCTACCTGAGCCTCTACGACTACCTCACCGACCTGGTGGTGGTGAACCGGGTGCTGCCGGCCGAGGTCCAGGACGGTTACTTCGCCGCCTGGCGGCAGATCCAGCAGCGCTACGACGCCTCGGTGGAGACCCTCTTCGACCCCATCCCGATCCGGCGCAGCAAGCTCTTCGACCACGAGATGCTCGGGGTCGAGCGGCTCTCCGAGCTCGCCGACGCGGTGTTCGGGGAGGACGACCCCTCCACCACCTTCTACCGGGCCGTGGCCCAGCGGGTGCGCAAGGTGAACGGCCAGTACGAGCTCACCCTGCAGCTCCCCTTCGTGTCCCGCGACGAGGTCGACGTGACCCACGGGGACGGCGAGATCTACGTCACCGTGGGGCCCTACAAGCGGGAGATCTCGCTTCCCCGGATCCTCACCGGGCGGCGGGTCACCCGGGCCCGGCTCGACGAGGGTGCTCTCCATCTCACCTTCGCGGGGCCGGCGAGGTGATCGACGTCACCATCCCGCGCCCGCGCGGCCGCAACGATCCCAGCGAGGAGACCTGAAACATGGACAGCAGCGCCTACAATCCGCTCCGGGTCCTGGAGGAGGTGACCCGGCGCCTCGGCGACCTCGTCCCCGAGGACGCGGCGACCCACTTCATCAACGCGCAGAAGGAGATGGTGCTGGGGCTCACGGCGCTCATCGAGCACCGTGCCGGCCAGCAGCGCCCGGCCCCCCGGGGCGGCCGGCGCTCCGGCGGGGCGGCCCGCGCCCGGCGCCCCCGTCGCGTCCACGTCGTCTGACCCCGCACGCGTGACCGCGGGGCAGCGCGTCGCGCGGCTCCTCTTTCCCGACCGTCCGGCCCCCGGCGGCCTCCCCACCCTCGCCGCCGGCGGCGGTGCCTGGCCCGTGGGCGGGGCCCAGATCGCCGTCGTGCACCGCGACCGCGTGGTGCTCCAGCTCCGTCCCTGGCCGCCCGGCTGGGAGCTGCCCGGCGGGCACTGCGAGCCGGGTGAGGACCCGGGCCGGGCCGCGACCCGCGAGCTCCAGGAGGAGACGGGGCTCGAGGCGAGGGTGGTTGGCCTCGTCGGCGTCTACACGTGGGAGGGGCTGAGGGCCGCCGGGGACGCCCTCTACGTGGGACGGCTCAGCGGGGGGGCGCGCCGCTGGAGCGTGGAGGCGTGGGAGGTGAGGAGCTTTCCCCTGGACCGCCTGCCGCGCACCCTCTTCCCCTGGGAGCACCAGCGCATCCGGGATGCCGCGGCGTGGGAGCCCGGCGCGCCGCCCGTGCATCGCGTGCAGCCGGTGACGCTGCGTCACGTGATGGGCTTCGCGACCCAATGGCTGCGCGCCCCGGCCGACGCCCTCGTGGCGGCCCGGCGGGGGGGCCAGAGCGGGCGGCGGTGACCGCCGTCACCCTCGGCGGGGGGCTGCTCCTCATCCTCATCGCCTCGGAGCTGTTCACCAACGCGGTCGAGTGGCTGGGGCATCTCCTGCGCCTCGGCAGCGGAGCCACCGGGAGCCTCCTCGCCGCGCTCGGCACCGCGCTTCCCGAGACCGTGGTGGTGGTGGTGGCCCTCCTCTCCAGCGGCCCGGGCTCCACGGAGGTCGCGACCGGGGCGGTGCTGGGCTCCTCATTCCTGCTGGTCACGCTGGGGGCGGCCGCGACCGGCGCGGCCGTGCTGACACGCTCGGGGGCGCGCACGCTCCGCGTCGATCCCGGGCACGCCCGCCGCGACCTCGGCGTCTTCCTCGTCGCGTTCGCCGTCGCGGTGGGCTCCACCGTGCTGGCCCGGCCCCAGCGCGTCGTGGTGGCGGTGCTCCTGCTCCTGATCTACGCGGCCTATGCCCGGGCCACGCTGCGCGGCGGCGGGGAGGCGGGGGAGGCCCCCGAGCCGCTCCACCTGGCGCGCTGGCGCGCCGGGCCGCCCCCTCCGGCGGCGGTGGGGCTGCAGCTGCTCCTCAGCGTGGGGCTCCTGGTGGTGGCCTCGATCCTCTTCGTCGGCGCGGTGGAGGAGGGCGCGCGCAGCCTCGGAGCCGACCCCCTGGTGCTTGCCGTCCTGGTGGTGCCCCTCGCCACCGAGCTGCCCGAGACCCTCAACAGCGTGCTCTGGACCCTCGGCCGCCGTGACTCCCTGGCCTTCGGCAACGTCGCCGGGGCCACCGTCTTCCAGGCCTGCGTGCTCGGCTTCATCGGCGTCGCCTTCACCCCCTGGCAGCTCGGCACCGCCGGGCTGGCGAGCGCCGCCTGCGCCTTCGTCACCGGCGTGTACCTGCTGGGGCTTCTGCGGCGCGGCCGCGCGCACGCGGGGTGGCTCCTCATCGCGGCGCTGCCCTGGGCCGGGTACGCCGTGGCCGAGCTGGCGGTGCGGTAGGGCGAGGGAGGCCGGGAGCGGTGGAGGTGGGCACGTCGCCCTCGCAGGCGGCGCTCGGCGTGGCGCGCGAGGTGTTCCGCATCCCCGCCCTGCGGCCCGGCCAGGCGGAGGTCATCGCCGCCGCCGAGGCGGGGCGCGACGTCCTCTTCGTCGCCCCCACCGGCGCGGGCAAGAGCATCGCCTACTGGGTGCCCGGGGTGGCGGGGACCGGGCTGGTGCTGGTCGTCTCACCCCTCATCGCCCTGATGACCGACCAGGTGGCGCGGCTGCGCGGCGCCGGGGTGCCCGCGGCCGCGGTTCATTCCCAGCTCCCGGCGGCGGAGCAGCACCGGGCGCTCGACGCCGCCCTCGGCGGGCGGCTGCGCTTCCTGTACGCGGCGCCGGAGCGGCTCGTCTCCCCCGGCTTCGAGGATGTGCTCGCCCGCCTGCCCGTGACACGCTTCGTCGTGGACGAGGCGCACTGCATCTCGGGATGGGGGCACGACTTCCGTCCCGAGTACCGGCGCCTCGCCGCCGCGGTCGCGCTCTGCGGCCGTCCCCCGGTCACCGCCGTGACCGCGACCGCCACTCCGCGAGTTCGCGACGACATCGGCCACAACCTCCAGCTCCGCGACCCGCTGGTCCTCGTGACCGGGTTCCTGCGCCCCGAGCTCGACCTGGTGGTGTGGCGCTGCCGCCGGGGAGCGGAGAAGCGGGACGCGGTGCGCCGGGCGCTCGCCGAGATCCCCGGGCGGGCGCTCGTCTACTGCGGGCGGACCCGGGATTGCGACGAGGTGGCGGCGGGGCTGCGCGGCGCCGGTGTCGCCGCGGCCGCCTACCACGCCGGCCTGGAGCCCGCCGCCCGGCAGGCGGTCCAGGCGGACTTCGGGGCCGGCCGGCTGCGCGTCGTGGTCGCCACCTCCGCCTTCGGCATGGGGGTGGACGTGGCCGACGTCCGCCAGGTCATCCATCACGACTTCCCGTCGAGCCTGGAGGCCTACTACCAGGAGGCGGGCCGGGCGGGGCGCGACGGGCGGGCCTCGCGGTGCCTGCTCCTCTACAGCCCTGCCGACCGCGATCTCCAGGAGTTCTTCATCGAGCAGGCCTACCCCGACCGGGCCGTGGTCCGAGCCGTCTACCGCGCCCTGCTCAGGGCCGGCCGCTGGGACCTGCCCGACATCGCGGCCCTCACCCCCGAGCTCGGCCGCCGCTCCGTGGAGGCGGCGGTGCGCCTCCTGGAGGGCGCCGGCGCCCTGCTGCCCACCGGCGGGGTGCGGCGCCTCACCGCCGCTCCCGTCGATTTCGACGAGCGCGAGCGGCTGCGCGCCGCGGCGCTCGCCCGCCTCAACCAGATGATGGCGTACGCCGCCACCCGCGAGTGCCGGCATGCGCGCATCGCCGACTACTTCGGCCAGGCGGGGGTCGATCGCAGCTGTTCGGCCTGCGACAACTGCCGCGCGCCGCGGGACGCGGCGGCACCCGTCCCGGCGGGGGCGGTGGCCGCCGCGCTGGGCGCCGTGGCGAGGTTCGACGGCCACCTCGGCGCGACCCGGCTGGGCGCGCTGCTGAGGGGCGTGGACTCGGCCTGGTGCCGGGAACGTGCCTGGGTGCGCGACCTCGACTTCTTCGCCGCACTGGCCCGATGGAGCGACGCGGCCATCCGCGATCTCCTGGACGCGCTGGTGGAGCAGGGGCTGGTCCGCCGCGGCGCCAGCGAGCGTCCCACCCTCGCGCTCACGGCGGCGGGGAGAGCGGCCCTGCGCGGGGGCTCGGAGCCGCGGGTGAGCCTCCCCGCCGCCGCACCCGCGCCGCCCGCGGACCGGCGGGGCCCGTCCGCGTCCGCCGCCCTCGGTGGTGCCGAGGCCGGCCGCTTCGAGGCTCTGCGCCGCTGGCGGCGGGAGGTGGCGCGCGCCGCCTCCCGCCCCGCCTTCACCGTGTTCGACGACCGCACCCTGCGCGAGATCGCCGTTCGCGACCCCGCCTCGATCTCCGAGCTGCTGGCGGTGCGCGGCGTGGGCCCGGCGAAGGCATCCCGCTACGGGCTCCTGGTGCTCGAGGTCCTCGGCGCCTCCGGGGGCTCGGGGGGCGAGGGGCTTCCGTAGGGGGAGGGCACGGCCCGGCACGCCCACCGGAGGGCGCCATCCGCCCCCCCGCGGGCCGTCCGGCCCTCCCACGAGGTGCCCTTCTCCCCCTCCCTCCTGGGGCCGTCGCGTGAGAGCGTTATCACATGCTCAGGCGCCACTGGCTCGCCCTCGCGCTGACCGTGCACGCGGTCATCCACGTGCTCGCGTTCCAGGCCGCCTGGGGCATCGGCAGCCGGGAGGAGTTCTCCGGTGTTCCCGCCTTCCCCGTCCTTCCCGCGGGCTCTCCGGCCGTCCGCTGGCTGGGGACCCTCTGGCTCGTTGCGGGTGCCGGATTCGTCGTCGCCGCGACCCTGGTCATCGGGGAGCGTCGTCACCGGCGCGGTGCAACCGCTCTCGCAGCCCTGGTCTCCCTCGCCGCCTGCGTCCTCTGGTGGCACGACGCCCCGGTCGGTGCCACCGTCGACCTCGTGCTGCTCACCGGTGTCGCCGTCACGGGTCCCCGCGGCGCGCGCGTGGCCCAGCGGCCGGCGCGCCTGGTGCTCGGCGCAGCTCAGGCCGCCGGATCGCGAGGGTATGGGACCATCAGGGCGTCCTGAACGACGCCACAGACGCCTATACCCACGGGCATGAGGACGCGGTGCTGCGCTCGCACCGCTGGCGCACCGCGGCGAACTCCGCTGCCTACCTCCTCCCTCAGCTGCGCCCGGGCATGGCAATGCTGGACGTGGGCTGCGGGCCCGGGACGCTGACCACCGACCTGGCGCGCCACGTGGCCCCCGGGCCGGTGGTCGGGGTGGACCCCTCCGAGGGTGTGGTCGCCGAGGCCGAGCGGCATGCGCGGGACGCCGGGGCGTCGAACGCCAGCTTCCTGGTCGCCGACCTCCGCTCCGCGGGGCTGCCCCCGGGATCCTTCGACGTCGTCCACGCGCACCAGGTGCTGCAGCATCTGCGCGACCCCGTCGGCGCTCTCCGGGTCATGCGGCGGCTTGCCAAGCCCGGCGGTCTGGTGGCGGCGCGGGACAGCGACTACCCGGCCTTCGCCTGGACCTCCCACCGGGGGACGGGGGCGAGCCTGGATCGCTGGCGCGACATCTACCTGGCGGTGACACGGATCAACGGGGCCTCGGCGGACGCGGGGCGCCACCTGCTGGCGTGGGCCCACGAGGCGGGCCTTGCCGACGTGGCGTACTCGACCTCCACCTGGACGTTCGCGACCGCCGAGGATCGCGCCTGGTGGGCGCACCTGTGGGCGGAGCGGACCACCTCGTCGAGCTTTGCCCGCCAGGCCGTGGATTACGGGGTGGCATCGCCCGCCGAGCTGGATGCCGTCGCTCGGGGGTGGCGGGAGTGGGGCGATCTCGCCGACCAGGTCTTCATCGTGGTGCACGGGGAGATCGTCGCCCGCGTCTGAGCGGCGCGTGCGCAGCGTGGCGGTGCGGTCAGCCCGCGCCGCCGCGACGGGTGGCGGGGTCGTGGCGCGCCGCCCTCGACCCGCGGCGCCGCGCGCCGAGGGCGGGAGCCAGCTCGTGGCCGAGGATGGCCGCCAGCACCAGGAGGGCGCCGGCCGCCTGCGGGGCGTCCAGCCGCTGGCTGCCGAGGACCACGGCGAAGAACATCGCCCAGGCCGGCTCCATGGCCAGGATGAGCGCGGCGCGGGTGGCGTCCATCCTCGCCTGCGCCCACGCCTGGAGCGGGAAGGCAAGGGCGCTCGCGAAGACGCCGGTGATGACGACGCCGATCCAGACGTTCCCGTCCGGGGCGGAGAGGGAGGTGGAGCCCGCGGCGCTGAAGAGCACCCAGCAGACCGCCATCTGCAGGATGGCGAGGTCCATCGGGCGCAGCCCCGGCCCCCGGTGCGCGAGCAGCACGATCTGGACGGCGAAGGCGATCGCTCCCCCGAGGACCAGCAGGTCACCGGCGCTCACCGGCGCTCCCCTGCCGGTGGCGGCGAGAAGCCCGGTTCCCCCGAGCGCGACGGCGACGGCGATCCACGTCCGCGCGCCCACCCGCGCCCCGAAGGCGCGGTCGATCAGCGGGGTGAAGACCACGAAGAGACCGGTGATCACCCCGGCGGTGCCCGCCGGGGCGCTCTCCAGGCCATAGGTCTGGAACGCGTATCCGGCCGCGACGGCGACGCCGATCAGGCTGCCGGCGGCGAGCGAGCGCCGATCCGGGAGGCGGCGCGCGAGCAGCACCAGCACCAGCAGGGCGAGACCGAAGCGCAGGGCCAGGAAGGGCGCCACCGGGTAGACGCGCACCGCGTCCTTGACCACGACGAAGGTCCAGCCCCACACGGCGGTGACGCCGGTGAGCACCGCGACGTAGATCACGCCAGGTTCCCCACAGAGCGGCCGGGCCCGCCCCACGGACTATGCCCTGTCGCGGTGCCCCCCGGCCTCGCTCCTCCGTGGCGAGCCGGGCGAACGGGGCGCACGTCCCTCCCTGAGAAGATGCGCCGGTGGCAGGGGTGAGCGGGTGACCGGCGTCGAGGCGGGGCTGGTGGCGGGGGCCGGCGTGCTCGCCGGGGCGGCCAACACCATCGCGGGCGGCGGCTCCCTGCTCAGCTACCCGGCCCTGCTGGGAGCCGGCCTCAACCCCCTCGCCGCCAACGTGACCAACAGCGTGGGGCTCGTGCCCGGGCTCCTCACCGGGAGCCACGGCTACCGGGCCGAGCTGGCGGGTCAGGGGCGCCGCCTCGTCCACCTCCTGGTCCCCACCGGCGCGGGGGCGGTCGCCGGGACCGCCCTGCTGCTCTCCACCTCCCCGGGCGTGTTCACGCACATCGTCCCCTGGCTGATCCTGGTCGCCTGCCTGGCGCTGCTCTTCCGGCCGGCGATCTCGCGGCTCGTCGGCGACCGTGCCGGGGAGAGCTCCCCGGTGTTCCGCGCCGGCCTCGTCCTCGGGGGCGTGTACGGTGCCTACTTCGGCGCTGCCATGTCGTTGATGCTGCTGGCCCTTCTCGCCCTCTATGTGCGGGACGCGCTGCAGCGGCTCAACGCGGCCAAGGTCGTCTGCAGCGCGGCTGTCAACGCCATCGCGGCCATCGGGTTCGCCATCTTCGGCCCGGTCAGCTGGCCGGACGCGCTCGCCCTCGCCGCCGGGACCGTCGTCGGGGGGGTGCTCGGCGCGGCGCTCGGCCGCCGCACCCCGGACACCGCCCTGCGCTACGGCGTCGCCGCCGTGGGCATCGGCGTCGCCCTCAAGCTGCTGATCGCGCCGTGAGCTCCGCGGGCCTGCCCCTCATCGGCGCGCACGTCCCCGCCCGGGGAGGGGTGCACAACGCGGTCGCGGCCGGCGTCGCCATCGGCGCCGACCTCATCCAGACCCACCCCACGCCGGCGCGGACGTGGCGCCCGCTGCGGCTCGACCCCGCCATCCTCTCGCTCTACCGCGAGAGCTTCGCGGCCTCGGGGCTGCGCGGACACCATCTTCACGCCGTCTACCTCGTCAACCTCGGCTCGCCGCGGCCGGAGCTGCTGCACGCCTCGATCTCCTCGCTCGTCCACCACATGGAGATCGCCGCGTCGCTGGACGCCGACTCGGTCGTGTTCCACGCCGGGTCCCACCTCGGCGCGGGGCTGGATGCGGTGCTGGGGCAGATCGGCGCCGCGCTCCGCGAGGTCCTCGCCGCAAGCCCGCCCGGCCGCGCGCGCCTGCTGGTGGAGAACAGCGCCGGCTCCGGGGGGACGATCGGACGCAGCTTCACCGAGCTGGGGCGGATCCTCCACGCGGCCGGCTCGGACCGGCTCGGGGTATGCCTCGACACCCAGCACGCCTTCGCGAGTGGCTACGACCTGCGCAGCGACGAGGGGGTGGAGGGCACGCTGGGCGAGCTCGCCCGGGAGGTCGGGCTCGATCGCCTCCACCTGGTGCACGCCAACGACTCCCGGACGGGGCTGGGCAGCAACGCCGACCGTCACGCCAACGTTGGCGAGGGTGAGCTGGGGCTCGCCGCCTTCCGCCGGCTGCTCGGGGACCCCCGGCTGCGCCGGGTGCCCTGGGTGCTGGAGGTGCCCGGGAGCCGTCGCGAGGGTCCCGATCGCGAGCAGGTCGCCCTGCTGAAGAGCCTGCGTCAGCGGCGACGTCGAGGTGCTCCCTGAGCGCTGCTCGCCGGGGCCCCGCCACCTGGGCCGAGGGCCCGGTCAGCGTCGGGGCGCGCCGGCGGGCTCGGCGATGGGTGCCAGCGCCCGCCGGGCCCACGCGGCGGCGCCGGCCAGGGGGGTGACGAGGGTCGCGGCCAGGAGCAGGCCGCAGCCGACCCACAGGCCGGTCGCGGGCACCGCGGCCACCGCGCCGGGGCTCACCCGGGGTCGGAAGTGTCCCTCGAAGATCCCGGTGAAGAGCATCCACTCCGCGACGAGCAGCAGCGCGGCGGCGAGCGGCGCCGCGACCGCGAGCACCCGCCAGCCACGCCAGCGCCACGCGAGCGCGGCGAGCGCCGCCGCCACCAGCGCGGCGGCGAGCGCCACCAGCGGCTGCGGTCCCACCGCGGCCTGCCCGGCGGCTCCGCCCAGATGGCGCAGGCAGCCGGTGTTGACAGCCGGCGGGGAGCCGCTCAGAAGCGATGCGGCGGAGTAGGTGGCGATGCCGTTCCGGATGCACACACCGGGCAGCCGCGCACCCGGGAGCAGCTCCAGGGACGTGACCAGCGTGCTGCTGAAGGTGATGGTGACCATCCCCAGCGTGGCGGCGGCGGCGGCCGCCCCCAGGAGGGGAACGGCGGCGGTGAGGCGCATGGCGAGCCGGCGGGGACGCGGGGGTGCGGAGGTGGGAGCGGGCATGGCCGGGCACCACCTTATTCGCTTCGGGGGCGGCGCGCGGCCGGCGTGGGGGATGGCCTCACCCCTGCGCGCGCTGCCCCATACTCGGCACACGATGGTTCAGCGTCCACGGGGCGCGACGCGCTCCTCGCACCCGGCGCCCGCCAGATCGAAGCCGCCCCGCCGCGACCCGCCGCCCTCCACCCTGCGCATCCTCTGCCTGGCCGGGTCGCTCGCCGCGGTCACCCTCCTCGCGGCCGGATGCGGTGGAGGTGCCGCCGCGGGCGCGCCGAGCGCCGCCACCCTTCTGCAGCGGGCCAAGACGGCCTTCGACAGCACCTCGGCCTTCCACGTCCGGCTGACCAGCTCCAACGTGCCCTCGGGGAGCGGTGGCCCGCTGCTGACCTCCGCGTCCGGCGACGCGGTCCGCCCCGGGAGCTTCCGGGGCACCCTGGGTGTGGAGCTGGCCGGATCCCCCCTCGAGATCCCGGTGGTGTCCATCGGCGGCAGGCTCTACGCCAAGCTGCCCTTCAGCGGCGCCTACACGGAGGCGAACCCCGCCCAGTACGGCTTCGGCGACCCGGGCCGGCTCCTCAGCCCCACCACCGGCATCTCCACCCTGCTCCCCGCCACCCGCCACGCGGTCCTGGGCTCCCCCGTGCGGGTCGCCGGAGAGCTGTTGCAGTCGGTCAGCGGCACCCTCCCGGGCCGGACGGTCAGGGCGGTCCTGCTCGACGCCCAGCCCAGCCAGCCCGTGGACGTCACCTATGACATCGCCACCTCCACCTACCAGGTGCGCGAGGTGGTGCTGACCGGCCCCATCCTCGCGGCCGGCCACGACAGCACCTTCACCCTGCTGCTCACGAGCTACGGGGAGAAGGTGAACGTCACGCCGCCCGCGAGCTGACCTATCCCTTCCAACTTCTGCGATTGGAGAAGCTGCTCCTGGAGTAATTTGCGT
>JAJZNI010000100.1:18616-65078 GCA_021847925.1 bacterium
AGCTGACCCATGCGGGCAGCGGCCGGGGACGCCGGGGGCGGGCGCGGTCCCGCGGATCCGCCCGCCGGCGCGCAGCCCGTCGCCTCCGCGGCGCGGCTCCGCCTCGCGTTCGCCGCCGCGGGCGTCCTGCTGGCGGCCGCCGACACCTACGTCGTGGTGCTGGCGCTCCCCGCCATGATGGGCGACCTCGGGCTGAGCCTCGACCACCTGGAGGCGGCGACCCCCCTGGTGAGCGGATTCCTGCTCGGTTACGTGGCGCTCCTGCCGCTCCTCGGCCGCCTCTCCGACGCCGTGGGCCGAGCCCCCGTGTTCCTCGGATGCCTGGTCGCCTTCGGCTTCGGCTCGCTGATCACGGCCTCGTCCCAGGCCCTTGCTCCGGCGGTGGCGGGGCGGGCGCTGCAGGGCGCGGGAGGCGGTGGGCTGGTGCCCGTCGCCCTCGCCATCGTCGCCGACCGCTGGCCGGCCGGCCGGCGCGGCGTCCCCCTCGGCGTGGTGGGCGCCGTCCAGGAGCTGGGGTCGGTGCTCGGCCCCCTCTACGGAGCCGCCATCCTCAGCGTCTCGAGCTGGCGGCTGATCTTCTGGCTCAACCTGCCCCTGGCCACCGCCCTCGGTGCCGGCTTCGTGCTCAGCGGCGGCGCCGCCCGTCCCTCGGCGTCGGGACCGGCGCCGAGCCCGCGCGCCGACCTCGCCGGCTGGCTGCTTCCCGGCCTCGCCCTGGCCGCGGGCGGCCTCGCCATCGCCGCACCCGGTCCCCTCGCCGCCAACGCCACCTGGGGGGTGCTCTGGGGACCTCTGCTGGGCGGCTCGGCGTGGAGCACCCCCCTCGCCCTGGCGGGGCTGACGTCCGGGGTGCTCGCCGGCGGCCGTTGGCTGATCGCCGGGGGGCGCTCGCCGCGCCGCGTCCGCCTGCGCCGTCTGCGCGCGACCTGGCGGCGCGTCGACGGCCTCGGCTCCGTCCTGCTGGCGGTGCTGCTCGCCTTCGTCGTGGTCAGCTTCTCCACCGCGGACCCGCGCAGCTCGCTGGTGGCTCCGGCCGCCGCCGGCCTGCTCCCCGCCGCTGCGATCGCCGCCGCGCTGGTCGTGTGGCGCGAGGCGAGGAGCGACGCCCCGCTGCTCTCCCCCTCCGAGCTGCGCGACCCGGCCGCCGCCGGGGCGTTCCTCTGCAACCTGGCCGTCGGCGCCGGCCTGGTCGCGGCGCTCGTCGACGTGCCCATCTTCGCCCGGGCGACCGCGTACCCCGGCTCCCAGCTCGGAGCGGCGCTGGTCCTGGTCCGCCTGCTGGCGGCGGTGCCGGTGGGGGCGATCCTCGGCGGCCTGGTCTGCGAACGTCTCGGCTACCGGCTGACCACGCTCAGCGGGATGGCGCTCGCGACCGCCATGTTCGTGCTCATGGCGGGATGGGGCGCGAGCGCGGTCGGGCCGGGGTTCCGCGCCGCCAGCGACCCGGTCCTGGTGGGGTGCGGCCTCGGCTTCGGGCTCGCCATCGCGCCGGTCAACGCGGCGATCCTCGGCGCCGTCGCCGGGGTCCGCCACGGGGTCGCCGCGTCGCTCGTCGTGGTGGCGCGGATGGTGGGCATGCTGGTCGGGATCTCCCTGCTCACGGCCATCGGCCTCGCCCGCTACGACCAGGCGGCCCGGAGCTTCCCGCGCTGCCCCGGAGGGGCGCTCACCTGTCCCGCCTACGACGCCGCGGCCCAGGCGGCGCTTCTCGACGAGCTGCACGCCATCTTCCTCGCCGCGGCGGCGTGCACCGCGCTCGCCGGGGTGATCGGCGCCGCCACCCTGCGCCGCCATCGCGGCCGTGCCGCGGGGGCGATCGCGGCGGCGCTGGGCGCGTAGCGACGGCCGCCGCCCGCCACGCGGTGCCCGCCGCCTACACTCCGGCGCGTGCCCGTCCGCCTCGATCCCGTCCCTCCCCGGGTGGACCTGGGGCGTGTCCTGGACGTGGTGGCCGCGTCCGCCGCCGAGCTCGGGATCGAGGCGTACCTGGTGGGCGGCTTCGTGCGGGACCGCCTCCTGGGGCGCGATGGCAGCGACAGGGACATCGACATCGTCGTGGTGGGCGCCGATGGGGTGGCGCTCCTGGAGGCGGTGGCGCGGAGGCTGGGGTGGGCGCGTCCGGCGGTCTTTGAGCGCTTCGCGACCGCCCAGGTGCGCGGCGCGGGCTTCGTGCTGGAGGTGGTGCGGGCGCGGGCCGAGAGCTACGACCCCGAGTCGCGCAAGCCCCAGGTGAGGCCGGGCACCCTCGAGGAGGACATCCGGCGCCGCGACTTCACCGTCAACACCCTCGTTCAGGGGCTGGACGGGCGCGTCCTCGACCTCACCGGCCGGGGCCTGGACGACCTCCGCCGCGGCATCCTGCGCACCCCGCTCGACCCGGCGGAGACCTTCTCCGAGGATCCGCTCCGCATGCTCCGCGCGGCCCGCTTCGTCGCCCAGCTCGGCTTCCGGCTCGCCGCCGGCCTGCGCGAGGCGATGCGCGCCATGGCCCCCCGCACCGCCATCCTCTCGGCCGAGAGGGTGCGCGACGAGCTGAGCCGGCTCCTGCTCTCGCCCCACCCGCGGGAGGGGATGGAGGTGCTGCGCGAGGCGGGCCTGCTCGACGTCCTCCTCCCCGAGCTCGTGCCCATGGTCGGCGTGGAGCAGGGCGGCTGGCACGTCCACGACGTCTGGGAGCACAGCCTGCACGCGGTCGAGCTCGCTCCGCGCGACCTCCTGACCCGGCTCGCCTGCCTCTTCCACGACGCCGGCAAGCCCGCGACCCACGCCCTGGCCCCCGACGGCCGGCACACCTTCCACGACCACCCCCGCGCCGGAGCGGAGATCGCCGCCCGGGTCATGACCCGCCTGCGCTACAGCAACGACGAGGTCGCGAGGGTGAGCGCCCTGGTCCTCCACCACATGCGCCCGATCCAGTACCGGGCGGACGGGACGGGCGATGCGGCCGTGCGGCGTCTGATCCGCGACCTCGGCGATCTCCGCGGACGCTCCCTGGATCTCGCCCGCGCCGACACCCGGGCGTCGGCGTTCCCCGGGGTCGACGGCATCGACGAGCTGGAGCGGCGGATGGCCCGGCTCGATGCCGAGGGGCAGGTATCCCGGCTCCGTCCCCCCCTGGACGGCCACGAGCTGATGCGCCTGGCGGGGCGCGCCCCGGGGCCCTGGGTCGGCCGGGCCCAGCGCCGCCTCGTCGAGGCCGTGCTCGACGGCGAGATCCCCCCGGCCGACGCGGAGGCGGCGCGGCGCTGGCTGGGGGAGCATCCGGAGCCGCTGCGGGGCTGAGCGGCCGGCCTGGCGCCGGGCGGCTGGGAGCTCTCGCCGCCGAGGGCCAGCGGCCCTGGTTCGGGCCCCGGCGCACCCCGTTCGGTCGCCCCCGCTATCATCGTGCGGCCCATGCTCCACAGGCTCCGCCGGTTCAAGCACCTCGTCCTCGACCTCCCCCAGCAGCTCCGGCTGGCGTACTGCCTCGTCCGCGACCCGCGGGTGCCCGTCGCCGCCAAGGCCGGCGTGGCCGCCGCGCTCGGGCTTGCGGTCGTTCCCGTCGTGGAGCTGCCCGGGGGGCTGCCCCTGGTGGGGGACCTCGACGCGGTCGCCGTGGCGCTGCTCGCCCTGCGACTCTTCGTGGCCGTCTGCCCCTCCGAGGTGGTGGCCGAGCAGGAGCAGCTGATCGCCGACCGGCGCAGCCGCTTCGACGAGGATGTGCTGGCGGGCGAGCGGCTCGCCCTGGCCATCTGGGAGCGCATCCGGCCGGGGCGGCCGGTCGTGGTGGAGGCGGCGTGAAGGCGGTGGAGGGAGCTGTGAGCGATGACGGCGGCGTGAGGGGGGAGCTGCGGTGAAGGTCCTCTTCCTCAAGGAGGTCCCCGGTGCGGCCCAGGCCGGCGAGGTGAAGGAGGTCGCGCCGGGCTACGCGCGCAACTTCCTGCTCCCCAAGAAGCTCGCCATCGCGGCCGACGACCGGTTGATCGAGCAGATCCGGCAGCGCGAGGAGGCCACCCGGCGGCGGGCGGAGAAGGCGCTCAACGAGGCGCGGGAGCTGAGCGCACGCCTGCGCAAGCTGACCGTCACCATCTACGCCAAGACCGGCGAGGCGGGACGGCTCTTCGGCTCGGTCACCAACGCCGACATCGCCCAGCAGCTCCGGCGCGAGGCGGGTGTCGAGATCGACAAGCGCAAGATCACGGTGGAGCCGCCGATCAAGTCCCTCGGGCCCCACGAGGTGGAGATCGAGCTCCACCCCCAGGTCACCGAGACGCTCCGGGTCGTCGTCGCGGCGAAGTGAGCATCCCGCCGCAGGAGCTGCGGGGGCTGGCGGTTCCGGGCACGGCCGGCCCGGCGGGGCGGGTGCTGCCCCACGACCTGGACGCCGAGCAGGCGGTGCTGGGCTGCCTGCTCATCGACACCGACGCGATCCACCAGGTCCGCGACCTGATCTCGCCGCGCGACTTCTACGCGGAGCGCAACGCCGACGTCTTCCGGGCGGCACTCGCCCTCTCCGATCGCGGGGAGCCCGTCGACATCCTCACCCTCAAGGTGCAGCTGGAGCGCGACGGCGCGCTGGCGCGGAGCGGCGGCCTCGAGTACCTCGCCGATCTCTCCCAGAAGATGCCGACCGCGGTATCGATCCGCCACTACGCGCAGATCGTCGTCGACCGCTCGATGCGGCGCCGGCTCATCGCCGCGGGCGGCCAGCTCGCGCAGCTCGGCTTCGACGCCACCGCGAGCACCGACGAGATCCTCGACGTCGCGGAGCGGAGCGTCTTCGCGATCGCCGACTCGCGGCGCAACCTCGAGGTCACCCACATCGCCGAGCTGCTCACCGAGACCTGGGAGCTGATGGAACGCAGGGCGCAGAGCCGCCAGCCGGTCCACGGCGTCCCCACCAACTACAGCAAGCTCGACTCGGTGACCCAGGGGCTGCAGCCGGGAGAGCTGGTCATCCTGGCCGCGCGGCCCTCGGTGGGGAAGACGTCCTTCGCCCTCAACATCGCCCGCAATGCCGCCGTGCTGGCGCAGCGATCCGTGGCCGTCTTCTCCCTGGAGATGAGCAAGCAGGCGCTGGTGCAGCGGCTCATCTGCAGCGAGGCCAAGGTGGATGCGTACCTCGTCTCCACGGGACAGGCGGACACCCACGCGTTTCAGCGCATCGCGGACGCGATGGACCGCCTCTCCCAGGCCAACATCTGGATCGACGACACCCCGGCGCTGCCGATCGCGGAGCTGCGGGCCCGGGCTCGGCGGATGAAGGCGCAGCAGCACATCGACATGGTGGTGGTGGACTACCTGCAGCTGATGCGCGGCGGTCGCCAGGAGTCCCGGGTGGCCGAGGTGTCGGACATCTCCAGCGGCCTCAAGTCGATCGCCAAGGAGCTCCAGGTCCCGGTGCTGGCGCTCTCCCAGCTCTCCCGCGAGTCGGAGCGCCGCGAGAATCGCAAGCCGCAGCTCAGCGACCTGCGGGACTCCGGGAGCATCGAGCAGGATGCCGACGTGGTGCTGTTCCTCTACCGGCCGGGCATGCACAAGGATGACGTCGACCGCTCGGTCACCGAGCTGCTGGTGGAGAAGAACCGCAACGGCCCCACCACCAAGATCGACCTCCACTTCCAGGCGAGCCAGATGACCTTCTACGAGCCCGCCCGGGAGTAGCCCGCGCTGCGTGCCACCGGGTGGGCGCCGCCGCTCAGAGCAGGTCGGGCCGGCGCAGCGGCTCGCCGCGGACGTGGTGGTCGAGAAAGGCCAGCACCGTCTCGTACCAGAGGCGCCCGTTGCCGGGCGTGAGCACCCAGTGGTTCTCGTCCGGGAAGTACAGGAGCTGCGCCGGCACGCCATGCCGCTGCAGCGCGTTCCAGAGGCGCAGCGCCTCGGACACCGGCACGCGGAAGTCCCGCCCGCCGTGGATCACGAGCATCGGCGTGCGGATCGCCGCGACGCTGCGATCGGGTGAGGCCTGCGCGTAGCGTCGCGGATCGCTCTCCGGCGTTCCGAACTGGTGCTCCCAGCCCTCCGCCTCGTCGGTGGTGCCGTGGAACTGCTCCAGCGACCACAGGCCCGCGTGGTCGACGATGGCGCGGAAGCGATCGCTGTGCCCGGCGATCCAGGCGGCCATGTAGCCGCCGAACGAGCCACCCATCGCGGCGGTGCGGGAGGCGTCGAGGTCGGGCCTCTGGAGGGCCGCGTCGAGGACGGCGAAGAGGTCGCCCATCACCCGGTCACCCCACTCTCCCCATGCCCGCCCCACCAGGGCGGCGCCGTGACCGGTGGAGAGCGCCGGGTCCGGCAGCAGGACCGCGTAGCCGCGCTCGGCGAGGAGGTGGGGGCACCAGCGCCAGCTCCACGCGTTCCAGCTGCTGAAGGGGCCGCCGTGGATCCAGAGCACCAGGGGGGCCGGATGGGAGGGCGAGGCGTCCCTCGGCATCACCAGCCAGGCGGGGATGCGCGTCCCGTCGGGGGCCGCGGCATGGATCGCCGACACCGTCGAGGGCAGCTCCAGGGGCAGGCCCGGTGTGGGGAGGCCGGTCACCTCTCCGTCCGGGCCGATCCGGACCACCTCCAGCGGCGAGCTCCACGAGGTCCGCAGCGCGAGGAGGCCGCGACCGTCGGGAGCGGGGCAGAGGGACTGAAAGGCCCCCGCCGCGGTGAGACGTTCCACGCGCCGGCTGGAGAGGTCGTAGCGAAAGACCGGGCGCTGCATGTCGAGGTCGGCGGTGAAGTAGATCGCGCCGCCGTCCGCCGACCATTCGGCCTCGTCGGGCCACACGTCCAGCTCGCCGGCCACCGGCCCCGCCTCCCCGGACCCCAGGTCGCAGAGCCAGAGGCGAACGCTCTGCGGGCGCTCCGGCGTTCCCGGGTCGGTCGCCAGCGCCAGCACCCGGCGTCCGTCCGGGGATACCCGCGGGCGTCCGTAGTCGAGGCCGTCCCGGCTGAGCGTCCGGCGCCCGCCCGCGCCGATCAGCACGAGCTCCGATCTCCGGACCCCGGGCCCCGTGGCACGCGCCCAGGTGCTGACCACGACCTCGCCGTCCGGGGAGACGGCGAAGGCTCCCTGGTCCTCGGCGCTGCCGGTCGCCTCCAGGCTCCCCGCCGCGTCCGGCGTGATCTCCTCCGGCTCGGAGGCGGGGGAGGCGCTCCCCGCGTCACGCAGGCGCAGCAGCCGCGCCCACCGCGGCCCCAGCTCGCGATCCCACCAGCGCAGCGGCCAGGCGTCGTGGAGGACGCCGGTCACCCCCGCCTCGGCGCGGCGCCGGGCCAGCTCGGCGTCCGCCGCGCTCCCGACGCTTCCGGGGAAGCGCAGGGCTCGGACCACCACGATCTCCGCGCCCCGCGCCGCGGCCACGTCCAGGATCCCGCCCGGCGCGCGGAGCAGGGGACGTGCCTCGCCGCCTCCGACCGGAAGCAGCCACAGACCATCGGTCGCGCTCCCGCCGGCCGCGGGCGGGCGGCCCGTGGGGTCGGGGCGCGCGGAGCGGAACACCAGGGAGCCGTCGGGGAGGAAGGCGGGGCTGGACTCCCCTCCCTCCGACCAGGTGAGCCGCCGCGGCGCCCCGGTCCCGCCGGCGTCCAGCTCCCAGAGCGCGCTCACGAAGCGGGTGGCATCGCGGGAGAGGCTCTGCACCGTGAGGACGAGGCGGCGGCCGTCGGGAGAGAGAAGCAGGCCGGTGACGCGCGGGATCGAGGTGTAGCCGTCGAGGGAGAGCGAGGTCATGTCCCCATCTTGGCGCAGTCCCGGCGCCGTGGCCGCCCCGGCGCGGGGGGACGCCCACCCGCAGTCACCGGATCGCGGTCGGGGCGTCGCATCCTGGTCGAATACCCCGAGTACACTCGGCCCGAGATGAGCGGGCAGCTCGCCGACTTTCTCGCGTCACACTCGGAGCGGGTCGCCGATCTCTGGGCTCACTCGCAGGGTGTCCCCGGCGACGCCCCCCCGGGCACCGCGACCCGAGGACCGCGCCAGTTCCTGAGCGCCGTCCTGGTGGCCCTCTCCGCCGACGACCTCGGCCCGCTCATGGCCTACTACGAGATCGACTCCGACAGGATGAGCGAGCTGGACCAGCGCCTGGAGCGGGCGCTCCTCGAGCTCGCGGCGGTGCGAGTCGCCGCCGCGCGGGCGGCGGAGGACGTCGGGCTGGACGTCGAGGCCCGGCTCGCCCTGGCCCTCGACGCCGCCGAGGACCTGGCCGGCCTCGCCACCCGGTTGAGCGTCGGCCTCGCGCGCCGGCTCACCCGGCGCATCTCCGGCATGACGGCTGCGAGCACCGCCCGGGGCGCCTCCCTCTCCATCACCATGCATGAGCTGCGCCGTCCGTTGACCATCCTCAACAGCTATGGACAGCTTCTCGCCACGGGCATGCTCGGGCAGATGCCGGACACGGCGATGGTCGCCATCGAGGGGATCACCGCCAGCACGGAGATGATGGTGCGGATGGTCAACGCGCTCGCCGAGCTCTCCCGTCTCGAGGACCCGGAGGACAGGCTGAGCCTGGAGCAGATGTCCCTCGGCGAGCTGGTGGGCGGCGCGGTGGAGACGGTCGCGATGGAGGCCCGGCTGCGCGACTGCGCGATCGAGCAGGAGGTGGCCGCCGACGTCACCTTCCGCGGCGACCGGCGCCGCCTCACCCTGGCGCTGACCAACATCCTCGGCAACGCCGTCAAGCACTCCCCCAGCGCCGGCAGCATCCGGGTGCGTGGCTTCGCGGAGGACGGCACGGTGCACGTCACGGTCCGCGACCAGGGCCCGGGCTTCGCCCCCGACGACGCCGAGAGGCTGTTCGACAAGTACTATCGCTCCGCGGCCGAGCGCCACCGCAAGGTGCCCGGCAGCGGTCTGGGCCTGTACATCGTCAAGACGGTGGCGGAGCGGCACGGAGGCAGCGTGCGCGCGCGCACCGAACCGGGCAAGGGAGCTGAGTTCGAGATGATCCTTCCCCTCGACCAGAGGCCCCAGCGATGAGCGCCGCAGCGACCCGCACGGAGCGCGACTCGATGGGCGAGCTGGAGGTGCCCGCCTCCGCCTACTACGGTGCCAGCACCATGCGGGCGGTGCACAACTTTCCCATCAGCCCGCTGCGCTTCCCCCGTGACTTCATCGCTGCGCTGGGGATGATCAAGGCCGAGGCGGCACGCGTCAACGTGGAGCTCGGCCTGCTCGACGAGCGCCGCGCCGACGCGATCGCCCGCGCCTCCGAGGAGGTGGTCGAGGGGCGCTTCGACGACCAGTTCGTGGTGGACATCTTCCAGACTGGCAGCGGCACCTCGACCAACATGAACGCCAACGAGGTGATCGCCAACCGGGCCAACGAGCTGCTGGGCAGCCCGCTCGGGTCGCGCACCCCGGTGCATCCCAACGATCACGTCAACTCCGGCCAGTCGTCCAACGACGTGATCCCCACCGCGATCCATGTCTCGGCCGCGCTGACCCTCTCTCGCGACCTGCTGCCCGCGCTGGGGACCCTGGAGGACTCCCTGCGCGCCCGCAGCGAGGCGCTGTGGCCGGTGGTGAAGACCGGGCGCACCCATCTCCAGGACGCCACCCCCATCCGCCTCGGCCAGGAGTTCCTGGGGTGGGCGGGCCAGGTGGAGCGGTCACGGCGCAGGCTGGGGGCCGCCCTCGACGAGCTCTGCGAGCTGGCCCTGGGCGGCACGGCCGTGGGCACCGGCGTCAACACCCACCCGGAGTTCGCGCGTCGCGTCGCCGCGCGCCTCGCCGAGCGCTGCGAGCTTCCGCTACGGGAGACCGGCAACCACTTCCAGGCCCAGGGGTCGCTGGACGCCGCGGTGGCGGCCCACGGGGCGCTCCGGGGGACCGCGGTCGCCCTGCACGCGATCGCCTGCAACGTCCGCCTCCTCGCCTGCGGCCCCCGCGCCGGGATCGCCGAGATCGCGCTCCCCGAGGTGCAGCCGGGCTCCTCGATCATGCCCGGGAAGGTCAACCCCGTCATCGCCGAGTCCCTGACCATGGTGGCGGCCCGGGTGATCGGCAATGACGCCACGGTGTCCTTCGCCGGTGCCGCGGGCTCGCTCCTCGAGCTCAACGTGATGATGCCGGTGGCGGCATACGCGCTGCTCGAGTCCATCGCCATCCTGGCGACCTCCGCGAGGAACTTCGCCGCCCGGGCCGTCGACGGGATCAGCGCCACCGCCAACGCGGCGGGGCTGGTGGAGCGCGGCCTCATGACCTGCACCGGTCTGGCGCCCCGGATCGGCTACGACGCCGCGGCCGCGATCGCCAAGGAGGCGTTTCACTCGGGGCGGACGGTGCGTGAGGTGGCACGCGAGCGGACCGATCTCACCGACGCCGAGCTGGAGGAGCTGCTCGACCCGGTGCGGATGACGGAGCCCGGCCGCTAGCCGCCCCGTCGCGGTCCCCTGCCGAACGGGCTAGCCCGGCGGCGTCCGCCCCGCGCTCTGCATCGCGGCGTCGGCCCTGAGCTGCGCCTCCAGCGCCTGCCGGTCCCAGAGCAGGACCCCCGACCCGCCCGCGAGCTCGCGCGCCTCCGGGGTGAAGGGCGCGGTGCTGACCACGAGGCCGCCGATGCGGGAGCACCCCAGGCGGCGCAGGGTGCCGGCATGCTGGCGGATCGCCTCGAGGGTGGCCCGCACCACCTCCGGGCCGAGGGGGGCGTTCCAGCGCTTGACCTGCACCACGACCCCCTGGTCGTCGCGGCAGAGGAGCAGGCAGGCCCCCACGTCACCCCGCGCCGGGGTCGGCCACACCGTGTAGCCGCGCCGGCCGAAGAACGCGGCGAGGCGCCGCTCCAGGTCCTCCGCGGTCATGAGCGCGAGGTTCACCGGTCCGGGGGGAGCGCCGGGAGCGGCGGGGCGCTGGCCGAGCACCGCGGCGGCGTCGTGCCGCCGGCTCCGGTCGCGGTCCGCAGCGGCGGGGGACGCTCCTCCTCTGCCGAACAGCATCGCGGTCAGCCGGGCCGGGGGTGGCAGAACGTGTCGAGACCGGGGCCGGGGGTCACCATCCGACCATAGGGTCGGCCGCGTTCCGAGCCGGCGACCGCTCGGTTACGAACCGGGCGCGGGGGTTGACGGGCGTGTGCCGCCGCGCCCGGTCCTCAGTCGCGCCCGGCTGCGCAGCCGGCGCACAGGCCGGGGAGGAGCAGCGGGTGACGCCCCAGGACAAACCCGCTCTCCCGGCGCAGGCGCACGGCGAGAGCCCGGACCGCCTCGATCCCGACGTCCTCGGTGGCGCCGCAACGGGTGCACACCGCATGGTGGTGGGCCACCTCCTGGATCTCGAAGCGCGCCACCCCGTCGCCCAGGGGGACCTGCTCGAGGAGCCCCGCCTCGGTGAGCTGGGCGAGCACCCGGTACACCGTGGAGCGCTCCATCCCGGCCGGGACGGTGCGCAGCCGCTGCCAGACGTCGTCGGCACTGAGGTGGGCCCCCTCGGCACGCTGCAGGACGGCGAGCACGGCGATCCGCTGCGGCGTGGCGCGGAGGCCGGCCGCCCGCAGCGCGCCGCCCGCGCCCCGCCGGCCCCCGGGCTCCCCGTCCCCTCCGTGCGCTCCCATCTCCGCTCCTCGTCGCTGGGCACGCCGGCGCCGCTCGGGCGGGCCGCGGCGCCCCCACCGCAGTGTATTCGCTGCCCGCAGCGGGGCCGTGCCGTGCCGGGGGGCCGCCGCCGGGGCCCGGGGTGCGAGACTGGGCCCCTCACACACCCTGAGGAGAGCCCCGCCGTGGCCCGACGCGAGCCCCTTCCCGGTCTGACCGAGCACGCCACCCTCGACCTGCCCACGCGGGAGAAGCTGATCGTCATGGGGGCGGTCATGCTCGGCCTCTTCCTCTCCGCCCTCGACCAGACCATCGTGGGCGTCGCGCTGCCCCGGATCGTCAGCGACCTCCACGGCAGCGACCTCTACACCTGGGTGGTCACCGCCTACCTGCTCACCAGCACCGTGACCGTGCCCGTCTACGGAAAGCTGGGGGACGTCTTCGGCCGCCAGCGCATGCTCGTCATCGGCATCGTGCTCTTCCTGGTCGGATCGGCTCTCTCCGGCCTCTCCCAGGACATGGGCGAGCTGATCGCCTTCCGCGCGCTCCAGGGCGTGGGGGCCGGGGCCCTCTTCCCGATCTCGCTGGCGGTCATCGGCGACCTCTTCAGCCCCCGCGAGCGCGGCCGCTACCAGGGGCTCTTCGGCGCGGTCTTCGGGATCAGCTTCATCGTGGGGCCCTTCCTGGGCGGAGCCATCACCGACAACCTCAGCTGGCACTGGATCTTCTACGTCAACGTCCCGGTGGGGATCGTCGCGCTCTACGCCATCGTCACCCGTCTCCCCAACCTGAGGAGCACGACCGCACGCCTGCGCGACCTCGACTACAGCGGGATCGCCATCTTCAGCATCGGCGTCGTGCCCATCCTGCTCGGGCTCACCTTCAAGGGCTTCACCGACCCCCGGGGGAACCTCTACGCGTGGACCGACTGGCAGGTCGGAGGGTTGATCCTGGTGGGCATCGCCATCGTCGGGCTCTTCGTCCTCAACGAGGCGCGCGTCCCGCATCCGATCATCCCCCTGGACCTCTTCTCCACCCGCACCCTGGCCGGGACCAACGCGGCGACGCTGCTGGTCTCCTGCAGCATGTTCGCGGCCGTCATCTTCATCCCCCTCTACTACCAGGTGGTGCAGGGGGCGAGCGCCACCGCGTCCGGCTACTCGATGTGGCCGCTCCTCGTCGGCCTCATCGGCACGAGCGTCGGAGCCGGGGTGTACCTCTCCCGCACCGGCCGCTACAAGGCCCTCCTGCTGGTCGCGCTCGTGGTGCTGATCGCCGGCAGCTTCCTGCTCACCCATCTCAGCCCCTCCACGTCGAGCGGCGCGCTGTGGCTGTGGCTGGCGCTCACGGGCCTGGGCGTGGGCCCCACCATGTCGGTGTTCACGGTGGTGATCCAGAACGCCGCTCCTCCGGAGCGGCTGGGCACGGCCACCAGCACGCTCACCTTCCTTCGCCAGGTCGGCGGCGCCATCGGGCTCGCGATCGCGGGGTCGGTGTTCAGCCAGAGCCTCTCCACCGAGATGCCGGCGCAGCTGCGGGCCGCCCATCTCCCCGCGGCGATCACCACCCACGTCTCCGGCGGGGGCGCGCTCACCGAGAACAACATCGCGGCGGTGGGCAACCTCGGGCAGACCCTGCTGCATTCGGTGCCGGCGCAGGCCCGGCCCGAGCTCCAGCCCTACCTGGGCCGCATCGTCGCGGCGCTCCACGACGCCGTCTCCTACGCGCTCGGCGACGTCTTCTGGGTGGCGCTCGTCACCGCCGCGCTCGCGCTGGCCGCCACGGTGGCGATCCGCGAGCTTCCTCTCCGGGGCAGCGGGCGGCGCGCCGAGAGCGTGGCCTCACCCGAGGAGGGGGTGGCGAGGTCGCCGGCGACCGCGGCGGCCGAGCTGTAGCCGTTGTCCGGCACCGGGATCCCCCCGCGTCCAGTGGCCGCCGGACCCGGGGCGCTCGCCGCTGACGGCGCGGCTCCGGAGCCGCGGACCGGCACGCGCCGCCGCCGCGGCCCGCTCGCGGTGGTCGCCTTCTCCCACGGCGCGGTCCACGTCTACACCGCCGCCCTCCCCCTCACCTACCCCGCGGTGGTCGCGGAGTTCCACACCAGCTACGCCGTCCTCGGGGTCTGGCTGGGCGCCGCGGGGCTCGTCGGTGGGCTGCTCCAGGGCGCCGCGGGCGCGGTGCGCCGCGTCTCGGCGCGTGCCCTCCTCGCCGTCCAGGACCTCCTCACCGCGGCCTTCGCCCTGCTCGGTGCCGTCGCGCCGGGGTTCGCTCTCTACGGGATGGCCCGGGTGGGAGGCTCGGTGGTGAGCTGGCCGCAGCACCCGGTCGGGGCCGCCGTCCTCTCGGCGCACTACCCGGAGAGGCGGAGCACCGTGCTCAGCTGGCACGTGGCCGGCGGCAGCCTCGGGACCCTGGCGGTGCCCCTGGTGGCGGGGGCGGTCATCACCGGCTGGGGCTGGCGGCCCGCCCTCGCGATGGCGGCGCTCCCCCTGCTGGTGGCGGCGGTCCTCGTGACCGTGCGGCTGCACCACGCCGGCGGCGCGGACGCCCCCCGCGGGACGGTGCCCGGCAATCTCCGCCGCCTGCTCCTCACCCGCTCCACGGTGGCCATCCTGGTCGTATCGACCGTCGCCTCCGGGGGGCGGGGGCTCGGCGTCCTCAACTCCTACGTCCCCGCCTACCTGGAGAGCGGGCTCCACATCCCGCCACTGCGGACCGGGGCCATCTTCACCGCCATGCTGGCGGGGAGCGCGGTCGGACCGGTGCTGGCCGGCATGCTCGCCGATCGGGTGGGGCGGCTCCGGGTCACGGCGGCCTCGTACGTGCTCGGTGCGGCGGCCATCGCCGGCCTCTCCCTGGTGGGCAGCGGACCGGCCGGGCTGGTGCTCCTCGCCGTCCTGGTCGGCCTGCTCGCCTACGCGGAGTCCCCCCTGCTCCAGTCGCTCTTCGCGGACGCCGTGGAGAGTGCCGGCCGCCAGGCCGCCTTCGGCGTCTACTTCGCGGTCACCTACGGCATCGGCTCGCTGTGGATCACCCTCATCGGCTGGGTCATCGATCGTGCCGGCTTCCACGCCGCCTTCTGGGTGATGGCGGGGTCCTTCGTCCTGGCGGCGGCCATCCTCCCCCTGGCGCGCCCGCGAGCGCTCGCCCGCCCTCGGCCTCACGCCTGAGCGATCCCGGCCGCCCTGCGGTCTTGCCGGATAGTTCAATCAAAGCGTAGGATTCCCCCGCGTGGCCGCCCGTCCGCCGCTCTCCTCCGGCGACGCCGCCACGTCGCGCGCCCTCGGTGCCCTGCTGCGCGTGGTCGCGACCGTCGAGGCCGTCGAGGTCCAGCGCTTCGGCGACCTGGGGGTGACCATCAGCCAGCTCCGGGTGATGCACCGGCTCCGGGACAGCCCCGCGAGCTGCGGTCAGGTCGCCGACCACCTGGGAATCACCGCCTCCACCGCGACGGCGCTCATCGAGCGGATGGTGCGGCGCGGCCTGGTCGATCGCGGGGTCCGTCCCAGCGACCGCCGCGTCATCGAGCTGTGCCTCTCCGCTCGCGGCCGGCGGCTCCTGGAGGAGGCCGGGGGAGCCAGGCGCGGGGTGATCAGGGCCGCCATCGCGCGGCTGGCCGCCGAGGAGCGGTCCGCGCTCGCCGAGCTCCTGGACCGCCTCGCGGCGTCGGTGCAGAGCGGTGAGACGAGCCCTGCGCCGGCGGTTCGCGCAACCGGGCACCACCGAGGCGGCCGGGAGCCTGGCGTCCCGGGGGCGTGACCGCCCCGCAGGACCCGTCGCACGACCCGGTCGCGGGGCCCCCCGCGGAGCCGGCCGGGGCCGGGTCGCCGCGCCCGTCCGCGCGCGGGCGCCGGCAGAGCACCCGGCTCTCGATCCGGATGCTCAGATGGATCGCTCCCACGTGGATGACCCGCGACCTGCGGATCATCGCCGCCGCCCGGGTGGTCATGAGCGCGGCCCGTGCCCTGTCCGCGGTCGCCGTTCCCGTCTACCTCGCCGAGCAGGGGTACAGCGCCATCGCCCTCGGCGCCCTCTTCCTGGTGGTCGCCCTGGCCTCGGCCGTGCTCTCCACGGCGATCGGACTCGCCGCCGACCGCACCGGCCGGCGTCCCTTCATGATCGCCGTGCCGTTCCTCGCCGCCCTGGCCGCCGTGGCCTTCGCCGTCTCGCGGGACGCCTGGCTGCTCTTCCCCGCCGCCGCGCTGGGCAGCTTCGGCCGGGGCGCGGGGGCGGGGTCCGGAGCGGTCGGGCCGTACCAGCCCGCGGAGGCCGCGCTCACCCTGGAGGTGGTGCCGCAGAGGCGGCGCAACGACGCCTTCGGGATGCTGGCGTTCGGCTCCTCGGTCGGGGCCCTGGCCGGCGGGCTGCTCGCCCTCACCGCCCCCCCGGCGACGCTGCGGGCGGGTGCCGCCCTCTCCGGCTATCGCCCCCTCTTCCTGATCAGCGCAGCCCTGGCCCTCGGGGCGGGGCTGCTCGCGCTCGGGCTGCGCGAGCCGCCCCGGCGCCCGCTCCCGGAGGGGCGCCGGCGCCGGGTGCGCTTCCCCCGCAGGTCGCGGCCGATCCTCGTCAAGCTGTGGGCCGCCAACGCCGTGAACGGGCTGGCGATCGGGATGTTCGGACCGTTCATCACCTACTGGTTCTACCGCCGCTACGGGGTGGGCGCCGGGGAGATCGGGGTCCTCTTCGCGATCATCAACGCGGCCACCGCCGGATCCACGCTGGCGGCGGCACCGCTCGCGCGCAGGGCGGGCCTGGTGCGCACCGTCGCCTCGGTGCGGGCCCTCCAGGCCGTGCTGCTCGTGCCCATGGTGCTGGCCCCGACCTTCGCCCTCGCCGGCGCCGTGTACCTGGTGCGCATGGCGGTGCAGCGCATCGGCCTCCCCCTGCGCCAGTCGTACGTGGTGGCGATGGCCCACCCCGAGGAGCGTGCCTCGGTGATGGCGCTCTCCCAGGTTCCGAGCCAGGCGGCGATGGCGGCCAGCCCGGTCCTCTCCGGCTGGCTCTTCGACGGCGTGAGCCTGGAGCTGCCGTTCGAGATCGCCGGTGCCCTGCAGCTCCTCAACGCGGCGCTCTTCTGGATCTTCTTCCGCCGGCTGCCCCCCCGCGAGGAGCGCGTCGCGGTGGCCGACGGAGGCGAGGCGGCGGGGTAGCCCCCGCGCGGGCTCCTCACCGGCCCGCCCGGCGAGTGCCAGAATGCCAGGCACGGCCCTCCGGGCCGTCGGCGTGGCCACTCGGTTGGTGGTGTGAGACGTGAGCCCACTTGGCGCGTTCGGCCTGGAGGCTGGGCTGACCGCGGTCGCGGCGGCCATCGTCTTCCTGCTGCTGCGGCGCCATTCCACGAGCTTCGAGACCGCGGAGCAGCGCGCCACGCTGCGCACCCTGGCCTTCGCCACCTCGACGCTGCGCAGCTTCCGCCGCGGTCTCACCGCCGCCAGCGCCGCCCGGGTCCTGCCCGAGATCGCGGCGCAGGCCGGGGCCAAGGCGGTCGCGCTCTACACCCCTCGGGGGCTGCTCGCGTTCCACGCCGCCGCCGGTCTCGCCGCCCGCCACCGCTCCCACGCCGCGGCCGCGGCGGCATCGATCTGCGAGGCGATGGCGTCGGGGCGGCTGCGCCTCGTGGCAGCGCATGCCGGTCCCGAACCGGGATGCGAGATCCGCCATGCGGCGGTCGCGCCCATCAGCGTCGATGGGAGCCCGGTCGCGGCGCTGGTGAGCTTCCACACCCACACGCCGGCCCCCGCCGAGCTGCGCGTCGTCTCCGACATCGCCGAGCTGCTGGGCACCCGGCTCCGCCTGCGCCACGCCGACCGGGAGCGTGAGGAGCTGGCCCGATCCGAGCTGCGCGCGCTGCGCGCCCAGATCTCCCCCCACTTCATCTACAACGCGCTCACCACCATCGGTGCCTTCATCCGCACCGACCCGGAGCGGGCGCGCGAGCTGGTCCTGGAGTTCGCCGACTTCTCGCGGCGCATCTTCCGCCGCCCCGAGGTCGAGTTCACCTCCCTCGCCGACGAGCTGATCGTGGTGCGCCAGTATCTGCAGCTCGAGCAGGCACGCCTCGGGGACCGCCTTCGCGTTCGCCTCAACATCGATCCCGAGGTGCTCAACATCGTGGTCCCGACCCTGGTCATCCAGCCGCTGGTGGAGAACGCCATCAAGCATGGGCTCGCCAGCGCCGAGGGGTCCGGCCTGATCACGATCCGCGCCGAGGACGAGGACGACGAGTGCGTCATCGCCGTGACCGACAACGGAGCCGGCTTCGACCCGCCGGACCACGACGGGCACGGCGCCCTCGACAACATCAACCGCCGCCTCGGGCACGTCTTCGGGGATGCCCACCGGCTCGAGATCCGCTCGGCCGCCGGGCAGGGGACCACCATCCGCCTGCGGGTGCCCAAGTACCGCCCCGGGGTGCACCCCTCGTGAGCCCTCCTCTCGACGTCCTGGTGGTGGACGACGAGGCCCCGGCGCGCGACGAGCTCGCGTTCCTTCTCCGCGGGCGGCCGGCGATCGGCAGGGTCGACGAGGCCGTGGACGCCGAGCAATGCCTGCAGCGGCTGACCCGCCGCAGCGTCGACGCCGTCTTCGTCGACATCCACATGCCCGGTCTGGACGGCCTCGACCTCGCCCGCATCATCGCCCGCATGTCGCCGCGCCCCAGCGTGGTCTTCGTGACCGCCTACGAGGAGCACGCGGTCGAAGCCTTCGGCATCGAGGCCGTCGACTTTCTCATGAAGCCGGTCCGCCCCGAGCGCCTGGACATCACCGTCCGCCGCCTCCAGAGGGCGGGCGCGAGCACGCCCGGCCCGGAGGCTCCCTTCAGCGACCGCGTCGCGGTCGCGCACGGCGACGAGATCCTCCTCATCCCCGCCGACGAGATCCGCGTCGCGGTGGCCGACGGCGACCAGGTCTTCGCCCTCACCCCGGAGCACCGCTGGCCGGTGCGGGCCACCCTGGCCGAGCTGGAGGAGCGCCTCACCGGTCACGGGTTCATGCGCGTCCACCGCTCGTACCTCGCCAACCTGCGCCACGTCGCCAGCCTGGAGAGCTTCTTCAACGGCACCTACCTGCTCAAGCTCGACGGGCTTCGTGACCTGGCGATCCCGGTGTCGCGCCGCCACGCCGCCGCCCTGCGCGCGGCCATCCGCCTGTGAGCGCGCCCCTCCCCCTGCCTCCGCGCTCGGCCCCGGAGCTCCGCGACCTGGAGGAGCAGACCCAGGTCGGCGAGGTGCTGCTGCGCGCCCTGATGCGCCGCCAGCTCCGCCTCAGCGTGCTCATCATCGCGGTCCTGGTGGTGCTCCTCGCCGCCCAGCCCCTCCTGGCCTGGGTCTGGCCGTCCTACGCGGACATCCACGTCCTCTCCATCCCCCTGCCCTGGCTGGTGCTGGGCGTGGGCTCGTACCCGGTCCTGGTCCTCCTCGGGATCATCTACGTGCGCGCGGCGGAGACCATCGACTCCGAGTTCGGCGACCTCCTGAGGCGATGATCGACGTCCGGCCGGCGGCGCTGGCGGGCCTGGTGGCGATGCTCGTCGCCACGGTGGTGGTGGGCGTCTTCGCCCGGCGCTATGCGCGCACCACCTCCGATTTCCTGGTCGCGGCGCGATCGGTGCCGCCCACCGCCAACGCCGCGGCCATCAGCGGCGAGTACCTGAGCGCGGCGTCGTTCCTCGGAGTGGCCGGGCTGGTCATGCAGTACGGCTACGACGCTCTCTGGTACCCGGTCTGCTACGCGGCCGGCTACCTGGTGCTGCTGGTCTTCATCGCCGGCCCGCTGCGCCGCTTCGGCGCCTACACGATCCCCGACTTCGCGGAGGGCCGCTTTGCGAGCCCCGGCTTCCGGCGCCTCGCGGTCGCCTTCGTCGTGCTCATCGGCCTCTTCTACATGCTGCCCCAGATGAAGGCGGCGGGCATCACGGTGGAGACGGCGACCGGGGTCCCCTACCCGGTCGGCGTGGCGGCGGTCACCGTGGTGGTGATCGCGATCGTCGTGGCGGGCGGGATGCGCGGCGTGACCATCGTCCAGGCGATGCAGTTCAGCGTCAAGCTGTTCGCGATCAGCGTTCCCCTCTTCATCCTGCTCTTCGAGTTCGGCACGCCCTGGCACATCTTCGCGACCGTGGGGGCGACCCGGAACCCGGCCCTCACCCGGCCGCTCACCGTGGCGGTCCAGAAGGGGGAGACCTGGACCCTCCCCTCCCCGCTGCGCCTGGCCACCGATCACCCCGTCTCCGCATCCGAGCGCGGCGGCCCCCCCATCCTCCTGCGCAGCGGGTCGCTGGCGCCCGCCGGGACCCTTGTCTGGAGGGGGAGCGCCCAGGTCACGCTGGCCGCCGGCGAGGTCGCCCCGATGAACCCGCAGACCCCGGTCAACCCCAGCTCCACCTGGCTCAGGCCGTTCGGGCCGCTGACCGGTGGGAGCGGCCAGCCGGTGCTCTACACGTACTCGCTGATCATCGCCATCCTCTGCGGCACCATGGGCCTCCCCCACGTCCTGGTGCGCTTCTACACGAATCCCGACGCTCGGGCGGCGCGGCGCACCGCCGCCACCGTGCTGGTCCTGGTCGGCGTCTTCTACCTCTGGACGCCGCTCTGGGGTGCGCTGGGGCGGCTCATGGCCCCCGAGCTCTACACCACCGGGCTCACCGACGCCGTGGTGCTCTATCTGCCCCGGCAGGCGCTTCCCCACCTCCTCGGGGCCGCCGTCTCCGGCATCGTCGCGGCGGGGGCGTTCGCGGCCTTCACGGCGACCCTGAGCGGCCTCCTCATCTCACTGGCGGGCGCCATCGGCCACGACGTCTACGGGCGCTGGCTCCGCCCTGACGCGAGCGGAGCGTCCCGCCGCGCCGCGTTCCGCGCCAGCGCGGTCGGTGCCGGGGTGGTCGCCGCCGCCGCGGGCCTCATGGTCGAGAACTTCGACATCAGCGTCCTGGTCGGCTGGGCCTTCGCGATCGCCGCCAGCTCGTTCTTCCCGCTGCTCGTGCTGGGCATCTGGTGGCGGCGCCTCAGCGTGGCGGGTGCCGCCGTGGGCGTGGCGGTGGGCGGGGCCTCGGCGACCGTCGCCATCGTCACCACCATGGTGGGGGCGGGCGTGCCCCGGCTCGCCGGCTTCCTCCAGGCGCACAGTGCCCTCGGCGTGATCCTCTCCCAGCCGGGGATCGTCACCATCCCGCTCTCCTTCCTGGCGATGGTGGCGGTCTCCCTCCGGACTCGAGCGCCGGCGAACGTGCCGGCCGCCATGCTCCAGCTGCACGTGCCCGACCGGCTGGGGCTGCGCCGCGACTACATCCGCGACTGACCCCGGCCGCACCCGCGGCTCGCCCCGCGCGGGCGGTGCGGGGGAGGCGGCGCGGCCGCCTCCCCCGTGCCGGAGCCGATCGCGGTCCGGCTAGTCGGCCTTGCCGAAGGCCTGCAGCTCGGACATCTCCTGGGCGGACAGCTCCCGGGGGACCTGCCCGCGGGCGACCTTCTCGGACTGCACGTGGTGCTTGATCTGCTCCACCACCTCCGGGTTGGCGAGCGTCGTGATGTCGCCCACGTCGGCGAAGTTGGAGATGCCGGCGATGACCCGGCGCATGATCTTGCCGGACCGCGTCTTGGGCATGTCCGGCACGATCCAGACGTTCTTGGGCCGGGCGATCTTGCCGATCTCGCTCTCGATGGCGTGGACCACCTTCTCCTCGACGTCCGCCCCCGCGCTGAAGCCCGGCTTCAGCGAGATGTACATCTCGACCGCCTTGCCGCGCAACTCGTCGATGACCGGGACCGCCGCGGCCTCCGCCACCTCGGCGACGGTGATGCTCGCCGACTCCAGCTCCTTGGTCCCCAGCCGGTGACCGGCGACGTTGATGACGTCGTCGACCCGGCCCAGGATCCGGAAGTACCCGTCAGCCGCCTGCACGGCGCCGTCTCCGGCGAAGTACGGCCAGTCATGCCAGTCCTTGCTCTGCGGGTTGCGGCAGTACTTCTGGTAGTAGGTCTGCACGAACCGCTCCGGCTGGCCCCAGACCGTCTGCATGATTCCCGGCCAGGGGTTGCGGATGCAGATGTTGCCGGCCTTGCCGCTCCCGCGGGGCACCTCGTTGCCCTCCTCGTCGTAGACGATCGGGTAGATTCCGAGCGCCCCGGGACCGCAGCTGCCCGGCTTCATCGGTTCGAGCCCGGGGATGGTGCTGCCCAGGAAGCCGCCGGTCTCGGTCTGCCACCAGGTGTCGACGATGGCCGCCTCCCCCTTGCCCACCACCTCGTGATACCAGCGCCAGACGTCGGGCTCGATGGGCTCGCCGACCGTGGTCATGTGCTTGAAGTGGTAGTCGTACTTGGCCGGCTCGTCCGGCCCCACCTTGCGCAGCATGCGGATCGAGGTGGGCGCGGTGTGGAAGATGTTCACCCCGAGCCTCTCGGCGATGCGCCACGGCCTGCCCGCATCGGGGTAGGTGGGCACGCCCTCGTACATCACGCTGGTCGTGCCCAGTGACAGCGGGCCGTACACGATGTACGAATGCCCGGTGATCCAGCCGATGTCGGCCATGCACCAGTAGGTGTCGCCGGGATGGATGTCCTGGTAGTACTTGGAGGTCCCGGTGACGTAGGCCAGATAGCCGCCGATGGAGTGCTGCGCCCCCTTGGGGCGTCCCGTGGTGCCGCTCGTGTACATGAGGAAGAGCGGCGCCTCGGCGGGGAGCGAGACGGGCGCCACCACGGCCCGCTGGTGCTCTTCGATCACGTCGTCGACGAAGACGTCGCGTCCCTCGACCATGGGGGTCTTCGACGCGTACTCGCCGGGGTGGCGGCGGAAGACCAGGACCCGGTCGACCTTCTGCCCCAGCTCGGCCGCTCGGGCGACCGCCTCGTCGGCCTTGACCTTGTGGTCGACCAGCTCGCCGCTGCGGTAGTAGCCGTCCATGGTGACGAGCACCCGGCTCTGCGAGTCCGCGATCCGCTCCCCGCAGGCGTTGCCGCTGAAGCCGCCGAAGACCTGCGAGTGGACGATGCCGAGGCGCGCGGCGGCGAGCATCGCCACCGGAAGCTCGGGGACCATGGGCAGGTGGAAGGTGACCCGGTCCCCGGTCCTGAGCCCGCAGTAGTCGCGGAGCAGCGAGGCGAAGGCGTTGACCCGCCGGTACAGCTCCCGGTACGTGATCGCCTGGGTCGCCTCGGCCTCGGGCTCCGGCACCCAGATCAGAGCCGCCTGGTTGGGTCGCGTCTCCAGGTGCCGGTCCACGCAGTTGTAGGAGGCGTTGAGCCGCCCACCCACGAACCACCTCCAGAACGGCGGGTTGCTGGTGTCCAGCGTGGTGTGCCAGTAGCGGTCCCAGCTCAGCAGGTCGGCGTACTCACGGAAGCACTCCGGGAAGTTCTCCTCCGCGAAGCGCTCCCGGATCGCCGGGTCGCTGGCGTTGGCCTGGCCGGTGAACCGCCGCGAGGGCTGGATGTACTCCTCCTCGCGCCAGTGGACCGCGATCTGGGCCTCCGATACCTCGGCCGTCTCGCCTATCGCCATGCCTCACCCTCCGAACCCGCAGCCGGTCCCCGGCCGCGTTCGATGGAAGGACCGCGCCGGGAGCCCCCCGGCGGTCGGTCGGTCGGTCGGACTCTCACGTGAGCATCCAATGTAGCGCCGGCCCCGCGGCGGGGCCGGGCTGATCTGACTGTGGAAACGGCTCGGGCGGGAGCCGGCGCCGGCCGGCCCCCGCCCGAGGCCCCTGGCTCAGGCGGCGGGGACGAAGGGCTTCCCGACCGGCAGGACCACCCTCCCGAAGGACGCGTTGGCGACGTCCGCGAAGGAGCCGTACAGCGCCGCGATGGCGGTCAGGATGCCGAGGTATCCCCCGAGGGTGATCCACCCGTCGGCGTTGGCGGCGAAGGCGGGCACGTTGCCGCCGGCGAACCAGCCGATGGCGAGGACCACGAAGGTCAGGGTCAGCAGGAGGAAGACCAGCGCGACCACCTTGGAGCCGTGCAGCGAGGCGATGAACATGTAGGCGGTGAAGATGCCCCACGCCAGCAGGTACAGCCCGACCCAGCCCAGCGTGGCGCCGGGTGCCCCCTTGATCATGGGCCCGAGGTAGTTCTGGACGAGAAGGTAGAAGCTGAACCAGAAGGCGCCGTAACTGCAGAAGGCGGTGGCGGCGAAGGTGTTGCCGCGCCGGAAGGCCCAGAGGCCGGCGATGAACTGGGCGAGGCCCCCGTAGGCGACGGCCATCGACAGCGTGGACGAGGTGAGGGGCACGATCGAGGCGTTGCCGAACCAGCCGGCGTTGACGATGGACAGGATCAGGGTGGTGAGCCCGAATCCGGCGAGCCCCAGCGGCGCGGGGTCGGCGATCAGGACGGGCTTCTCTGCAGCGCTCTCTGGCATGGGCTTTTCCCTCACGTGCGTGTCCGGCGGCCTCCCATCCCAATCGGGGCCGCGATGCACGTTCTAGGCCAGGCGCGCCCGCGGCTCCAGCCACAGTCGGCGAGCGGTCGGGAACGGCCGGTGAGCGGTCGCCTCACCCGCCGAGCGGCTTCGCGCCGTCGAACCGGCTAGGGCCGGTTCCGCTCGCCCTCGGAGGGCGCCGCCGCCGCGGTCGGGGTCCCGAGCCGGGATGCGCTCCGGGGCGGGAGCACCGCGTCGACCACCCTTCGCACCAGCTCGGGCAGGGCTCGCAGGTAGGTCGCGGCGAGCACGGCGGCGATGGTGCCGATGGCGGCCCCCGCCAGGACGTCGCTCGGATAGTGGAAGCCGACGAAGACGCGCGCGTAGCAGACCAGGACGGCGCCGATCAGCGCGACGGTCCCCCACCCCCTGTGGAAGGCGAACAGCACCACGGCGATGGCGAAGGTCCCGGTCGCGTCGTCGCTCGGGAAGGAGGCGTCCCGGGCGTGGCTCGCCAGCAGGTGGACCAGGGCGGGGTGGGCGACGAATGGCCGCGGCCGGTCCCAGGCCAGTCCGATCACCTTGTTGACGAGGAGGTCCAGCACCGCCGCCCCGGTCGCGGCGATGGCCCCCAGCCGGTCCGCCGCCGAGCCCCGCCACCACCCCCAGGCGAACCACAGCACCACCACCGCCACGTACACCCACAGGGCACCGAGCGCGGCGCCGACCATCACGGCGTCGAGCGGTCCGCTGTGCCCGGCCGGCCCGTTGATCCACTGCTCGATCCGGAAGTCCATGAGCGAACGACCTTAACCCATCCGTTCCCGCGGCCGGGGCCCGCTGCGGCCGGGTGGCGGCGGCCCGAGCCCGGCACCCTTCGGGCGGTGCAACGCGGACGCCGTGCGGGCGGTTACCCGTCCACGCCGGCCAGGCCGAGGGCGGCCAGGACGTCGGCCACTCCCCCCCGGGCGGGTGGGGGGCACGTGCAGTCCGCGTGGGCGAGCAGCTCCGCAGGAGCGCCCTCGATCGCCACCCCGAAGCCGGCGGTGGCGAGCATGTCGGCGTCGTTGGGAGCATCCCCGATGGCGACCGCGCGGGCGGGCTCGACCCCGAACCGCCCGCACACCCGGCGCAGCGCCTGGCCCTTCCCGGCGCGGGGGCTCGCGACCTCGATGAGCTGGGGAAGCGAGGGCATCACCCGGGCCCGGTTCCCCAGCGCCTCGCGCAGCGCCGTCCGGCACCGCACCGCCTCCGCGCGGTCGAGGACGACGCACACGACCTTGACGGTGCCGCCCCCCACCTCCGCCTCCAGGTCGGGGACCAGGCGGATGGCCACGGCGGCGACCCGTGCGTAGTGCCGGGCCTCGGGGCGGTCCTCCTCGCAGACGAGCGCATCGTCGACATAGGCCTGGCGGTGCCAGCCGTGGGCTCGCGCCACCCGGATGGCGGTGCGGGCGGCCTCGCCGTCGAGGAGCTGGGTCGCCACCACCGGCCCGTACACCAGCCCGTCGCCGGGGTCGGGATCGGGCATCGCCTGGATCAGCGCCCCCTGGTAGCAGATCAGCGGGGCGCGCACCCCGAGCCGCCGCGCCCAGGGCTGGGCGGAGCGGTACGGCCGCCCCGTGGCGACCACCACGGGCACCCGGGTCGCCGCCTCGCGGACCGCGGCCTCGATGCGGGGGTGGAGCGCCTGGGTGTGGGCGTCCAGGCAGGTGCCGTCCAGGTCGAGGGCGACGAGGTCCACCCGCTCGGGCAGCCGGGCCTCGGCCAGCGGTGGGGGCGAGGCCGGCGGCCGGACGTCGGGGCCGGCCTCGTCGAGGCCCGCCATGCGGCTAGGCCATCGGCCCGCGGCCGAGGGCCGCGTCGAGCTCGTCGCGCAGGGCGGCCAGCCGCTCGCCCCTCTCGGCCGCGAAGCGCTGGATGGCCGCCAGGATGTGCCCCGGATCCAGGTGCGCCTCCTCGATCACCTCGTCGACGCTGCCCCCGGTGCGCCAGCGGTCGTCCCAGTCCGCCGACAGCGAGTACCGGCGCACCAGGGGTCCCGCGGCCCAATGCCGCATCAGGGCGAACGCGCCGTTGGTCACGACCATGGCGTCGATCCGGTCGCCCGGTCCGACGACGCTCTCCCGGTAGGCGCGATCCTGGGCGGCGAAGAGCTGGGGGCTGATCGCCGCGATCACCTTGACGTTCACGCCGAGGCGGTCGAGCTCGGGAAGCACGCCGAGAAGGTTGTGCGTGCTCATCGTCCCCCGCACGTACACGGTCCCCGCCCTGGGGGCGCCCTCCCGGTGGGGGCGCAGGACGTAGGCGCCGCGCGCGGCGGCGAGGTGGGAGGGGAGGCCGAGGGCCGGGCGGTCGGGGATCTCGATCGCCGGCCGGGTCAGGTGGAGGACGACGATGGGAGCGTCCATCGTCAGCGCCGCCGCGAGCACCGCGGGGACCTCGTTGTGCTCCCAGGGGTGGAGATCGATGACCTGGCCCTCGGGGAAGAGCTGGGCGACCCCGGGGGCGAAGATGCCGAAGTGGGTCCGGGAGTCCTCGGCCGTCTCGGGGCCGGAGTGGCCGGCGACCCAGAGCAGCTTGCCGACCCGGAGCTCGCAGTCCTGGGCGAGCTGGCTGAAGAGCCGCATCGGCCCGTACTTCAGGTAGGAGAACGACCCGTAGGTCGAGCAGGCTCCCCAGAAGCCGTCGAAGCTCGTGAAGGGGTCCTCGGCAAGGTTAACCGAGGCGAGGCCGGTGAGGAGCCCGGCGTTGGCGAACTCGGTGATCTCCGTGGGGAGGAGGGCGCCCGCCGGGTTGGCGGAGCGCTCGTACCACCCGGTCCCCGGCATCTCACCGAAGCCCTGGGCGAAGCCCGCGATGCCGGTGGACTCGGCGAGGTCGGCGGAGGCGGCGATGAACAGGGGCCGGCCGTGGTCCCGCAGCGCCAGGGCGTTGACGTACGCGCCCCAGGTGGCGAGCGCCGACCGGTTGGCCGCCCTCTCCCCGGGCTGCTTCCACATCGCGGGCGGGTAGCCCGCGGCGTCGAAGAGGCGGCGGTCGGTGAAGACGCTCCCGGAGGCGCCGCGCAGGCGCGGTCTGGCGATGTGCTCCGGGACGCTCCCCGCGATCTCGAGCAGCCGGTCGGAGAGCCACTCGACGAGGCCTCGATCGCGCCGCAGCACCCCGATGGCGGTGCGCAGGTTGGCCTCCGCCTGCCCGCGCACGGCAGCGGGCTCGGTGGGCGCGGCCCGGTCCACGCCCGCGTACTCGATCCCGTGGCGCTCCATGAACTCCCGGCGCACCGCCCAGAACTCGGGCGCATTCATCGGCCACGGGGTGCCATGGCTGGCGGCGTCCTGCTTGCCGTACCCCCGCCCCTTGCGGGTCCGGAAGTGAGCGATGCTCGGCACCGCACCGGGGTTGGCCCCGCAGGCCGCCTCCAGCACGGCTCTCGTGACCGGTCCCCATTCCGAGCCCCGGTCGGTCCCGACCACCCGCCACCCGTAGGGCGCGAACCAATCCGGGGGTGACCCGTGCACGACGCTGGACGCCGGCCGGGGATCGATGCCGAAATCGTTCCAGTCGACCAGGAAGACCAGGTTGCTGAGGCCCAGCCCCCAGGCGGTGGCCTTGGTCTCGTGCGCTCCACCCGGGGTGAGCCCGCCCTCCCCCTCCACGCAGAACACCTTGACGTCCTCGGCGCCCGCGAGCCTCAGGGCCAGCGCCTCGCCGGCCGCCGGCGCCATGCCGTGCCCGGAGGGGCCGGTGTTGAACTTGAGGAAGAGCGTGCGGCCGCTCATCTCCGCGTGCCCGGGCAGCCCGCCACGGCGGCGGAGGTCGAGGAGCGCCTCCCAGGTCAGGGCGTGGCGCCCCCCCCGCGGGAAGGCGAAGCGCGCCTCCCCGCCCTCCTCGTGACGCGCTCGCAGCGCCTCGTTCAGCACCGCCAGCGTGGCGTAGACCAGCGGCGCGGTGTGTCCCGCGGAGAGGACGAACCGGTCCGCGAAGCGCAGCCATGGCCGCCGGATGTCCCAGCGCATGGCCCCCGAGAGGAGCAGGGACAGGAGCAGGTGCACCTTCGAGCGGGAGCCTCCGGGATGCCCGCTCTGCCGGTAGTTGAGGGAGAGGTCGATGCACTCGTCGACGACCTCCCGGACCAGCTCGTAGCGGGCGAAGTCCGGCTCCGCGGCCGCGTAGAGACGGTCCACCTCCCGGGGTCCCGAGGCGCGAGCGCGGGCGGTGCGGTGCGCCGTGCTCACGCCGGCGCCGCGGCTCCCTGCGCCGCGGCGAAGCTCCCGATGGCATCGAGGGCGCGGCGGATGTTGTCGATGGAGTTGGCGTAGGACAGCCGGAGGTACCCCTCGCCCCAGGCGCCGAAGGCGGTCCCGGCAAGACAGGCCACGCCGGCGTCGGAGAGCAGCCGTTCCTGGAGCCGCGCCGACGGAAGGCCCAGCCCGCGGACGTTGGGGAAGACGTAGAAGGCGCCCTCCGGGACGGCGCAGGTGATTCCCGGGATGCGGTTCAGCCCCTCCACGATCACCTCCCGGCGTCGCGCGAACTCGGCGACCATCGTCTCCACGGGCTCCCAGGGCCCGTCGAGCGCGGCCTTGCCGGCCATCTGGTTGGCCGCCGACGTGCACGACACGGAGTTGATCACAAGGCGCGTGACCGGCTCCACCAGGGCCTGCGGGAAGACGCCGAAGCCGAGGCGCCAGCCCGTCATGGCGAACGTCTTGGACCAGCCGTCGAGGAGGATGGTCCTCTCAGCCATGCCGTCCACATCGAGAACGCTGGCCCGACCGGCGTCGTAGCGGATCGCCCAGTACACCTCGTCGCTCAGCACCGTGAGGTCGTGGCGCATGGCGATCTCGGCGACCGCCTCGCAGTCCTCCCGGGTCATCGCGCTGCCGCACGGGTTGTGCGGGGAGTTGAGGATCACAAGGCGCGTGCGCGGGGTGACGAGTCGCTCCAGCTCCTCGGGGTCGAGGCGGAACCCGCCGCCCTCCCGCAGCGGGATCGCGACCGGCACCGCACCGGCGAACGCGGTGATGGACGCGTACATGGGGAAGCTCGGATCGGGGCAGAGCACCTCGTCGCCCTCCTCGCACAGGGCGAGGATGGCGTAGAACATGATCGGCTTGGCGCCCGGGGTGATCACGACGCGGCCGGGGTCCGCCCGGAGACGGCCCGTGCGTTCCAGGAAGGCGCTCACCGACTCGCGCAGCTCCGGGATCCCCGGCGCCGGCACGTAGTGGGTGTGGCCCGCTCGCAGGGCGTCCGCCGCGGCCTCCACGATGTGGGGTGGGGTCGGGAAGTCGGGCTCGCCGATCTCCAGGTGGACGATGGCCCGCCCGGCCGCCTCCAGCTCCCGGGCCTGGGCGAGCACGGCGAAGGCCGACTCCGTCCCCAGGTGCCCCATCCGCGACGCGAGCTTCATCTCACCATCCCCGGCGCGGAGACCCACCGTGCCCGGCACCAGTATAGGGAGGTGACCGGCGCGCGACGCACGCGTTGCCGGTGATGGGGTACACTCTGTCCAGTCTTGCGTTCATACTCACGAAAGCGGCCGCGCAGGTCGCCGGTCCTCAGTTCCCGGCCCGAGGAGGCCGGTGCGGACGGGGATCGAGATCCCGCCTTTCTTCCGCAGAGCTTCGAGAGCCTCGGCCTCAGCGCGGCGATGCTGCGCGCCGTCGCCGAGATGGGGTTCGAGCAGAGCACGCCGATCCAGAGCGGCGCCATCCCGCCCGCTCTGCGCGGCGACGACGTGATCGGCCAGGCGCACACCGGGAGCGGCAAGACCGCGGCCTTCGGGATCCCCATCCTGGAGCGCCTGCGTGCCGAGGACGGTGCCGTGCAGGCCCTGATCCTCTGTCCCACCCGCGAGCTCGCCGTGCAGGTGCACGAGGAGATCACCGAGCTCGCAGCGCACCGGGGGCTGCGTTCGCTCGCCGTCTACGGCGGGGACTCCATGGGTCGCCAGCTCGACGAGCTGCGCCGTGGCCCTCAGATCGTGGTGGCGACGCCGGGCCGGCTGCGCGACCACCTGCAGCGCCGCTCGATCAGCCTGCGCGGGGTGCGGATCGCCGTCCTCGACGAGGCCGACCGCATGCTCGACATGGGCTTCGCCCCGGATGTGGAGGCGATCCTTCGCGAGTGTCCCGGGGAACGCCAGACCCTGCTCTTCAGCGCGACCATGCCGGAGTGGGTGCGCCGGATCGCCGGCCGTCACATGCACGACCCGGTCACCGTCGAGGTGAGCACCCGTCCCGAGATCGCCGAGGGGGTGCGCCAGCTCTACGTGCGCACGGACTGGCAGGACAAGGTCTCCACCCTCGCCCGCATCCTCGACCAGCCCGAGGTGACCATGGCGCTGATCTTCGTCGAGACCAAGCGCACCGCCGACATCCTCCAGGTGCAGCTCGAGCGCCGTGGCTACCCCGTGGGCCTGCTCCACGGTGACCTCAGCCAGAAGGACCGCGACAGCGCCATGCGCCGCTTCGGCGACGTCCACGGCCGTCTGCTCATCGCCACCAACGTGGCCGCGCGCGGGCTGGACATCGACGACATCAGCCACGTGATCAACTTCGACGTTCCGTCCACCCCTGACGAATACCTGCACCGGGTGGGGCGGACCGCGCGGGCGGGCAAGAGCGGGGTGGCCGTGACCCTGATCACCCCGGCGGAGATCCTCAAGCTCCGCGACGTCGAGCGCCACGCGCGCACCCGCATCGAGGAGGCCTCGCTGGAGCGGGACTTCCCGCTCCCGGCGGTCTCCAGCACCGCCTGAGGCAGCCGGCGGTGACGGAGGGCCCGCGGCCGCCCGCGGGGCCGGCGTCCGTGCCTCCGCCGGGCGCGCCCGCACCTGGCTCGGAGCCTCCCCCGGTGGCCCTGCACGACACGGGCGGTGGTCCGGCGCTCCTCCTCCTCCACGCCTTTCCCCTCGACGCCTCGCAGTGGGATCACCAGGTGGCGGTTCTCTCCGCCGACCGCCGCTGCCTGCGCCCCGATTTCTGGGGCTGCGGGGCCTCCCCGGTGCTCGGCGAGCCGGGCGCGGCGACCCTGGATCTCTACGCGGACGCGGTGCTGCGACGGTTGGATGCCGCGGGGGTGGGGGAGGTGGTGGCGGTCGGGTCGTCCATGGGCGGGTACGCCGTCTTCTCCCTGCTCCGCCGGGCTCCCGAGCGGGTGCGCGCGGTGGTGCTGGCCGGCACCCGGGCCACTCCGGACACCCCGCAGCAGGCCGGCAACCGGCGCCGCATGGCCGAGCTGGCGCTCCGGGATGGCGCCGAGACGGCGGTCACGATGGTGAGCCGCCTGCTCGGCCCCCGGGCACGCGAGGAGCCGCACATCCGCGACGCCGTCGAGGGGCGGATCCGCCGCTGCCGGCCCGAGGGCATCGCCGCCTGCCAGTCGGCGATGGCCGCCCGTCCCGACAGCTCCGCGCTGCTCGCCGGTCTGCGGATCCCGCTGCTGGTGGTCCGCGGTGAGCACGACGCGATCGTGAGCGCGGAGGAGGCGAGGGCAATGGCCGAGGCGTGTCCCGGAGCGGAGCTGGCGGTGCTCCCCGGGGTGGGGCACCTCGCCAACCTGGAGGACCCGGAGGGCTTCAGCGGCGTGCTGGGCGCGTTCCTGCGCAGGGTGGCGGCCCGAGGCTAGGTGGCCCGGCGTCCTCGCCCGGGCGCCGCCCGCGGGGTCAGCCCAGTACGGCCAGCGCCGGACCGCCGTCCGCGGAGACGGTGTGCGGCGCGGCGCAGAAACCCTCGTAGTCGATCGGCTCGGTGATGGTGGGGTTCTCACCGCACACGGGGCACGCGGGGTCGCGCGGCACCCGGAACTCACGGAAGCGCATGTCCAGGGCGTCGATGGCGAGCAGGCGGCCCGCGAGGGGCTCACCGCACCCCACGATCAGCTTGACCACCTCGGTGGCCTGGAGGACGCCGACGATGCCGGGAAGCACCCCGAGGACGCCGGCCTCGGCGCACGACGGCGCCTCCTCGGGCGGTGGCGGGGCCGGATAGCGGCAGCGGTAGCAGGGCGACGCGAAGGGGAGGATGGTGGTCACCTGACCCTCGAACCGGAAGATCCCTCCGTCCACCAGCGGCTTGCGCTCGAAGAGGGCGACGTCGTTGGCCAGGTACCGTGTCGGGAAGTTGTCGCAGCCGTTGACGACGATGTCGTAGTCGCGGAAGAGGCGGGGGGCGCTCTCGCTGTTGAGCACCTCGTTGTGCTCCACCACCTGAACGTCCGGGTTGAGGGCGGTCAGCGCGATCCGCGCCGACTCCGTCTTGCGCATGCCGATCCGGTCCTGGGTGTGGAGCACCTGGCGCTGGAGGTTGCTCAGGTCCACCGTGTCGAAGTCGACGAGGCCCAGCGTGCCCACGCCCGCGGCGGCCAGGTAGAGGGCCGCAGGGCATCCCAGCCCGCCGGCGCCGATGAGCAGCACGCGCGCATCCAGGAGCTTGCCCTGCCCCTCCTCGCCCACCTCGGGGATGAGGAGGTGGCGGCTGTAGCGGATCTTCTGATCGGGGCTGAGAGCCCGCGGCACGACGAACTCCAGTCCCGCCTGCTTCCAGGCGTCGAAGCCCCCCGACATCGAGACCACGTCCTCGTAGCCCATCTCGCGCAGCGCCCGGCCGGCGAGCAGGGAGCGGATGCCCCCCGCGCAGTAGAGGGTGAGCGGGGTGGAGCGATCGGGGACCGAGTCCTCGATCCGCGTCTCCAGGTAGCCTCGGCTCAGGTGCATGGCTCCGGGGATGTGGCCCTGGTCCCACTCGTCCTGCTCGCGGACGTCGATGAGCACCCGGCCCGGGGCCCGGCGCGCCTGCTCGGGGGTGAGCTCGGGCACCACGCGACGGGCATCGGCCAGCAGGTCTCGGGACGTTTGGCGCGCCATGTGGCGGAGTCTACCCGGCCGGGCGGTAATCTCGACTTTCCGGGTCGGGATTCGGACCCGCGAGGGGCGGCCCCGATCTCGCGCCAGGCCGGTGCTACGATGCCGGCAATTGACGGACCGAGGGTTGGTGATGGCGATCGCGACCGCCTCCACGCTGGCTGCGAAGCTGGAGAAGCTGTTTCAGACCGTCCACCCGCGCGGCCGGGGTCCCTACAGCAACGTCGAGGTGGCGACCGCCCTCCAGAGGGCGGGTGGGCCCACCGTCTCGGCCACCTACCTCTGGCAGCTCCGCAAGGGGCTGCGCAGCAACCCCACCAAGGCGCACCTGGAGGCCCTCGCCCGATTCTTCGAGGTGAGCCCCAGCTACTTCTTCGACGAGACCTCCTCGGCGGACGCGGACGCCCAGCTCGCCCTGATCGCGGCGATGCGGGACGCGGGCGTCCGGGCCATCGCCCTTCGCTCCGCGGGCCTCTCGGAGGCGAGCCTGGATGCGATCCAGACCCTGGTCGAGGGCGCTCGCCGTCTGGAGCGGCTTCCCGAGGCCGGCGTCACCGGCTGAACCGTGGACCCCGCGGCGCGGCCCGGCCGATCCGCCGCGGTCGAGGGCGGCCCCTCGCGGCCCGCCGCCGGAGCTCGGGAGGGAGGCGGCCCGGCGGGGGGTGCCGCCGGCTCAGCGAAGGGCGCGGTCGACGGCGGCGGCGCAGGCGGCGTGCAGCTCGGCGTTGCGCCGTCTGTCGCCGGGCACCTCCAGCATCCGGACGCCACCCTCCGCCAGTCCCGCGCGGATCGCCGGGGCCAGCTCGGAGGTCCTGCCCGCGGCCCGGTGCGGGACACCTGCGGCCCGGGCCAGGGCGGCGAGGTCCACCCCGTGCGGCGCGGCGAGGAGCCTCTCGCGCTCGGGGAGTGACGCGGCGCCCGGGAGGAGGTCAAAGATGCCGCCCCCGCCGTTGTTGACCACCACCAGCACGGCGCTGCCCGTTGATCGGCCGCGGCTCCACAGCAGCGCCCCGGCGTCGTGGAGCAGGGACAGATCGCCGATCAGGCCGCAGGTGGGGTCGCCCGCGGCCGCCAGCCCCAGGACGGTGGACACCGAGCCGTCGATGCCGCTCGCACCCCGGTTGCCCACCACCCGAAGCCCGCGGCGCGGCAGCATGAAGCTGTCCAGATCGCGGACCGGCATGCTGGAGCCGGCGAAGAGGAGCCCGCCGTCCGGCAGGCAGGCCGCGACCTCCCGTGCCACCCGGCCCTCGAAGGGCTCCTCTCCGAGGCCCGCCATCCAGGTCGACACCGCGGCGGCAGCCCTCCGATCCGCCGCGCACCAATCCCGGAGCCACGAGCTCTCCCGGCGTGCCCTCCCCACGTCCCGAGCCACCCCGGCCGCCAGCATCCCCGGGTCGCCGTGCACCGTGAGCCACGCCGCCCTGCCGGGGTCAGCCTCGGCGCCGGGCGGGGTCATCACGACCAGGCGCCGGGCGCGTGCCGCGAGCGCCAGGACGCCCCGTGCCGTGGGCGTGGCGCCGAGCTGGATCACCGCATCCGGCGGGTGGCGGTCGGCCCACGCCGCGCTGGCCGCCAGCACCGACCCGCAGGACAGCGCCGGAGGGCCCGTTCGCAGCCCGGAGAGCGGCTCGGCGAGGAGCGGCCAGCCGGCAGCCTCCGCCAGGGCGGCGCCGCCCTGGCGGCCCGCGGCGTCGCCGTCGAGGCCCCCCGCGATCACGAGGCCGCGCTCGGTTGCCCGGACCAGCTGCACCAGCTCCCGGGTGTCCCGGGGATCGGTGGGCCGCGCCGCGCGAGCCCGCCACGAGGGCGCCGCCGGTCCGCTCGCCGCGGGGGCGGGCCCCACGTCGACCCCCGCTCCGGACGGGACCAGCGGCTCGCGGAAGGGGAGGTTGAGGTGCACCGGCCCGGGCACCGGGGTGAGGGAGCGCTGGACCGCCCGCGCGGCCAGCGCGCGCCAGCGCCGCGCGGCCCGGGGCCCCGCCTCGGGGACCGGGGCGTCCACCGCCCAGCGCACCGAGCTCCCGAAGATCCCCACCTGGTCGATGGTCTGGTTCGCCCCGGTTCCACGCACCTCGGGCGGCCGGTCGGCGGAGAGGAGGAGCAGGGGCACCCGGGAGTGCGAGGCCTCGACGGCGGCGGGGAGCCAGTTGGCGACGGCGGTCCCGGATGTGGCGGCCACGGCCACGGGCTCCCCCCGGCCCCGCGCGAGGCCCAGTGCGAAGAAGGCGGCCGACCGCTCGTCGAGGTGGACGTGGAGGCGGAAGCCACCGTGACGGGACAGCGCCAGCACGAGCGGGGTCGAGCGCGAGCCCGGAGAGACGCAGGCGTCGCGCACGCCGCGGCGGTGCAGCTCGTCCGCCATCTGCACCATGCACGCGAGGGCCACGTCGCCGGCGCCGGGGCCGCTCATCGGGAGCGCGGCCGGGAGCAGCCTCCCGGCTCGGCACGGATCACGGGACGGTGCCGAGGAGGCGGTCGGGGACCACCCGCCGCGGGGTCAGCCGTCCGGCGACGGGAAGCAGCGGGTCGCTCGTCACGTCCTCGGTGAGCAGCAGCGCGGTGCCGATCCCGTGCGCGTGGCCCGGGTCGGGAAGGGCGGCCGCCACCGCCAGGCAGGTGGCCAGTCCCACCGAGGTCTCCAGGGCGCTCGACACGATCACGGGCCTGCCCGCGAGCTCCGCGGCCCGCAGCGCGGCCGCGATCCCGCCGATGCGCTGCGGCTTGACGACCAGCAGGTCCGCCGCGTCGAGGCGGCGCAGCTCGCGGGCGTCGTCCGGAGTGCGCACCGCCATCTCGGCGGCGAGGGGGACGCTCGTCCGGCGGCGCAGCAGGGCCATCTCGGAGAGCGTCCCAACCGGATCCTCGGCCATCTCGATGGAGTATGCGGAGAGCCGTGCCAGGGCGGCCTCCGCCGCCTCCACGCCCCAGGCGCCGTTGCCGTCCACCCGCAGGCGCACCGCCGGTCCCACCGCCGCGCGCACCGCGCGCACCCTCGCCTCACCCTCCGGGTCACCCACCTTCACCTTCACCGTGGCACAGCCGGAGCCGGCCGCCATCCGCGCCGCCACCCGGGGAGGGACGCGGGGAACCATCGCGTTCACCTCGACGGTCGCGGGCCGAGGGGAGGGGTACGGCTCCCGCGCCGCGGCGATCGCGCCGCGCAGGGCGGTCGCGGCCTCCTCGAGGCTCCAGCTTGGGAGCGGCGACCACTCCGCCCAGCCGGCCTCCCCCTCGAGCAGCCAGCCGCTGCGGACCGTCACCCCCAGCACCGGCTGGCTCAGGCGGATGGCGAAGCGCAGCCGGCGTCCCGGCATCGACGTTCCCACGCCCTACGCGGGGAGGAGGTCCGCGGCGGCGAGGCCGGCGGCCAGGGCCAGGCCGATGACCACCCCGAGCCAGGCCGGGACGCCCTCGGAGGACATGCCGGTGAGGAATCCCAGCACCAGCATCGCCCCCGCCGCGAGGTGCAACCGCGTCGTGTCGAGGAGGAGCGGGACCAGGTCGCGCCGGGATCGCCGACGGTCGCCGGCGAGGCGCAGCGCGGCCACCAGCGCGGGGACCGCGCAGAGGACGAGCAGCGCCTCCGGGGGCAGCTGGCGGAGCGCCACGCCGACGCCGGGGACGATCGCCGCCCCACCCAGCACCAGTCCCGCGTAGAGAGCTCGCGCCCGCCCGTCGCCGAGGCGGACCACGAGCGTCCGCCGCCCCGCCGCGGCGTCGCTCGTCAGGTCGCGGAGGTTGTTGGCGACGAGCACGGCGACCGCGAGCAGGCCGATGGACGCGCCCGCCCACCACGCGCCCCGGGGGACGCCCGCCCCCTGCACGGCGGCCGTCCCCACCGTCGCCATCAGCCCGAAGAAGACGAAGACCGCCAGGTCGGCGAGCAGCCCGGTCGCGGCGTAGGGGTGCGGCCCCCCCGTGTACAGGAGGGCGGCGGCCAGCGCCGCGGCGCCGGCGAGCACCAGCCACCCCAGCCCGTGGGCGAGCGCCAGCCAGGCGCCCACGCCCGCCGCCACCACGAGGCACACGGCCGCCGCGAGGAGGACCGAACGCGCCGGCACCAGCCCTCCCGCGGTGAGCCGGGGCGGTCCCACGCGCTCCGCGGTGTCCACCCCCCGGGTACCGTCGAAGTAGTCGTTGGCGTAGTTGGCCCCCACCTGGAGGCCGACCGCCACGAGGAGGGCGGCGAGGGTGGGAAGCACCCGGGGCCGCCCGCTCGCCGCCGCTCCGATCAGAACGGGGACCGCGCCGACGCCGAGGGTGCGCGGCCTGGCGCCCATCCACCAGAGGCGCAGCTGAGCGCTCAGGTCGCGGGTGCCGCCGCCCGGACCGGCTCCGGCCGCGAGGCGGTCGCCGCTCACGGACGCCGGGGAAAGCGGGAGAAGTCCGGGGAGCGCTTCTCCAGGAAGGCGTCCCGTCCCTCCTGGGCCTCCTCGCCCATGTAGAAGAGCAGGGTCGCGTCGCCGGCGAGCTGCTGCACCCCGGCGAGGCCGTCCTGATCGGCGTTGAAGCCGGCCTTGAGGAGCCGCAGGGCCAGCGGGCTCATCTCCAGGATCCGCCGGCACACGGCCACGGTTCGCGCCTCCAGGTCCTCCACCGGCACCACCCAGTTGACGAGCCCCCAGCGTTCGGCGGTGGTCGCGTCGTAGCGCTCGCAGAGGAACCACACCTGCTTGGCCCGCTTGAGGCCGACGGTGCGGGCCAGGAGCCCGGACCCGTACCCGGCGTCGAAGGATCCCACCCGCGGCCCCGTCTGGCCGAACTGCGCGTTGTCCGCCGCCACCGTGAGGTCGCAGACGAGGTGCAGGACGTGCCCGCCCCCGATCGCGTAGCCCGCCACCATCGCGATCACGGGCTTGGGGAGGCGGCGGATCTGCACCTGGAGGTCGAGGACGTTGAGGCGCCCGGTCCCCCGCTCGTCGCGGTAGCCGTCGCCCCCCCGCACGCGCTGGTCGCCGCCCGAGCAGAAGGCCTCCCGGCCCTCCCCGGTCAGGATGACGACGCCGATGGCGGGGTCGTCACGGGCCATCTCGAAAGCGCGGGACAGCTCGAAGAGGGTGCCCGGGCGGAAGGCGTTGCGGACCTCGGGCCGGTTGATGGTGAGCTTGGCGATCCCCTCCCAGGTCTCGTAGCGGATGTCCTTCCATTCGCCGCTCGCTTCCCAGCGCGGCCGCGTGCTGACGTCGCCTTCGGGGCTCATCTCTTCTCCGTCACCCTCCGATCGTACGGCTCCACCGTCTGGGCTCTGCCGCCCTCCCGCTCGGCGCCGGCGGGCGTCGAGCGGCCGGCTCCCCCGGCCGGGCGGCGCCGGCGGGGGGCCGCCCCCTATCTTCTCAATCCGTGAGGCAGCTCCACGCCGGCGACGTCGTCGCCGTCACGCTCCCGCCGGGCGAGCGCTGGCGCGAGGTGGTCGCCGAAGCCTGGGAGGCGGAGGCCGCGCTCCTCCCCGTCGATCACCGGCTGCCCGCGCCCGTCCGCCGGGAGCTCCTCGCCCGCGCCCGCCCGACGGTCGCGGCGGGCCCCGGGGGCTGGACGCGGGCGCGGGGAGGGACCCCCGCCGATCCCTCGGTCGCGCTGGTCATCGCCACCTCGGGGTCGACGCGGCGGCCGCGGCTCGTGCAGCTCTCCCGGGACGCCGTGACCTCCGCCGTGCGCGCCTCGCTCAGCGCCCTCGGAGCGGGGCCGGGCGACGGCTGGGTGAGCTGCCTGCCCCTCGCCCACGTCGGCGGCCTCCTCGTGGTCCTGCGCGGACTGCTCGGCGAGGTGCCGGTGCGCTTCCGCCCTCCCGGCGACATCGCTCCCGAGCCGGGGCTGCCCTTCATCTCGCTGGTGCCGACCCAGCTCGTCCGCGCCCTGGATGCCGGCGTCGACCTGAGCGGCTACCGGGCCATGCTCGTGGGTGGGAGCGGCCTGCCCCCCGCAGCCCGCGAGCGGGCGGCCGCCGCCGGCGCTCCCGCGATCGAGACCTACGGGCAGACCGAGAGCTGCGGCGGCGTCGTCTACGGGGGCGTCCCGCTCCCCGGCGTGACGGTGCGCATCTCGGAGGGGGGCGAGATCGAGCTGGGCGGGCCGACCCTGATGAGCGGTTACCGGGACGCTGCCGGGGAGCCCCTCACCCCGGACGGATGGCTGCCCACCGGTGACGCCGGGTGGATCGACGCGGCCGGCCGGCTCCACGTCCGCGGTCGCATCGACCAGGTGATCGTCACGGGCGGCGAGAAGGTGTGGCCCGGCGACGTCGAGGCGGTGCTGCGCACCCACCCGGACGTCGCCGACTGCGCGGTCTTCGCCCGGCCCGACCGCGAGTGGGGCGAGCGCGTCGTCGCCGCGGTGGTGGCGCGTGACCCCGCCTCCCCGCCCGGGCTGGAGGCGCTGCGCGATCACGTGGGGGATGCGCTCGGCCGGCATCGCGCGCCGCGCGAGCTGGTGGTCGTCCCCCGGCTCCCGCGCACGGCCCTCGGCAAGCTGCGCCGCTCGGCGCTGCCGGGGCTCGGAGACTGAGTCCGCCCCCCCCGCGCTCCGGGACGGGACGCCCGCGCCGTTCCGCTCCGGCGTGGCGGTGTCCGCGCCGCGGCCGCTCGGGCGCCGGCCGGAGCGGTGGCGCGGTGCCGCTCGGCGATGATGGGGAGGTGAGCGCCTCCGCCCCGCTTCCCCCCGCCGCCGAGAAGGCCCGGGCCGTGGAGGAGATGTTCGATCGCATCGCCCCCCGCTACGAGCTCATGAACCACCTGATGACCGGCGGGCTCGACATCCTCTGGCGGCGCCGGGCGGTGCGCGAGCTGCGCCTCGCCCCGGGGTCCCTGGTCGTGGACCTCGCCTGCGGCACCGGCGACCTCTGCCGCGAGCTGGGCAGGCACGGCTATCGCAGCATCGGCGTGGACAGCTCGGCGGGGATGCTGGCCCGGGCCCGAGGCGCGGAGCGCTTCCTGCGCGCCGACATCCTCGACCTGCCCCTCGAGACGGCGAGCGTCGACGGCGCGACCAGCGGCTTCGCACTGCGCAACGTGACCGACATCCCCCGCTGCGCGGCCGAGATGGCGCGGGTGGTCCGGCCCGGCGGCCGGATCGCGGTGATCGACCTCGCCGAGGCGCGCCCGGTGACGCGCTGGATCCGCTCCACCTGGGTCGAGAGGGTGGTTCCCCGTCTCGGCGCGCTCCTCTCCGACGGCGACGCCTACCGGTACCTCCCCGCCTCGACCGCGTACCTGCCGCAGGGGGAGCAGCTGCTGGCCACCTTCCGCGCCGCCGGCTTCCGCAACGTGCGGCGCCTGCTGCTCGGCCTCGGGACCGTCCAGCTCCTGGTGGGCACGCGGGATCGCTCGTGAGCCCGGCCGCTTCCGGTCCCCGATGACCACCGCCCCGCGAACGTCGTCCGCGCAGGGGCCGGAGGCGGCGTGCCCCCGTCCCGCGGCCGCCCCCCAGGGCCGTCCCGCCGCTCCGGTCCGGGACCTGCTCGCCGGGTGGGAGCCGGGCGACTTCCTCCTCGAGCGCTGGGGCGGGGGGGTGCTGGCCCGGGGGGTGGCCCATCGCATCGAGATCCCGGCCGGCGCGGAGCTGCCCCGCCGCGCCGCGCGGTTCGCGGCCCGCGCCCTCGCCTCCTCCGGCACCGCCGCGGGGATGGTGGTCGGGGCGCTGCCGTTCGGTGGGGAGGCCCCCGCCGAGCTGGTCGTCCCGGCCGCCGTGACCTGGTCGCCCCCGGCGGGGGACCGGGGGCGGGGCTTCGTGCCCGCCGCGTCCCCCGCCGCCACCCTCCCGGCCCCGCGCCCGCCGGCGCACGCGGCTGCGCCGATGGCCTGGCGAGCCATGCCCTCGGCGGCGGACTTCGCCGCGAGCGTGGGCGAGGCGATCCGGAGGATCCGTGCCGGCGAGCTGGAGAAGGTCGTCCTCGCGCGTGCCCTGCGCGGCCCCAACCCGGGCGTGGACGCCCGCGCCCTGCTCGGGGCCCTGCGCGCGGCGGACCCCGGCGCCCATGTCTTCGCCGCCTCCGCCGGCCCGGGTCGCGTCTTCCTCGGAGCCACCCACGAGACCCTGGTCCGGCGCGCCGGCCCCTCGGTGCTGGCGCTGCCCCAGGCCGGTACCGCCGCGCGCTCCCCCGACCCCGTCCGGGATCGGGAGGCGGCGGCGGCGCTGGCCGGCTCGGAGAAGGAGCGGCACGAGCACGCCATCGTGGTCGATGCCGTGACCGAGAGCCTGGCCCCGTTCTGCTCCGAGCTCCGCGCCGACCCCGAGCCGCGCCTCGTGGCGACCTCGGCGGTGTGGCACCTGGAGAGCCGGGTGGAGGGCCGGCTCCGCGGATCGCCCGGCGCGCTGGATCTCGCAGCCGCGCTCCACCCCACGCCGGCCGTCTGCGGGAGCCCGACGCCGGTCGCGCGCCGTCTCATCGCCGAGCTGGAACCCGAGGCGCGCGGTCTCTACGGCGGGCTCGCGGGCTGGATGGACGCGCGCGGCGACGGTGAGTGGGTGGTGAGCCTCCGCTGCGCGCTGCTCGACCCGGGGGGCGTGCTGCTCCACGCGGGGGTCGGGGTCGTCGCCGAGTCCGACCCGGACGCCGAGGTGGCCGAGACCGACGCCAAGTTCCGCACCGTGCTCGACGCCGTGCGTGCCCTCGGGCTCTCCTGATCGTGCGGCTTCAGCGGCTGCTTCGCGCAGCGGGGCTCGCGGCCCCCGCCGGGCCCGGCCCCGACGTGGTCGCGGTCGAACAGGACTCGCGGCGCTGCCGCCCCGGCGCGATCTTCGTCGCCGTACCGGGACTCCGAGTCGACGGGCACCGCTTCGCCGCCGACGCGGTCCGCGCCGGCGCCGTGGCCGTGGTGGCGGAGCGCCCCCCCGACCCGCCGATCCCCGCCGCCACGCCGCTCGTCCTCGCCGCGGACTGCCGTCGGGCCCTGAGCGCCCTCGCCGCGGAGCTGGCCGGCCATCCCTCCCGGCGGATGATCGTCGCCGGCATCACCGGGACGGACGGCAAGACCACCACCACCACCATGCTCTGGGCCGCGTGGCGCGCGGCCGGCGAGCGCGCCCTGAGCCTCACCACCGTCGATCGCCGCATCGGTGACGAGGTGCGCGCCAATCCCGAGCACGTGACCACCCTCGAGGCGCCCGAGCTGCACGCGCTGCTCGCCGAGGCAGCCGGGGCGGGCTGCTCGCGCGCCGCCGTGGAGACCTCGTCGCACGCTCTTCTGCTGCACCGCGTCGACGACGTCGACTATGACGTCGCGGTGTACACGCGCATCACCTCGGAGCACCTCGACCTCCACGGGACGCGGGAGGCGTACCTGCGCAGCAAGGCGCGCCTGCTGGAGCTGGTGGGCACCCGCGCCGGCGGTCTCGCCGTCCTCGACCGGGACGACGACTTCGCCTTCCCGGTGCTCGCGCGCGCCCCCGTCTCGAGACGGCTCACCTGCAGCGTCGCGGGGGCGCCCGACGCCGACCTGGTTCTCGAGAGCGCCCATGTTGTTGACAATTGTGTCCATATGGTGGCGGCCACGCCCTGGGGCCGGGCCTCCATCGATCTGCGCATGGCGGGCCGCTTCAACGCCGCCAACGCCCTGGCGGCGCTGGGAGCCGCCTGCGGCACGGGCGCTCCCCTGGAGGACGCGGCGCGGGGGATCGCCGCTCTCGAGGCGGTGCGCGGGCGGATGGAGAGGGTCGCCCTGGGCCAGCCCTTCGCCGTGCTGATCGACTACGCCCACACCGCCGCGGCGCTGGAGGCGGTGCTGGCCGAGCTGCGTCCCGCCACCCGGGGCAGGCTGTGGGTGGTGTTCGGGTCGGCGGGCGAGCGCGACCGGCAGAAGCGGCCCGCCATGGGAGCCGTGGCGGCCCGGCTGGCCGACGCCCTGGTGATCACCGACGAGGACCCGCGCGCCGAGGACCGCATGGCGATCCTGGAGGAGATCGCGGCGGGGGCGGAGGCGGCGGGAGCCGTCCGCGGCGATCGCCTCCACATCGTCCCCGACCGCGCCGAGGCGATCTGGTTCGCGGTGGGGCGGTTGGGCCCCGGAGACACCCTCGTGCTCGCCGGCAAGGGCCACGAGCGGACCATCGAGGTCGAGGGCGGTGCGCTCCCCTGGGACGAGCGTGCCGCCGCGGAGCGAGCCCTGCGCCGCCTCGGCTGGGGGCCGGCCCCCTAGGCTCGGAGCCGGACGCTCAGGTTGCCCGCGGTGGGGGCGGAGGAGAGCCGCACCTCCAGCCGGGTGCTGAGGATCACCTTGCGCGGGGGCTGCCCCGGCGCGCTCAGCGCGCTGAGGACGAGCCGGCCCATCTCCCGGCCCTGCTCCTCGACCGGCTGCCGGACGCTGGTGAGCGGTGGCTGGAGCGTCGCGGCCATCGGGTCGTCGTCGAAGCCGACCACGGCCACGTCCTCCGGTACGCGCCGGCCCGCCTCGGCGAGGACCTCGAGGGCCCCGGCGGCCATGAGGTCGGAGGCGACGAAGACCGCGTCGAGCTGCGGGCGCTTGATCAGCAGAAAGCGCATCGCCCTCATTCCCCCGGCGCGCGTGAAGTCGCCCGGCTCGATCAGCGCCTGGTCCACCTCGAGGCCCGCGGCGGTGAGGCCCTCGCGGTAGCCGCGCAGCCTGTCCTCGCCGGCCGCGATGTCCCGCCGGCCGGTGATGGTGGCGATGCTGCGCCGGCCGCCGCCGGCCAGGTGGGTGACGGCATGCGCCGCCCCCGCCACGTTGTCCACGTCCACGTAGCTGAAGCGCTCCGCGTTGCTGGGACGCCCCGCGAAGACCAGCGGGATGCCGCGGGCGACGAGCGCCGCGGGCAGGGGATGGGCGCCGGGCACCGAGACCAGCGCGGCCCCGTCCACGCACCCGGAGGTCAGGTAGCGCTCCGCCCGCCGGCTCTCGGTGCCGCTCGGGGCTCCGACCACGAGCAGCTGGAGCTCCCGCTGCTGGAGGACGTCGTCGAGGCCGCGCACCAGCCGGGCCAGGTACGGGTCGTTGAATATGAGGTCAAAGGGCTCGGCGATCACGAGCGCCACCGCGCCGGCGCGCCGCGGCGCGGGCGACCGTTCCAGCCCCCTCTCCTCCGTGGCCGGCGAGAAGGCCGGCCTCGCGAAGGGTCCGCGATCAGCCATGGCACCTCATGCTTTCACGCCGGCGCGCCCCGGGTGACGGCGCCCCGGTCGCGATCGTGCGCCGACGGGGTCACAACCTGGCGCGGTGCGGTGGCGGCCATCCCCGGCGGGAGCGCCGGGGGCCGCGAGAGCGCCCGGCTATCCGGGCGCGGCCCGCCGCGCCCGCTTGCGGGCGGCGCCCAGCGCCCGCTCCGCCTCCACACCCGCGCCGCGCTCCGCTCGTTCATCCGCCTGCCTCAGGGTTGCCAGGAAGCGCTGGCTCTGCCCGAGCAGGTGACCTCCCAGGTCGGCCTCGTCGACCGGGGCGATCATCGCCACCAACCGGCCGCTGCGGGTGATCAGGGCCGGGCGGCCCGAGATCATCAGCCCCTCGAGGACCTCGGCGAGGTCGCGCCGCAGCTCCCGGAGGTTCACCACCTGCATCGGCCGAAGATTGTCACACATCATTTGACAGACGCCCGGGCCCCTCCTGTACGATCCGCGCCAACTCGCGCCGGGTCACGATGCGCCCGACGTAGCAGTCTCCATCGCGCAGAGGTCGGAACACTATCCAGTGCCCCTCCACCGCCAGCACCCGCCAGGGGTCGAGACCCCTGAGCGGGGTGACGTCCGGGCCGCCGCCGCGGTCGCCGTCCAGGGCGGCGAGCGCACGGCGGAGCTGGGCGAAGTGGGGGCGGGGCACCTGATCCAGGTCGGCCTCCGCCAGGGGGTCCAGGCGTACCGTCACGGGCCCGCAGGCTACGCGATACGAGCGTCAGCGCGGTGCCGGCCGTGAATGAGGATCCGGGCGACCTCCGCGAGCTCGAGCGGCTCTTCCTGGGCGATGGCCCCTCAGCGCGAGCCCGTGCCGCCCTCGCCAGCGCCGACCGCATGTGCCGGGAGCTCGCCGAGCACATCGAGGCCGAGATCGTGCACGACCTCACGACCATCGGTGTGGCCCTCGACCTGGCCGCCGAGCAGGACCTGGTGAGCGACGACCCGCGGAGCCCGCTGACCGCCCGCCGCCGCTCCATCCAGCAGTGCGCGCGCCTGCTCAGCGCCGTCGCCGAGCAGCTCGCGCCGCCCGGCGGCTGACGCCCGCTGCCCGGCTCATGCCCCGAGGGGGTGCCGCGACGGCAGGCCGGGGCGTCGTGGGAAGCGCTCCGGCGTCGCGGCCACCTTGGTGATCGCGAGGATCCCGTGCCCCACCTCCCGCGGCTCGCCCCCCCCGCACGCCGCCGCGGCGGCCGCGGCCCGATCCGCCTCGGCCGCCGCGTCGCCCACCAGGGCGACGAGACGGCCTCCCCGCCGCAGCAGGGGAAGGGCGAGCTCGCAGAGCACCGCGACCGGAGCCGCCGCGCGGGACACCGCCAGCTCGTAGCCGGCGCGGTGGGCGGGGTCGCGACCCACGTCCTCCGCGCGCAGGGCCAGCACCGTCACCCCCCGGCAGCCGCACACCCCGGCCGCGTGGACCAGGAAGCCGGCGCGGCGGCGGTCCGACTCCACCAGGGTCACCCGGAGGTCGGGCCGGAGCACGGCAAGCACCAACCCGGGGACGCCTCCCCCTGATCCGACGTCGACGACCCGAGCCCCCGCCGCCGGGGCGGCGGCCTCGAGCAGGCGGCGGCTCTCGCCGATGTGGCGGCGCTCCGCCTCCGAGCGGGGCACGGCGGTGAGATTGATCCGAGCGCTCCAGAGATACAGCTCGTCGAGGTAGCGGCGCAGCACCGCGCCCGTCGGATCCTCGGGGGCGTCCGCGCCCGGCTGCCGCTCCCGGGCGGCCGTCCCCGTGACCGGATCCCTTCCCCCGGCCGGCGGCCTCCGTGCCATCATCTCCTCACCTGGCAGGACGACCCCCGGAGGACCCGATGGCCACGCCCAACCCGTGCCCCCGCTGCGGCGCCCCGCGTCTCACCGTCATCTACTACGGCTCCGACGGTACCGCCATCGGCGGCCGTCTCGAGTGCACCCAGTGCGGCCCGCGGCATGCGGTCGAGCTGGTCCGCGTTCCGGACGACGTCCGCAACCGGCTCCTCGAGCGCCGGGCGTCGTAGTCCGGTCAGGGACCGCGGGAGGGGGTCCCACCCGCCGGTCTGCGGGCGGGCGGATGTCAGCCCTCGGTGGCCCGCCCCCGCGGGGCCGGCGGCCCTGCCGTTTGACGGCCGCGCGACCAGCCGATGACGGAGCCATGACATCGAGCCCGGCAAACGGCGGGCGCTTTCGATACTGGACGCGCCATGGCCGGACACCTCCCCGCGCGGGGCTTCCGCACGACCCGTCTCGCCTGCGCGCTGCTGATCGCGCTGGCGGCGACCGGCCTTGGCGCCGCGCCCGCGCTCGCCGGCAGCGGCAGCAGCGAGGAGCAGGCGGCTCAGCAGGCGCTCAACCAGGCCAAGGTCCAGCAGCAGGCGGCCGCGGCCGCGGCCGCGGCCGCCACGCAGCAGCTTGACGCCGCCCGGACCCAGCTCGCCCAGGCCCAGGCGCAGCTCGCGGCTCTGCAGGCGCGGGTGACGCAGCTCGACGCCCAGGTCGCCTCCGACCAGGCGGAGGTCCGCCGTCTCGACGCGGAGGCCCAGCAGGACAGGGCGCAGCTGGGCGCCCTGCTCCGGACCAGCTACGAGAGCGTCGGCACGCAGGGCGCGGTCGCGTCCCTCGTCGACGCGCGCAGCATCAACCAG